>NZ_CP073078.1:5248389-5553470 GCF_018135625.1 Phenylobacterium montanum
GTGAGGTGTGGGATGCTTCAAGCATGAAGAAGCCGTTAGGTTTCGTATACGGCGATCCCCAATGCGTGGGTTGAATGTAAACATAGTGGAGAAATTGGAAAGATTCCGGAAGGATCTTGTCGAAATTTGGAATTGGGTGGTGAGCCAAATTAAAAGCCCAGTCCACATAGACCATGAATCCGATGAATAATGTAACATTTACAAATGAGCACATTATCTTGAATATCGCTGGCCGCTCCATCGGGGCGATGAACATGAAGACTGAATAATATACCATCGCCGCAAGAATGGCCGGAATCGAAATCGGTTCCCGAAAATACGTAAACAACTGCTCTGAAACCAAAACAGCGGCGAATATGAAATATCCTATAGCCCGCTTTTTTTCTATGAAAAGTAATTTTCTCCAGAAAAGCATGGCAACACAGGCCACACCCTCGAAGAGGCACAGTTCAATGTTGAACGGTGGGAGTGCAATCTTTTCGGTAAGGACCACAAACCAAATTGAGAAGGTCACCCAGAAGACGATAATCTCCGAATTCGGCGAGATGGGTCCATGTGTATCTGGATCATACTTGTCGAACGCGTGGATGCGCCCAAGGAGTTTGGGGGCGGTCTGTCGGAGAGTGTTCATAGGCGTCCTAGCTCCTCCGGGCACGGCTACCATGAGGGGGTTAACATATCCACGATGTGTTGCGGCCTAGCTTGGCTTTCCATTTCGCCGTGGCGTCGGCTGCGAGGGGCTCGACCCTGTGGGTGTTGGACGCATTGATCGAGGCTGACCGGGCAGCGCCCGGCGACTCGGAATATCGGCATAGAACATTGTCCTTGGCGGCATGCTTCTCGAAATGCTCAGGCCTAGTTGCGTGTTCCGTCAGGCGGTCCTCGCCGTGGCCGGCAGCAGCGCTGAAAACAAGGGTTATGTTGCAGCGCGCTTCGACGACGTCGCCGCTGACAAAGGCAGGTTTGCATGCGGGGCCCACACCAACTGCTTCGCTGCGCCTTGTGGGCTAGCGCGCCTTTTCAATGACAGCCATAAAGCGGCCGATGGTGAAGCTGCAACCCCCACATCGTATCAAGGGATTCGACGGAATCCGCGCAATCGCCGTTTTCGGCGTCTTCCTCATGCATAAGACGGCCCTGGGCGAACGCTACGAGCTAGGCGCATACGGCGTGTGGCTGTTTTTTCTCCTCTCCGGGTTTTTGATCACCTCCCAGCTGGTCGCCGCCCGCGAGCGGGTCGAAGAGGGCGGGGAGAGCTGCTGGTCGGAGCTCGGCGGATTCTGGTGGCGCCGTTCATTCCGAATTTTGCCGCCGTACTACGCCCTGCTGATCGTGCTTGCAGGGCTCTATGCACTTTGGCGTCGCCCGGTCCCGGCCTTGAGTTGGCATTTTCTCTACGCAACCAACTGGTACGCAGAGTTTCATCCGCAGGTCGACCTCGGCACTTGGCAACATTTCTGGTCTCTCGCGATTGAGGAGCAGTTCTATCTCGTCTTCGCTCCGCTCCTGATCCTGACGCCGCGCCGCTGGGCACCTTGGTGGTGCGGCGGACTTATCGCTGCGGGGGTTTTGCGGCGAATCTGGATGGTCGAGGCTGGATGGCCACCGTTCTCGATCTATGTGGACAGCCTTGTGAACATGGCGAGTCTCGCAGTCGGTGGGTTAGGTGGCTTGATTGTCAGGCGACATGCCCTTCGCGGCGAGTGGATCGGGTGGGCCGCGCTTGCAGGTTTCCTCGTGCTGCCCTTTTGCCTGGGGGCCTTGGGATGGTCGAATTCGATCAGCCCGCTGCTGGCATTGGCGTTTGGCCTGATTGCGATCCTCGCCCTGCACGGCAATCAGGCCGGTCCGCTCGCGAACCTTCTGAGCTGGCCGCCGATAGCCTATTTTGGCCGAATTTCGTATGGATTCTATCTTTACGAGAGTTATCCGCCATCACAACTAGCGGCGGGATTGGCGCACCATGGTGGGGTCGCCTCTGAGGTCGAGGGTGCCTTGTTTGCGTTTTTCGCGAGCCTTGCGATTTCGGTCGCGTCGTATGAGCTTTTGGAAATGCCAATCCAGCGCTTGGGGCGTTCGTTGCGGATCGGGCGGGTGACACCAGAGCCTGCTTAGGTTGGATAGTTCGACGCTGGCGTGCTAGCGCTGAGTGGAGGCAAGTAAGGCGGACGATCATGACAATGGCGCGGGCGGGCCAGAGAGACCTCAATCTTCCCGACCCTGCGCCCATGTGGAAATGTCTGCGGCAGGTGAGACCATGAAATTCAGTGCGGTCATCCAGTATCTGCGCGCCGTGGCCGCGATCATGGTGCTCTGCTACCACGTGGTCCTGCACTGGATCCCCGAGCAGAAGCCGCACTACCTGTTCCTGTCCGGCGGGGTCGACATCTTCTTCGTCATCAGCGGCTTCGTCATGTGGAGCCTGACGGCGGGGCGGGAAGGGGGCGCGTGGGATTTCTTCAGCCGCCGGCTGAAGCGAATCGTGCCGCTCTACTGGCTGATGACCACCGCCATGCTGGTGGTGCTGGTGGTGCTGCCGGGCGCGACCCTGACCTCAAAGTTCGACCTGGGCCACGTCGTCTCGTCCTACCTATTCATCCCCGCGATCCACCCGGTCAAGGGCACGTTCGAGCCCCTGCTGTTCCCGGGCTGGACCCTGAACTACGAGATGTTCTTCTACGTCCTCATCACCCTGGCGCTCCTGGGGCCGATGCGTTTTCGCCTGGCGCTGATCCTGATTCCCCTGGCCGGGCTGACGGCCATGGGCCTGATCCCGCATTCCGACAGGTCGCTGGTCGCCTTCTACAGCAATAGCCTGTTGGCCGAGTTCGGCATGGGCTGCGTGCTGGGCGCCCTGCTGGAGAAGGACCTGGCCGAGCGCGCGCCCCCCTGGGCGGGCGTGGCCATGATCGGCCTGGCGATCGCCGCCTTCTTCGGCCTGGCCCAGGTTCCTGGCCTGGCCCGCGGCTTCGCCTGGGGCGTGCCCGCGGCGCTGTTCGTCAGCGGCTGGGTGTTCAACGAGCGCGCCCGCGGCACGGCGCGCTGGCCTCTGGTGCAGCTGCTGGGCGACGCCTCCTACGCCATCTACCTCAGCCACGTGATCGTGCTGTCGGCGCTGTTCCAGATCGCCCACCGCTTCGTCAGATCGGTCCCGGCCGAGATCGGGGCGTCGGTGGTCATCACCCTGACCTGCATCACCGTCGGCGTCGGGGTCTACTGGTTCGTGGAAAAGCCGATCATCAACTGGTTCAAGACGCCCCGGCTGAAGCCGGCCGTCGCCGCCGCGGAATAGCGGCTTCACTCCATGCGGGCATAGCGCGCGCCCACCGCGGCCACCGCTCCGACCAGCATCACAATCGTAAAAATCATCCCCGTCACGGCTCGACTCGCTGATGTACGCCCCCAATCAGGGACATCGGGCCTGACCGGCTGCGCGTCCAGAGGGTAGATCAAAGATGTTCACCAAAATGGGCCGCCGCCTCATCGGCTGGGCGGCCATCGCAGGCGGCTGCCTGATCGCCGGCGCCGCGGCGGCTCAACCGCTCGCCTGGGCGCCGCCGGTCCTGATCGACCCGCTGACCGTGGTCGTCCGGCCGGGCGACTTCACGGCCTCATGCCAGGGGCGGGACTGCCGCCTGGTCTGGCCCCCGGGCCGCCACGTCGGGGCGGTGCGGATCTTCAACGCCCGCAACCTGGTCTCGATCGGCGGCTGGACCAGCGTGCCCCAACCGGCAGACCATTCCAACGCCCCGCCCAGCCGCATCCTCGAGGTCTCCGGCGCCACCGGCGTGGTGCATATCGAGGGCCTCTTGGGCGACGCCTCGGCGGGCGGCATGTCCGACGGCCTCGACTTCAACGCGCCCAAGGCGGTGGTCCAGATCGAAAACGTCCGCATCGACGGCGTCTTCGGCTTCTATGACCAGTTCCACGCCGACTGCATCCAGCCGTTCGGCGGGGTCAAGGCGCTGCGGGTCGATCGCTTCACCTGCAGGACCGGCTACCAGGGCCTGTCGATCTGGCCCGTCTCCACTTCGCCCGCCGGCTGGAGCGTCGACCTGCGCCACGTCGACATCACCGCCATCGGCCCGGTCATCCATGGCGCCCACAACGACGGCGGCTATCTCTATTGGCCGTGCCGCGCCGCCGACTGCGCCAACGTGGCCCGAACCAGCCTGTCCGAGGTCTATCTGCAGCCCAGGCCGGGCATGGCCGCAGCCAGCACGGTCTGGACCGGCGGCCTGGTCCAGCCGATGGCCGGCGCGATCGGCTTCTCCCGCCTGCCGATCGACGGCCACGTCACGATTGGCGCGCCGCCGAACGGCGACTTCGTGCCGCCCGGCGTCGCCGGACCCGCCTATCGCTCGCCCGGCTATGCGCCGGCGGCCAACTGAAGGGGAGGGCGAGATGATCGATCAGGCTCCCGCCGCCGCTACGACCCGCCCCGGCTTCTGGCTCTCGCTGCTGTCCGGCCGCGACAATCGCTCCCCCGCCATCGGCCGCGTGCTGGGCGCTGTGATCGGCCTTCTGCTGGTGATCGACCTTCTGGTCGGCCTGCCCAGCCTGATCGCCGGCGTCTTCCTGCTCCAGGGCGTGCGGCCCGAGGCCTGGTTCGCGCTCCTGGGTGCTTTGACGCCCTATGTCACTGCCCTGGCGCTCGCCATCGGCGGCCTGGTGGGCGGCCTGATCGCCGGCACCGCCTTCACCGAGCCGAAGCCGCCGGCCCAGGGCTGAGTCCTCCCTTTCTTTGCAGCATGAAAGGAGCCGCATCATGGACGATGCGAGCCTTCTGGCGCTCTGCGCCTTTCAGGAAGCGGCGGGCGAGCCCGACGACGGCGTCGCCGCCATCGCCCGCGTGGTGCTGAACCGCATGGCCCGCCGCTACGCCTCGGACGGCGCCATCGCCGGCACGGTGCTGGCGCCCGACCAATTCTCCTGGACCGCCTTTGAGATGGTGGGCGGTCGCTACCGCCGCGTCTGCCACACCCCCGCCGAGGTCGCCGTCCGCGCCGATGGGCTGCTGTCCAAGGCCCAGAATTTCACCAGCCAATGGGCGCGCGTCCAGCGCATCATCCGCGAGGTGCGGGCGGGCGCCTATGTCGGTCCGGAGTACGACCGGCTGACCGACCAGGTGGTGCTCTACCTCAACCCTCGCCTCAGCCAGGCCACCTGGGCCAACCCGGCCCGCCACGTCTGCGACATCGGCCGCCACAGCTTCTATCGGGCCTGACCGCCATGCCTGCCTTCCTGCTTTCGCTGCTGGGCTCGCGCCAGGCCTGGGGCGCGCTCGGCCTCGCCCTGTTGCTGGCCACGGTCGGCGTCCAGACCGCGCGCCTGGCCCACGCCAAGTCCGACCTCGCCGCGGCGCGGGCGGCGGCGCTCGATCCGGCTACGCACCGCGCCTGGCAGGCCGAGGCCAAGGCCGCCGCCGCTGCGCTCGGGACCTGTCAGGCCGGCCTGGCCAGGTTGAGCAGCGCTGTCGAAGACCAGAACGCGGCGCTCTCCGCCCAGAAGGACCAGGACGCCGCCGCCACCGCCGCGGCCCAGGCCGCTCTGGGTCGGGCGCAACAGGCCGTCAAGGCCGCCGGCGTCCGCGCCGCCGCCGTGCTTTCCGCACCAGCCTCCGTCACCGGCTGCAGCGACGCTGACGCCCTGATCCTGAAGAGCCTCGATCCATGATCCGCAAACCCGGCCTGATCGCCGGCGCCGCCATCGCCTTGCTGGCCGGCTGCGCCAGCACGCCCGACGTGGCGCCGCCTTCAGTCATGCATACGGTCGAGGTGCCGACGCCCGTCCGCTGTCGACCAGATCTCGGGCCAGAGCCGGACTACCCCGATACCGATGAGGCCCTGCGCGCTGCGCCAGACCTGTTCTCCCGGGTGCGCCTGCTCCTGGCCGGCCGCATGCTGCGCATCGCGCGTGACCAGCAGAAGACCGCGGCCCTGGCCGCCTGCGCCGGCTAGGCCACCGCCTGGGTGCGGGTGAACCTCAGCCAGGCGATGACGGCCAGGCCCGAGCACAGCAGCGCCATGCCCAGCCACAGCGCTCCGCGCGCATCGGCCTGGCTGACCACGCGCGAGGCGAAGAACGGCCCTAGCGCCGCGCCGAGCAGCTGCACGGCCCCGCTCTGCACCGCCGCCCGCCGCGAGGGATCGGCCTCGATGGTCATCGGCACCAGGAACGGGTTGATGAAGATCGCGGTCAGGCCGGACAGGGCCGTGGCGGCGATGAACAGCCAGGCCGGCGCCGCGAAGCCATAGACCAGATAGACCGCGCCATAGGCGACCACGCCGCCAACGAAGACGACGAAGTACTTCACTCTTCCCGCCGCCACGGTCGCCAAGGCCCCGCCCAGAACCTGCGCCGCCAGGGAGAACGACGTCGCCGTCCGCGCGACCACCGTCGGCAGCCCGGCCTGGATGCAGAACGGCACGAGATAGATGGCCACGGCCGAGGCCGCCGAGACATAGAGCAGGGTGCCAGCTAGGGCGATCCAGCCTCTCGGGGGCGGCGCGCCGGTCTCGCCCTCGACCTTCGGCAGGGGCGGATAACGCGCCGGCAGCCACAGCGAGATCGGGGCGCCCGCCAGGCTGAGAACGCCGATCAGGGCGAAGCCGCCATTGGCGCCCAGCTTCGGCAGCACCCACCCCGCCATGCTTGCGGAAATCGCCAGCTGAGTCGCGGTCAGGGCGGTGAACATCACCCCGGCCCAGCGGTCGGGCGTCTCGGTGCGGGCGATCATGCCGATGGTGATCCACAGCAAGAGGCCTTCAGGCACGCCGCACAGACCTCGCACCGCCATCACCTGCAGGTCGTTGTGCACCAGCAGCACCGCCAGGTTGGTCGCGCACAGGGCGACGGAAGAAACCGCCCCGATCAGCTTCAGCCGGTGCGGCTTCAGCACCGCGCCCGCCACACCGGTGGTGATGGCCATGGTCAGGGCCTCGGTCATGGCCGATAGCCCGATCCCTCTTGCGCTCAGTCTGTGCTCCTCGGCCAGGGCGCCCAGCAGCACCGCCAACAGGCCTGAGATCAGCAGCGACACCACGCCGAAAGCGATGGCCGCGCTCGCCTGGGGCGGCGTCAATGGCGGGCCGAACGCCTCGTGCACCACATGCTCAGCCGCCGGCGTTTGTGTCATGGACCTATTCATCGCACGCCAGCCTATCCGAACCAGATTTGCAATCTAGCTTGCCCTTGGCGCAGGAGGCCCTTCCATGCCGCCCACCGACTGGATCACCGCCGGCGCCGCCAGCGGCATGTTCGTGCTGTCTCTCGGGGCGGTGGCGATCACCCAGGGCGCCCATCGCGCCCGCACCGAGGCGCTGGAAAGCGACGTGCGTGCGCTGGACGAACGGCTGACTGCGCTTGAAGCTCTGAAGATCGCGGTCGAAGGCCTCAGCCGCGGCATCGAGCACCTTGCGGACCGGCTGGCCGACAGCCAGAAACTCAGCGCCGCGGAACTTGCCCGCATGGCCGACCAGATCGCCGCCGGCCAGCGCCTGATCGACGCCCGCTTCGACGCCATGAAGGAACTCAGCGCGCGGGAACTCGACGAGGTCAAGCACGGGGTGCGCAACATCCGTCAGGTGCTGGAGCGAGATGGGCGGGCGGCCTGATCGGGCGAATGCGCCTCGCCCGGCCCGCAAGGCCAGTTGGTCCATGTCGCCCCGTCGCCGCTCCCAAAGGTTTTCCTCAGTGGGGGCCGACAGGGCCTGGGGTCAAATGACGAATGATTAACCTCAGCCGGCCTCAACCGACTGGCGGCTCCACCGTCCGCGCCGGGCTTCGCGCCGGCGCCGGATCGTATTCGTCAGGAATGATGCGCGATGCGATGACGAACGCGGCCATCAGGACTACAGCGGACGCTACAACGGTCACCAGGGACTCGATCATCGGACTCTCCGATCTTCGCCAGCTTGACCGGGCCAAGGTTCGTCGCCGGCGGCGGCGCGTCCATCAGGTTCACCTGACAGGTGATGGATTCGCTCCGAGTGAGCCCCGCTCGGGCGCCCGGCGCCCAACAAGCGGGCTCGCCGGTCGACCCGCCCGAATTTCGAGGCTAGCCTTTCGGTCAACGAAAACGGCGCACGACCTTCGGAGGGGAAATCCATGGACGAACTCGATCGCTACGACGCCCTGGGCCTCGGGGAACTCGTCGCCGGCCGCGAAGTACAGCCGGCCGAACTGCTGGATCGCGCCATCGCCCGGGTCGAGGCCGTCAATCCAGCCATCAACGCCGTGGTGCTCAAGCACTATGACGAGGCGAGGGCCCAGCTCGCCTCTGAGCCGCCTTCCGGCCCATTCGCCGGCGTGCCCTTCCTGCTCAAGGACCTGAATGTCGGCCTCGCCGGCACGGTCACCACCGAGGGATGCCGCGCCTTCGCCGATCATGTCTCGCCGGCCGACACGACCCTGGTGCGCCGCGCCAAGGCCGCCGGCCTCGTGGTTTTCGGCAAGACCGCCAGCCCCGAATTCGGCCTGACCACCACCACCGAAAGCCGGCTCTGGGGCCAGACGCGCAATCCCTGGAACCTCGACCGAATCGCCGGCGGCTCGTCCGGTGGCGCAGCAGCGTCTGTGGCCGCTCGCATCTCGCCGATCGCCCACGCCTCTGATGGTGGCGGCTCGATTCGCATTCCGGCCGCCTGCTGCGGCCTGTTCGGCCTCAAGCCCTCACGAGGGCGTGTTGCGACGGGACCTGGCGCCGGGATCGGCTGGAACGGGCTCTCCTGCCAGCACGCTGTCTCGATCAGCGTGCGCGATTCCGCCGCCCTGCTCGACGCCCTGGCTGGGCCGGAGATTGGCGACAGCATCATCGCCCCACAGACCGGCCCGTATCGCGAGGCCGCTGGTCGCGAGCCGGCCCGGCTGCGGATCGCCCTTGTCGAAGCCCCGGCCAGCGGCGCGGCCGTGCATTCCGATTGCCGCGAGGCCCTGCTGGATGCGGCTAGGCTTTGCGAAAGCCTGGGCCATGAGGTCGAACCCTTGGCCCTGGACCTTGACGCCGGCGCGCTGGGCGAGGCCATGACCGCCAGCATCGCGGTCGATATCGCGGCTCGCCTCGACGCCTGCGCCCAGGCTCGCGGCCGGCCGATCACCGAAGATGACGTGGAGGCGGTGACTTGGCGATTCGCCGAACGCGGCCGCACCGTCACGGGCCCGGACTACGTCGCCGCCCGGCGAACCTTCGACATGGCGGCCGCCCGCTACGCCGCCCGCTATGCCGACTACGACGTGGTGCTCTCGCCGGTTCTCGCCGCCCCGCCGGTCAGGCTGGGAGAATTGAGGCTCGATCAGGACATCGGCGCCTATGCCCGCGCCATTGGCGCGTTCAGCCCTTATACGGCCCTGCACAACCAGATCGGCGCGCCGGCCATGTCGGTTCCGCTCTTTTGGAACGCCGAGGGCCTGCCGATCGGGGTGATGTTCGCCGCGCCCTTCGGCCGGGAGGACCTGCTGTACAGCCTCGCCGGCCAACTGGAAGGCGCGCGCCCCTGGTCGGGCCGGCTGCCGCCGACGGTCGCCTAGATCACGATGAATTCGGATCGAAACGATCCGAATTCATAAGACGTGATCGATTCTAAAAGTTGAGAGCGGGATGCGAGCGGAAAACCGCTTCGCACTTTTCCTCATCCCGCTCTAGGCCTTGGCCTTGCGCGGGGTCGGGCGCCAGTTCAGGCCTTCGCGATTGTGCACCCAGCGGCCCACGCGGCGGTAATCATCGTCACCCGCCGCGCCGATCGGCAGCAGCTCGGTCAACGCCGCCTCGACATAGGCGAAGTTGGCGCCGCGATTGCGCTTGACGAACTGCAGCGCCTCGTCCTTGGCCCAATCAATGGCCACGGCGTCGTCCGCCAGCCGCAACCTCAAGGGCGGCAGGCGGTTGTCGTCGAGCGCGTTCAGCCGGTTCTTGGACGGCGCGTGCCTGAGGTCGAGCTGGTAGGTCTTCATCGTCGAATCCGCCGCGGCCCGTTCAGGCCTGAAACTGCTTTGTAAGGCGCCGCCGATTGGCGCGCACCCGGTGGCGATAGAGGGTCAGGGCGCGCGAGGAGGCGCGGTGCGGCCGGCCCACCAGGGCGTGGCTGAGAAAGTCGGTCTGCGCGTCCATGGCCGCCAGGGCTTTCTCCGAGACCATCCGCTCGGCCTCGGCGAAGGCGGACGGGCCGCCGAAGGTCAGCTTCAGAAGGCGCAGGCTGATCACGGTCTGCGCCTCCACGCCGAGCTGCATGGCTTTGAAAGGCAGTTCCAGCCAGCTGTTGGTGGTTACACCCACGATGACGCCCCATTTGCGATCCCGAAGGCGCTATGTTGCGCCGCAGCATCGCGAAATCAACCTTTGACGCCGGCCCGGAGCAATCCGCGCCGGCGTTGTTTCGTATCTGGGCCTTGCCTAGGGCATTGGCTTGGGACCTCTCCGGCGGCGCATTCTGTTACAAGTTTCCGATCCGCCCCCTTCGGTTCGACCGGAGTGAAGCGGCTAGGAGGAAGCATGGAACCGGAAGCGCTGCTCGACGGGCCAGTCTCGATCAAGCCAGGACAGGCGACGATCGGCGCCGAAATAACCGGCCTCGATCTGACACGGCCGCTCGTGCCGGCCGTGGCCGAGGCGGTGCGCCGGGCGTTTGCGAATTTTGCGGTGGTCTGGTTCCCCGACCAGCCGCTGGATCACGACCAGCTGGAGGCGGCGACGCGGATCTTCGGCGATTTCGGCGTCGACCCCTACGTCGCGCCGCTGGCCGAGCGGCCGCACATCCTGGAGGTCCGGCGCGAGGCGAAGGAGACCTCCAGCCCGTTCGGCGCCGCCTGGCATTCGGACTGGAGCTTTCAGGAGCGTCCGCCCGCCGCGACCCTGTTGCACGCCAAGATCGTCCCACCCCAAGGCGGCGACACGCTCTATGCCGACGGCTATGCGGCCTATGAAGCTCTGAGTCCCGACGTCCGGGGGCGCCTGGCCGGCCTGCGCGGCGTGCACTCTGCCTCCCGTCCCTATGGGCCCCAGGGCGCCTATGCGCGCGAGACCCAGTCGCGCAGCATGACGATCCTTTCGAGCCCCGAGGCCGAGAAGACCTGGTCGCACCCGATCGTACGCACGCACCCGTCCACGGGCCGAAAGGCCCTGTTCGTCAATCCGGTCTACACCGTGGGCGTCGAGGGCATGGAGCCGGCGCAAGCCGACCCCTTGCTGGCCTTCCTGTTCAAACACATGACGCAGGACGCCTTCGTCTATCGCCACAGCTGGCGGCCGAACATGCTGACCATCTGGGACAATCGCTGCCTGATGCACCATGCGACCGGCGGCTATGACGGCCACGAGCGGGTCATGCACCGGACGACGGTGGCGGGCGAAGTCCCGGTCTGAGCTATGCTTCTGCGATGCCCAATGCCGACAGCATGGACCGGCGATCGGGGCCGAGCGGCGGCGGGTAGAGGTGGGCGTTGCGCTTTTTGCCCCGCGCCCAGGACCCTACCACCTTGGCCATGTGCCGGGGCCGCTTCATCCAGGCGCCAGGCGGGTCGATCATGTGGAAGTCGCGCATGGCGGCGCGCAGCAGATGGATGTCCGATCGCACCGCAATCCGCACCCCGTCGTCTATAAAGCTCTGGCGAAGGCGCTGCTGCAAGGTGGGGGCGAAGTCCGGGTCGCGCGCCCGAAGCGCCCGCCGGACCGCCGCGCGGTCCTGGCTGCGCATGTCATCGTAGTAGACGGTGAGCTCGTCGCGCACGCGGGTGTCGTAGAGGCGCGCCCGCACGCCGGGATCTGTGGCCTGTTCCAGCACGCCGGCCAGGATCTGCGCCTCGACTGCGGCGAAGGAGCAGCCGCGGCCATAGAGCGGGTTGGTGCGCACGAGGCTGTCGCCGACGGCGAAGAAGCCCAGGGTCGCGCGCCCCTCGGAGCTGACAAAGCTGCGCCAGCGGCTCTTCAGGTCTCCCATGCCGAACACCTTGCTGATCGGCTCGGCGTTTTCCGCATCGGCCCAAGGGGCCAGGCCCGGAAGCAGGCCGCAGACCTTGTCGAACACCTCCGGCCGCACGATCGCCTGGCGGATGCCGGTTTCGACCTCCGGTACGGCCAGGGTGATGGAGAAGCAGCCGTTGTCGCCCGGAAACAGGCCGTACTTGATGAAGGCGAGGTCGCCCGTGCCCGGCGCCTTGCTCTGCGGCTCGGGCCGGTCGGGAAGGCGGCGATAGTGGCGGGTGTAATAGAGAATGCCGCAGTCCTCGGCCTCCTCGCCGACCGCGGCGCCGGCCTCCTGCAACTGCTCGAAGGCCTGCGAGTTGCGGCCAGCGGCGTCGATGGTCACCGCTGCGCGCCACTCGTGGGCCTCGCCCCCGACTTCGCCTTTGACGCCCGCCACTCGGAACTGCCCGGCCTCCATCGGCTCCAGCAAAAGGCCGCGTACGAAAACGTCGGACACCACCGACACGCCCGGTAGCTGCTCGACATAGCGGCGCATGACCAACTCCAGCGTGGTGCGCCGGCTGGTCAGCACCGCCATGTCCTGATCGCCCGGCTCTGGGGCGTAGGCCGCCTTCAGCGCGTCCGGCAGCATGTCGGCGAAGCGGATCTCGCGGCAGCCGGCAGCCAGCAATTGCTCCAGCAGGGCGGGGTGATGATCCTTGATGATCGTGCGTAGCCGGGCCAGGAAGGCGTGGCTGTGCCGCAGATGACCGACCCCGCGGCGGCTCCAGTCGAAAAAGGCGTGGTCCGGGTCGCTGGACGGCGGCGCCGCGTCCCGCTCCAGAAGCACCAGTCGATGGCCGTGCGGAGCAAGGGCCAGGGCTGTGTTCAGACCGGCGATCCCTGCGCCGATCACCAGAATGTCCTCGGACATGCGACCTCCGGGCGAGGGCGCCGCTCGCCGGCGCCTATTTTCCTACAGCCTAGGCTGGGCTTGCCATGCGCGCCACAACCTTCCGTACCGGTAACCCAGCCATTTGGCGGTGTTCGGCAAGGATTGTCCTCGTCATCGCGGCTGAATTGGGGACGGAGCGCCGGCGGCCGGTATTGAATTGCCAAATTTCCGCCCCAATCTGGAAACGCAAGGCCGCTAAGGCTGGCGTCACAAACGATCGAGGCTCGTCGCGGCCTTGCGAGGCGCTTCCGATGCGTCTAGCCCGCCTGCATGGACGCCTCGCAGAAGTCCTTTTAAAGAAAGCTGCATGCTAAGACTCTCCCCCCTGGCCGTCATCGTGGCCGTCTCCTTGATGGTCTCGGCCTGCGGGGGAAAGAAGAACGATCACGGTGTTCAACCGCTCGACGTGACCGTGGCCAATCCGCTTTCACGCAATGTGGTCGAATGGGACGACTTCGTCGGCCAGTTCATCGCCGTGGACTCGGTCGATGTCCGCCCGCGAGTCTCCGGCTATTTGCAGGAGGTCGCCTTCAAGGACGGCCAGACCGTACGCAAGGGGCAGCTTCTGTTCGTGATCGACCCGCGGCCCTACCAGGCGGCGCTCGACCAGGCCAAGGGGCAGGCCGCCCATGCCCAGGCCGCGATGGCCAACGCCAAGACCGAACTCGACCGTGGCAAGAAGCTCTTAGACGCCAAGGCGATCAGCGAGCAGGCCTATGACACCCTGGTGGCCACGGATCGCCAGGCCCAGGCGGACCTGGTCGCTGCGGAGGCCGCGGTGCGGACCGCCGCCCTCAATCTCGAATTCACCCGGGTCACCGCTCCGCTCGGCGGCCGAATCTCTGACCGGCGGGTCGCGCCCGGCAATCTGGTCGCCGCCGACACCACCGTCCTGACCAACATCGTCGACCTGAACCCGATCCGCTTCTCCTTCACCGGCTCAGAGGCGCTCTATCTCAAATACTCCCGCGCCAACGAGGCAGGGACGCGGACGTCTTCGCGCGACGCCGCCAATCCGGTGGAAATCCGGCTGCAGGATGAGCCGAACTATCGCTGGAAGGGGCATATGGAGTTCGTCGACAACGCGCTCGACAACAGCTCCGGCACCATCCGCGGCCGCGCGGTGGTCGACAATCCCGACGGCTTTTTGACCCCTGGCATGTTCGGGCACATGCGCCTGCTGGGTTCGGGCGCCTACAACGCCCTTCTGTTGCCCGACCAGGCCGTAGTCACCGACCAAACGCGCCAAGTGATCTATGTGGTCGATGGCGGCGGGGTGGTCAGCCAGCGCCCGGTCGAGCTCGGCCCCCTGTCCGGCGGACTGCGCGTGATCAAGTCCGGTGTGGGGCCGAACGATCGGGTGATCATCGACGGCATGCAGCGCGCCCGCCCGGGGCAGAAGGTCAACGCCAAGCCGGGCTCGATCCCGGTTTCGGCGTCCGCCAGCGGCCAGGGCGGATTGATCACGCCCCCGGCCGGATCGGCGACCATCGTCGATGCGGGTCGCTGACCCCAGATGAAGCTGTCGCACTTCTTCATCGAGCGGCCGGTGTTCGCGGCCGTGGTGGCGATCCTGATCACCCTGGTCGGCGCCATCGCCTACCCGTCTTTGCCGGTGGCGCAGTACCCCAATATCGCCCCGCCGACGGTGGTGGTCAGCGCCACCTATCCCGGCGCCTCGGCCGAGACCCTGGCCGACGCCGTGGCCACGCCGATCGAGGAGCAGATCAACGGGGTCGAGGACATGCTCTACATGTCCTCGCAGTCCACCGGCGACGGCCACGTCAACATCACCGTCACCTTTAAGCTGGGCACCGATCCCAACAACGCCCAGGTGCTGGTCGAAAACCGGGTGGCCACCGCCACGCCGCACCTGCCGGCCGAGGTGGTCGCTTCGGGCGTCACCGTGCGCAAAGCCTCGACCGATTTCCTGCTGGCGGTGCACATGTACTCGCCGGACGGGTCGCTGGATCAGCAATACATCGCCAACTATGTCGGCCTGCACATCCGCGACGCCCTGCTGCGGGTGCCGGGCGTGGGCGACATCGGCAGCCGGGCCGCCCGCGACTATTCGATGCGCATCTGGATCGATCCCGACCGGGCGGCGGCGCGCAACTTGACGGTCGACGACGTGGTCGCAGCCCTGCGAAGCCACAACGTCCAGGTCGCCGCCGGCGCCATCGGCGCCCCGCCGCTCAATCGGGAAGGCAGCGCCTATCAGCTGAACGTCGAGACCCTGGGGCGGCTGATGACCCCGCAGCAGTTCGGCGACATCGTCATCAAGTCCGATCTCCTGGGCCGGGTGACCAAGGTCACCGACGTGGCCCGCATCGAGCTGGGCGCCGCGGACTACACCACCAACGCCTACATGAACAAATACAACGCCGTGGCGCTCGGCATCCTGCAGCAGCCCGGCACCAACGCGCTGCAGACGGCCGACGCCATCGTGGCGCAGATGAACACCCTCAAACGCGATTTCCCGCCGGGGCTGGACTACAAGATCATCTACAATCCAACCGACTACGTGCGCGCGTCGATCGACGAGGTCGAAAAGACCCTGTTCGAGGCCCTGGCGCTGGTGGTCGTCGTGGTGATGATCTTCCTGCAGAGCTGGCGCGCGGCGGTGATCCCGATCATCGCCATCCCGGTCTCGCTGATTGGCACCTTTGCGGTGATGGGCGCTTTCGGGTTTTCGTTGAACACGCTGTCGCTGTTTGGCCTGGTCCTGGCCATCGGCATCGTGGTCGACGACGCCATCGTCGTGGTGGAGAACGTGGAGCGCCTGCTGCACCTGGGGATGACCCCGCGCGAGGCTGCGCACCAGACCATGGACGAGGTCGGTGGGGCCCTGGTCGCCATCGCCCTGGTGCTGACCGCCGTGTTCGTGCCGACGGCCTTCATCAGCGGCATTTCCGGGCAGTTCTACAAGCAGTTCGCTCTGACCATCGCAACGGCGACCGTGTTTTCTCTGATCATCTCGCTGACCCTGTCGCCGGCCCTGGCGGCCCTGATCATGAAGCCGCACGCCGCCCCCAAGGCGGGCGTCAAGCTGGGGCTGCTGACCCGCTTCGGCCAGAAGTTCAACGCGGGCTTCGACGCCCTCAGCGGTCGCTATTCCCGTCTCGTTCGCCGGCTGGTGCGGCTCGTGGCGGTGATGCTGCTGCTCTATGCCGGGCTGCTGGGCCTGACCGGCTGGCGCCTGACCGCCACGCCGACCGGCTTCATTCCGACCCAGGACCAGGGTCAGCTTCTGGTGGCGGTCAATCTGCCGCCCGGGGCTTCGCTCGGCCGCACGGACGCCATCATGCACCAGGTGCGCGACATCCTGCTCGGCACCCCGGGAGTCGAGGCCGCCTCAATCTATGCCGGCGTCGACGCCACCAGCGGCACGACCTCGTCGGACTCCGGCCAGATCTACTTGATGCTGAAGCCGTTCCCGGAGCGCTATCGAAAGCACCAGGAAACGCCGAAAGTGATGGCCGAGCTGAAGAAGCGGCTCAGCGTGATCAACGGCGCCGAAATCAAGCTGATCGTGCCCCCGTCGGTGCGCGGCATCGGCACCACCGGCGGCTTCAAGCTGATCGTCGAGGACCAGGGCGGGCACAGCTATCAGCAGCTCGAGGCCACGACCCGGGACCTTGCCGAAGCGACCAAGAGCGAGCCGGCGATCGGCTCGGCCTTCGTCACCTTCAACACCCGCACCCCGCGGATGTATGCCGACATCGACCGCACCAAGGCCGAGATGCTGGGCGTGCCCGACGCCAGCATCTTCGACACGCTGCAGACCTATCTCGGCTCGACCTACATCAACGACTTCAACCTGTTCGGCCACACCTTCCAGGTGCTGGCCCAGGCCGACGCCCCCTATCGCAACGACATCTCGCGGCTGCCGGAGTTGCAGACCCGCTCGAACACGGGCGCCATGGTGCCGCTGGGCTCGGTGGTTAATCTGAAGCCGATCACGGGCCCCTACCGGGTGCTGCGCTACAACCTGTTCCCGGCCGCCGAGATCAACGGCGACGCCGCGCCCGGCTATTCCAGCGGCCAGGCCATGGCGGCGATGGAACGGCTGGCGCGCGAGCGGCTTCCGGCCGGCTACAACGTCGAATGGACCGAGCTGGCCTACCAGCAGAAGCTGGCCGGCAACACCGGCGGGGTGGTGTTCGTACTGGCGGTCGTGTTCGTCTTCCTCCTGCTTGCGGCGCTTTATGAGAGTGTGACCCTGCCGCTGGCGGTGATCCTGATCGTGCCCATGTGCCTCTTGGCCGCCATGCTCGGCGTGAACCTGCGCGGCATGGACAACAACATCCTGACCCAGATCGGCCTGGTCGTGCTGATCGGCCTCGCCGCCAAGAACGCCATCCTGATCGTCGAGTTCGCCCGCCAGGGCGAGCTGGAGCATGGCCTGGAGTCCCACGACGCCGCCGTCGAGGCCGGGCGCACGCGCCTGCGGCCGATCCTGATGACCTCGGCCGCCTTCATCCTGGGCGTGTTCCCGCTGGCCTTCGCCACCGGCGCCGGGGCTGAGATGCGCCAGGCCCTGGGGGTGGCGGTGTTCTTCGGCATGATCGGGGTGACGGTGTTCGGCCTGATGTTCACGCCGGTGTTCTATGTCGCCTGCCGGTGGATCTCGCACCGCTTGCCGCAGCCGCCGCGCAAGCGGCCGGCGGTGCCCACGACCAGCGGCACGCCGCACGAGACCGAATTGGCCGAGGAGGGTTGAGCGCGATGAGGCGTCCGCTTTTCCTCCTGCTCGCCGCCGCCGGACTGGCCGGCTGCGCCGTCGGGCCGCGCTATGCGACGCCGCAGACGCCGGCGCCCGCCGCCGGGTCGTTCTCCTCGGCGCCAGCCGTCGTGACCTCGGGCGATGCGACCTCGCCGACCTGGTGGCGGCTCTACCAGGACCCGGTGCTGGACCGCCTGGTCGAACAGGCCCTGGCCGAGAACCTCGACCTCAAGGTCGCGGCCGCCAATCTCGACTACGCCGAAGGCCTGGTCAGC
Source organism: Phenylobacterium montanum (assembly GCF_018135625.1). NCBI lineage: Bacteria > Pseudomonadati > Pseudomonadota > Alphaproteobacteria > Caulobacterales > Caulobacteraceae > Poindextera > Poindextera montana. The sequence goes on from NZ_CP073078.1 coordinate 5,266,245, forward strand.
GAGACCCGCAGCAACCTTCTGCCCAGCACGACCCTCGACGCCGGCGCCGCCTATGGACGAAGCGCCGCCGCCAACCAGGCGGCCATCGCCGCCGGCAAGTCACATGCCAAGGCGGGCTGGGGCTATTCCACCGGCTTCAGCGCCGCCTATCAGGTCGATCTGTTCGGCCAGGTCCGCCGTGCGATCGAGGCCGCCCGGGCCAATGCCGGCGCCGCCCAGGCGGCGGAGGACGCGGTGCGCGTGACTGTCGCCGCCGAAGCCACCTCGGCCTACGCCCAGGCCTGCGGCTTTGCGGCCCAGGCGGCGGTGGCGCGCCGGTCGCTGGCGGCGGCGCAGGAAACCTTCGACATCTCCCGCCGCCAGCGGGAGGCCGGCGCCATATCCGACTTCGATCTCGCCCGCGCCGAGGCGGCGCTGGAGCAGGCGAGGGCGGCGATTGCGCCCTTGGATGGGCAGAGGCGCACGGCGCTGCTTGAGCTGGCGGCGCTCCTCGGCAAGACCCCCTCCGAGATCCCCGCCGAGGCTGCGGCCTGCGTTGCGCCCCCGCAGCTCGCCCAACCCCTGCCCACCGGCGATGGCGCGACCCTCTTGCGTCGGCGACCGGACGTGCGCCAGGCCGAGCGGGTGCTCGCCTCCGACACGGCCAGGATCGGCGTCGCGGTGGCGGAATTCTATCCCAGCGTCTCCCTTGGCGGCTCGATCGCCGACGCTGCGGGTTCGGTCGGCGGCCTGCGCAGGCCGGGGTCGATCTCCTATTCGCTGGGGCCGCTGGTAACCTGGTCGTTTCCCAATATCGCCCTGGCGCGGGCCCATGTGATCGAGGCCCGGGCTCAGGCCTCCGGCGCCCTGGCCAGCTTTGACTCCACCGTGTTGCAGGCCCTGAAGGAGACCGAGCAGGCGCTGACCGCCTATGGCGCCGAACTGGACCGTCACGGCGCGCTGAAGGCCGCCGCCGCCAGGAGCGACGAGGCGCTTCGGCTGGCGCGGATCCAGTATGAGGCCGGCACGATCAGCATGCTGGACCTTCTGACCGCCCAGGCGACAGCCCTGGGCGCTGACCAGGCTCTGGCGGCTTCGGACCAGCAACTGGCCCTAGACCAGGTGGCGGTATTCCAGGCCCTTGGCGGCGGCTGGGAGCAGGCGCCCAAGGTCACCGCGTTGAAGGTCGGCTGATGGTCGGAGCAAACCCGGCCCGCCCTGCGCTGGTCTGGTTCCGCCAGGACTTGAGGCTCGCGGACAATCCCGCCCTGGCGGCCGCCGCCGCCAGCGGGCGGCCGATCATTCCCGTCTTCGTGCTGGCGGTGGGCGATACGACACGGCCGCGTGGCGCTGCGTCGCTCTGGTGGCTGGACAAGTCCCTGCGCAAGCTGGCCGAAAGCCTGGAGGCGAAAGGCCTGCGCCTGGTCCTGCGGCTCGGCGATCCTCAGGTGCAGCTATTGAGCCTGGCCCAGGAGGTCGGGGCGGGCCTGGTGGTCTGGAACCGGCTCTACGATCCTGCCGCAGTCGAACGCGACACCGCCATCAAGCGTGACCTGGAAGAGGCGGGCGTGGAGGCGCGCTCGTTCAATGGCGCGCTTCTGAACGAGCCCTGGACCGTGCGCACCGGCGCCGGCGGCCCGTTCAAGGTTTTCACCGCCTATTGGCGGGCCGCAAAGCCGATGGTCGCCGCCGAGCCGGCGCCCGTGATCCCCGACGAGTTGACCGGCCCGCGCGATTGGCCCGCTGGCGACCACCTGGACGACTGGCGGCTGCACCCCACGGCGCCCGACTGGTCGACCGGCTTTTCCGACTGGGCGCCGGGCGAGGCGGGAGCCCTGGCCAGGCTCGAGGACTTTCTGCAGCATGGCCTGAAAGGCTACAGCGAGCGCCGCGACCCGCCAGCCCGCGACGGCGGATCGCGCCTTTCCCCGCATCTGCATTGGGGCGAGATCGGCCCTCGTCAGGTCTGGCGCATGGCCCTGGCGCACGCTGCCAGCCGGCCCGGCCTTGCCGATGACCTGGACAAGTTCCTCAGCGAACTCGGCTGGCGCGAGTTCAATCACCAGTTGCTGTTCAACCTGCCGGATCTGGCAAAGGTCAATGTGCGGCCTGAATTCGACCGCTTCGCCTGGCGCGGCGATCCGGCGGCGCTGGCCGCCTGGCGGCGGGGCCGGACCGGCTATCCCCTGGTCGACGCCGGCATGCGCGAGCTCTGGGCCACCGGCTTCATGCACAACCGCGTGCGCATGGTGGTCGCCTCGTTCCTGGTCAAGCACCTCTTGATCGACTGGCGTGTGGGCGAGGCCTGGTTCTGGGACACCCTGGTCGACGCGGACCTAGCCAACAACGCCGCCAACTGGCAGTGGACCGCCGGCAGCGGCGCCGACGCCGCCCCCTTCTTCCGCATCTTCAATCCCGTAGCCCAGGGCGAGCGGTTCGATCCCGAAGGCGCCTATGTCCGTCGCTGGGTTCCGGAGCTGGCCGGGATGCCTGCCGGCTACATCCACGCGCCCTGGACCGCGCCGGCCGCAGTGCTGGCCCAGGCCGGCATGAGGCTCGGCCGCGACTATCCCCATCCGATTGTCGAACACGCCGAGGCCCGCGCCCGCGCCCTGGCGGCGTTCCAGGACCTGCGAACCGGCGACTGAGTGCGCCTTGCCGCCGGCGCCCAAGCGGGCGCAGCATCATGGCGGTGGACAAGGGCGCCCCACCTTGTGCTATAGCGCGCGAAAATATGTTACCGATTTGCGCGATTGTCGAAGAATGATCCTCGTATCTGCGCAGATCGGAAATCGAATCCCAGGGTCAACGCCGCAATGAAGAACAGCCTGCCTCTCTCGCTGCACATTCCGGAGCCCAAGGTCCGGCCTGGCCAGGAGCCGGACTTCAGCGGCGTCAAGGTGCCGCCGGCAGGGGCCATGCCGCGCCCTGAAATCGACGTCGATCCTTCCTCGATCCACGAGTTGGCCTATGGCCTGGTGCGGGTGCTGGACGACGAGGGCAAGGCGGTCGGGTCCTGGAACCCGAAGCTTGAGCCCCAGGTCCTGCGCGACGGCCTGCGCGCCATGATGTTGACCCGCGCCTATGACGACAGGCTCTACAAGGTCCAGCGCCAGGGCAAGATCAGCTTCTACATCAAGTGCCGCGGCGAGGAGGCGGTGGCGGTGGCCCAGGCCGCGGCCCTGGCGCATGAGGACATGTGCTTTCCGACCTACCGCCAGCAGGGCCTTCTGATTGCGCGCGGCTATCCGCTGTTCGACATGATGTGCCAGATCTACTCCAACGCCGCCGACCCGCTGAAGGGCCGCCAGCTGCCCAGCATGTATTCCAGCAAGGCGTACGGCTTCTTCTCGATCTCCGGCAACCTGGGCACCCAGTTCAGTCAGGCGGTGGGCTGGGCCATGGCCTCGGCCTACAAGGGCGACGACCGGATCGCCGCGGCCTGGATCGGCGACGGCGCCACCGCCGAGGCCGACTTCCACCACGCCCTGACCTTCGCTTCGGTCTACCGGGCGCCGGTGATCCTGAACATCGTCAACAACCAGTGGGCCATTTCGTCCTTCCAGGGCATCGCCGGGGGCGAGCGCACCACCTTCGCCGCCCGCGCCCTGGGCTATGGCCTGCCCGGCCTTCGCGTGGACGGCAACGACTTCCTGGCGGTGCATGCGGCCACCACCTGGGCCGCCGAGCGCGCCCGCGCCAACCTCGGCTCGACGGTGATCGAGCTCTTCACCTACCGGGCCGAGGCGCACTCGACCAGCGACGACCCCGGCCGCTATCGGCCGGCGACGGAGGCCAGCAGCTGGCCGCTCGGCGATCCGATCGAGCGCCTGAAGCGGCACCTGATCGCCATCGGTGAATGGTCGGACGAACAACAAACGGCGCTGCAGGCCGAGGTCGACGAACAGGTGCGCGTCACCCAGCGCGAGGCCGAGGCGCAAGGCCTTCTCAGCGAGGGTTCGGCCCCGCCCATCCGCGAGATGTTCGCCGAGGTCTATGAGGACATGCCCTGGCACCTGCGTGAACAGCTGCAGTCGGTGGAGGGCTGATCCGATGGCGACCCAGAACATGATCCAGGCCCTCAACTCGGCCATGGACGTCCTTTTGGAGCGGGACGGCGACGTGCTGATCTTCGGCGAGGACGTCGGTTATTTCGGCGGCGTTTTTCGCGCCACCGACGGGTTGCAGAAAAAGCACGGCCTGACCCGCTGCTTCGACACCCCGATCGGCGAGGCCGGCATCGTGGCCATGGGCATCGGCATGGCCGCCTATGGCCTGCGCCCCATCATCGAGATCCAGTTCGCCGACTACATCTATCCGGCCTACGACCAGATCGTCTCCGAGGCGGCGCGCCTGCGCTACCGCTCGGCCGGCGACTTCACCGCGCCGATCACCGTGCGCACGCCTTATGGCGGAGGCATCTTCGGCGGCCAGACCCACAGCCAGAGCCCCGAGGCCCTGTTCACCCACGTGGCGGGCCTGAAGACCGTGATCCCCTCCAATCCCTACGACGCCAAGGGCCTCCTGATCAGCTCGGTCGAGTGCAACGACCCGGTGCTCTTCCTGGAGCCGAAGCGGATCTATAACGGCCCGTTTGACGGCCACCATGACCGACCGGTGCAGACCTGGGCCAAGCACCCGGCCAGCGAGGTGCCCGACGGTTACTACACCGTCCCCCTCGGGAAGGCAGCGATCGCGCGGGCCGGCGAGGCGGTGACCGTGCTGGCCTATGGCACCATGGTCCACGTGGCGTTGGCCGCGACCGAAGACGCGGGGATCGATGCGGAGGTCATAGACCTGCGCACCCTGGTGCCGGTGGACATCGAGACCATCGTGGCCTCGGTGGAGAAGACCGGCCGCTGCGTGATCGTGCATGAGGCCACCCGCACCAGCGGCTATGGCGCCGAGCTTTCGGCCCTGGTGCAGGAGCACTGCTTCCACCACCTGGAGGCGCCGATCGAGCGGGTCACGGGCTGGGACACGCCCTATCCTCACGCATTCGAGTGGAGCTATTTTCCTGGCCCCAAGCGGGTCGCGGCGGCGCTGCGCCGCGCGGTGGAGGCGTAAGAGCACATGGCCCGTTTCGTCTTCAAGCTGCCCGACGTGGGCGAAGGCATCGCCGAGGCCGAGATCGTCGCCTGGCACGTCAAGGCCGGCGACCACGTGGCCGAGGACCAGCCCCTGGTCGACGTGATGACCGACAAGGCGACCGTCGAGATCACCGCGCCGGTGGCCGGCGTTGTGGTTTCGGTCGGCGGCGCCGAGGGCGACATGGCGCCCGTGGGCTCCGAGATCGCCGTATTCGAACTGGACGCTGGGGCGCACGTCCCCGAGGAAGCGCCGGCCAAGCCGGCTGCCGCTCAAGCCCCGGCTCCCGCAGCCGTCGCGCCCGCGGCGGTGGATGACGACGAGGACTTCGGCGAGGAGTTCGGCGCGCGCTATCTGGCGGCAGCAGCGCCGCCCACGGTTCATGGCGACGCCCCTGCTGGCGCCGGCCACAAGAAGGCCCTGGCTTCCCCCGCCGTGCGCGCCCGCGCCCAGGCCCTCGGCATCGACCTTTCCGCGGTTCAGGGCCACGGTCCCGGCGGGCGGGTCGAGCACGCCGACCTCGACCGCCTGCTGGTCGGCGGCGCCGGCCGCGTGGCCGCGCCGGTCTTGGCCTCGGCCATCACCGAGACGAAGGTGATCGGGCTTCGCCGCCGCATCGCCGAGAAGATGCAGGAATCCAAGCGCAACATCCCGCACTATTCCTATGTCGAGGAGGTGGATGTCACCGAGTTGGAAGCGCTGCGTGGCCACCTGAACGCCACCGCGGCTGAGGGCAAACCCAAGCTGAGCTTCCTGCCGTTCATGATCCGCGCCCTGGTCAAGACGGTCCCGCGCTTCCCGCAGGTCAACGCCCTCTATGACGACGAGGCCGGAATCCTGCGCCGCTACCAGGCTTTGCACGTCGGCATCGCCACCCAGACCGACGACGGCCTGATCGTGCCGGTGGTCAAGCACGCCGAGGGCAGGGACGTGTGGGAACTGGCCGGCGAGATCGCTCGCCTGGCTGGCCTGGCGCGCCAGGGCAAGGCCTCGCGCGAAGAGCTGACCGGCTCGACGATCACCCTGACCAGTCTGGGCGCCCTGGGCGGGATCACGACCACCCCGGTGATCAACCGGCCGGAGGTGGCCATCGTCGGGCCGAACAAGATCGTCGAGCGTCCCGTGGTCCGCCAGGGTCAGGTGGTGGTGCGCAAGATGATGAACGTCTCGTCCTCATTCGATCACCGCGTGGTTGACGGCTACGACGCCGCGTCCTTCATTCAGGCGCTGAAAGGCGCCCTGGAGCATCCGGCGAGCCTGTTCGTCGGCTGACAGGAGCGCCGCTGGAGAAGGGGCGCTTCATGAGGATCAAGCTTCTGGCGGCCGGCCTGGGGCTGGCCGCTTTTGCTGCATTCGGGGCCAAGGCCGCCGAGCCGTCGACGGCCGACCAGCTGATCGCCGTCGACAAGGCGTTCGAGGCCTACGTGGCCGAACACGGCGTGGCCCAGGGCTTCAAGAGCTATATGGACCCTAAGGACGGCTTGGAGTTCGCTGGCGGCGAGCCCAAGCGTGGCGCTGAGGCCATCTTCCAGGCGGAGGGCGGCGACAAGCCGCCGACCTCCAAGCTCACCTGGACCCCGACCGAAGCCTTCGCCTCCAAGTCCGGCGACATGGGCGTCACCTGGGGACGCTGGACCGAAACGCCGAATGACACGACCAAGAAGCCTTTCACCGGCCGCTATGTCACCGTCTGGCGCAAGGACGCCGAGGGCCATTGGAAGGGCCTAATCGACATCGGTACGCCCGACTGATCCCAAAGAAAAAAGCGGAGGGCTTTGGGGCCCTCCGCTCCGATTTGTCCCGACTGACGGGCCCGCGAGAGAAAGTGCAGGCCCTCCAATCCCCATCAGCCGTGGACGACCTCGCCGTGCAGGTTGATGTCCAGGCCTTCTTCCTCGGCCTCTTCCGAGACCCGGATGCCGATGGTGTACTTCAGCACCGCCAGGATGATGAAGGTCACCACGGCGCAGTAGATGAAGGTCGCACCGACATCCTGGAATTGCAGCAGCATCTGCTTCGGGTTATGGTCCGCCAGCCAACCGCCGGTGATCGAAGGGTTGATCGCCTTCTTGGCGAACACGCCGGTCAGGATTGCGCCCAGGGCGCCACCGATGCCGTGCACGCCCCAGCAGTCCAGCGCGTCGTCGTAGCCGAGCATCTTCTTCAGGTGGACGGCCGACAGGTAGCAGACCACGCCAGCAGCCAAGCCGATGATCAGCGCCCCGACCGGATCGACGTAGCCCGAGGCCGGAGTGATGGCCACGAGGCCGGCGACGGCGCCCGAGACCAGGCCAAGAATCGAGGGCTTCTTGGCGATCATCCACTCCATGCCCATCCAGGCCAGGGCGGCCATGGCGGTGGCGATCTGGGTGGCGGCCGCAGCCATGCCGGCTTGCCAACCCGAGGTCACAGCTGAACCCGCGTTGAACCCGAACCAGCCGACCCAGAGCAGCGAGGCGCCGATCACCGAATAGGCGAGGTTGTGCGGAGCGAAGTTGACGGTGCCGAGACCCTTGCGCTTGCCCAGCATCAGGGCGGCGATCAGGCCTGCAGTGCCGGCGTTCAGGTGGACCACGGTGCCGCCAGCGAAGTCCAGCGCGCCTGCTGCGCCTAGCCAGCCGCCGGGACCCCAGACCCAGTGGGCGATGGGGCAGTAGACGAACAGAAGCCAGGCGCCCATGAACAGCAGGAAGGCGGAATACTTCATGCGATCCGCCAGCGCCCCGGCGATCAGGGCCGGGGTGATGATGGCGAAGGTCATCTGGAAGAACATGTAGACCGACTCGGGGATGGTCGGCGCGAGCGCGTTCGTCGCGTTTATCCCCATCGGCGCCAGCATGAAGTATTTGAACCCGCCGATGAAGGCGGTGTTCTTGCCTCCGTCGGTGAAGGCGATCGAGTAGCCGATAATGGTCCACAGGACCGTGATCAGGGCTGTGGCGCCGAAGCTCTGGGCCAGGGTGGCCAAGATGTTCTTCTTGCGCACCATGCCGGCGTAGAACAGGGCCAGGCCCGGGATGGTCATCATCAGGACCAGCACCGAGGAGGTCAGCATCCAGGCCGTGTCGCCGCTGTCGATCTTGGGCGGCGCAGGCGTGGCGGCCGGGGCCGGGGTCGCGGCGGCAGGCGCAGCCGCCGGGGCTGCGGCAGCGGCGGCCGAGGTCGCGGCGGCGGAGGAGGCGGCCGGCGTCCCGCTCGCCGACTGCGCGAAGGCCGGCGACGCCAGCGGCGCTCCGACGATCGCGGCCGCGAGCAGCAGACCCGCCAGCCTGTTGGATCCCAAAAGCTTCATCTTATGATTCCCCTTGTCCCCTTGAGTCTCAGAGCGCGGCCGAACCGGTCTCGCCGGTCCTGATGCGCACGGCGTCTTCCACGCCCAGAACGAAGATTTTCCCGTCGCCGATCTTGCCGGTGCCGGCCGCGGCCTTGATGGCGTCAACCGCCCTGGCCACCGCTGCGTCGTCCACGACGACTTCGAGCTTCACCTTGGGCACGAAGTTCACCTGGTATTCGGCCCCCCGATAGATCTCGGTCTGGCCCTTCTGGCGGCCATAACCTTTGACTTCCGAAACCGTCAGGCCCTCCACGCCCGCATTGACGAGGGCTTCGCGCACCTCGTCGAGCTTGAAGGGTTTGACGATCGCCATGATCAGTTTCATTCGCTTGCTCCCACGCGGACGATCCCCTCGCACGCACCTGTCTGGCTGCTGAGCCGCTCAGGCAGCAGGCGTCAGCCCCCCGCCTCCTGCGACTGAGGCACGCTAGCGAAAGGCGCCGCTTGGACAGGCGCCGGACGTTAGGACCTTGGTCACAATCACCGCGGGGCGCCGCTTTTTCGGGCATGGGTCTGGAGCGGTGATCAAAATCACGGCGCTTTGAGCGGCCCGCCGTGCCAGGATCCCGCTACTGGCCCGATCGGCCCGTGCGAAAGCGGGGCGCACCGGGACCCATTCAGCGGCGATTGGCCTCGGCTGTGTGTTTGAGAATTGACAAATCAGCCCCGCCCGTGACTAACGGCTGGCCTCGCAACCTGCGAGGCTCTGGCGCGTATTCGTTGGTCGAGGGGGCGAAACGGACGCGCGAGCCGATCCATGAGGAAACATAGATGCTGATCAAATCGCTGATGACGACGGCCGCCGCCATGGCGCTGCTGGCGGGACCTGTCGCCGCTCAGACCCCTGCGGCTCCCGCGCCAGCCGCGCCCCCCGCCGCTGCGCCGGCCGCCCCCGCCGCGCCGGCGCCCATTCCGGCCGCCTCGCTGCAGCCCGCCGGCGATATTGTCGCCACCCTGAAGGCCTCGCCGGACTTCAGCATCCTGTCCAAGGCCATCGAGGGCTCGGGCCTCTCCGCCGTGCTGACCCGCCCCGGCCCGTTCACCCTGATCGCGCCGAACGACGCCGCCTTCAAGGCGCTGCCGGCCGCCCAGCTGGCCGATCTGCAGAACCCCGACAAGGCCGCCCAACTGCAGCAGCTCCTGATCTACCACCTGATCAACGCCGCCGTGCCGCCGTCCAAGATCGAAGGCTCCAAGGGCCCGATCCCGACCGTGGCGCGCAAGGACGTTCAGGTCGACGGCAGCGGCGCCCCCGCCAAGTTCAACGACGCCAACATCCTCGGCCAGGTCGCCGTGTCCAACGGCGTCATCTATGTGGTCGACAAGGTGCTGGACCCGAACGCTCCGGCGCCGGTGGCCGAGGCCGCGCCGGCCCCCGCCGCCCCTGCCGCGGCGCCGCCGAAGTAGGCGCCCGCTCCACAGACTTGAAGCAACAGCCGGCGGCCCCTATGGTCCGCCGGCCTTTTTTGCCCGCTATGTCAGGCCGCCTTTGATGTCCAAGCCCGCGCCCCTGTCTTTCCAGGGTCTGATCCTCGCGCTCCATGACTACTGGAGCCGCCAGGGCTGCGTGATTCTGCAGTCCTATGACGTCGAGGTCGGCGCCGGCACCCTCAGCCCCTTCACTGTGCTGCGCGCGCTGGGCCCCAAGCCCTGGCGGGTGGCCTATGTGCAGCCTTCGCGCCGCCCGGCGGACGGCCGCTTCGGCGAGAACCCCAACCGCCTGCACCAGCATCACCAGTACCAGGTGATCCTGAAGCCCAATCCGCCGAACATGCAGGAGCTGTATCTCGGCTCGCTGGAAGCGGTGGGGATCGATCCGACCCTGCATGACATCCGCTTCGTCGAGGACGACTGGGAAAACCCCACCGTGGGCGCCTGGGGCCTGGGCTGGGAGGTGTGGTGCGACGGGATGGAAGTGACGCAATACACCTATTTCCAGCAGGTGGGCGGCCTGGACGTCGCGCCGACCGCGGGGGAGTTGACCTACGGCCTGGAGCGGCTGGCGCTCTACGTCCAGGGGGTGGAGAGCGTCTACGACCTGGCGTTCAACGACCCGCAAAGCCCCGACTTCAAGACCTATGGCGATGTCTTCCTGGAGAACGAGCAGCAGTTCTCGGCCTTCGAACAGGACGTGGGCGACGTGGACGTGTTCAAGCGCCAGTTCGAGGAGATGGAGCGTGAGGTGCCCCGGATCCTGAACAGCATCGGCCGCCAGGGCCAGGCGCTGGTGCTGCCGGCCTATGACCACGTCTTGAAGGCCAGTCACCTGTTCAACCTGATGGATGCGCGCGGGGCCATCGCCGTGGCCGAGCGGCAGAGCTATATCGGCCGCATCCGCGACCTCTGCAAAGCCTGCGCCCAGGAGTGGGTGCGCCAGCAGAACCAGGCCGCTTGAGGCTGTCCGAAGGGAACAAGGCCATGGACGAGGCGATCCGAGGCGGCTCAGAGCCGATCGTGGTGGAGGTCACCGCCGGCGAGACCTATTGGTGGTGCCGCTGCGGCCGCTCCAAGGAGCAGCCGTTCTGCGACGGCTCGCACGAGGTGACCTCGCTCGAACCCCTGGAATGGGTCGCGCCCAAGACCCGCAAGGTCATGTTCTGCACCTGCAAACAGACCAAGACCCCGCCGCTCTGCGACGGCACGCATAATACCCTCTAGGTCTCATGCCCCAGCTTCTGCTTGAACTCCTGTCCGAGGAAATCCCTGCGCGCATGCAGGCCCAGGCCGCGCGCGACCTGGAGCGCATGGCGCGCGACAGGCTGGCCGAGGCCGGCTTCATTCCCGAGGCCTTGACCGCCTTCGCCGGGCCGCGGCGCCTGACCCTAGTCGCCCAGGGCCTACCGACCGCGCAGGCCGACCGCAGCGAGGAGCGCAAGGGCCCGCGGGTCGGGGCGCCGGACGCGGCGGTCGACGGCTTCCTGCGCTCGACCGGCCTGACCCGCGAGCAGCTGGTCGAGCGGGACGGGGTCTGGTTCGCGACCCTCTCACGCCAGGGCCGGCCGACGGCCGACATCATCGCCGAGATGGTCGAGGCCATCGTGCGCAACTTCCCCTGGCCCAAGTCGATGAAGTGGGGGACCTCGGCCCTGCGCTGGGTGCGCCCGCTGCGCCGGATCCTCTGCGTGTTCGACGGCGAGGTGGTGCCGTTCGCCATCGAGGGGATCGAGAGCGGCGACCTGACCGAGGGCCACCGCTTCATGGGCGACGGCAAGCCGTTCCGCGCCCGCCATTTCGACGACTACGCCGCGGGGCTGGCGGCCCATTTCGTGGTGCTGGACCCGGCCGAGCGCAAGGCGCGGATCACCCAGGGCGCCAAGACCCTGTGCTTCGCCAGGGGCCTGGAGCTGGTCGAGGACGAGGGCCTCTTGGACGAGGTCTGCGGCCTGGCCGAATGGCCGACCCCGATCCTGGGCGACATGGACCCGGCGTTCCTGGACCTGCCGCCCGAGGTGATCCGCACCTCGATGCGCACCCACCAGAAGTATTTCGCCGTGCGCCGGCCGGGCGAGGCGGGCTTGGCTCCGCACTTCCTGGCGGTGGCCAATATCGAGGCGACCGACGGCGGCGCAGCCATCGCCAAGGGCAACGCCCGGGTGCTGTCCGCCCGCCTGAACGACGCCCGCTTCTTCTGGGACGAGGACCGCAAGGTTCCGCTGGAGAGCCGGCTGGAGAAGCTCAAAGGCGTCACCTTCCACGCCAAGCTCGGGACCATGTACGAGCGGGTGGAGCGGGTCGAGGCCCTGGCGCGCGAGATCGCGCCCCTGGTCGGCGCCGATCCGGCGGTCGCCGCCAAGGCGGCGCGCCTGGCCAAGGCGGACCTGGGCACCGGCATGGTCGGGGAGTTCCCCGAACTGCAAGGGGTGATCGGGCGCTACTATGCGGCGGGCGAGGGCATGGACCCGGTGATCGCTGACGCCATTCGGGATCACTACAAGCCCCAGGGGCCGGGCGATGCCGTGCCGAGCGATGCGGTTGGCGCGACGGTCGCTCTGGCAGATAAGCTCGACACGCTTATCGCTTTTTTTGCAATCGGAGAGAAGCCAACGGGGTCGAGAGATCCGTTTGCTCTTAGACGCGCCGCGCTTGGCGTGATCCGAGTCGCGCTGGAAAAGGACGTGCGCATCGACCTATCCCGAATGGTCGCGCTCACACTCGCAAGTTTGTTCGCTGACCAAAAGCTCGGCTCGCTTGAACGAGTCGAGAATTTAGCCTCTCAGATTGGTGAGGCCGGCTACGAGAAGGCTGCAGAATTGGCCTTCTTCAGCATCATTAGTGCCTATTCGCCGGAAGGCGTTCAGCAAATGGGCGCTGAGCGGTGGCCTGAGGTTGAGAAGGCTAGGGCCGATCTTCACGCTTTCTTCGCCGACCGCCTGAAGGTTTCCCTCCGCGACCAAGGCAAGCGCCACGACCTCGTCGACGCTGTCTTCGCCCTTGGCGACGACGACATCGTGCGCATCGTCGCGCGCGTCGAGGCCCTCGACGGCTTCCTGACCACCGAAGACGGCAAGAACCTCCTGGCTGGCTACAAGCGCGCCACCAATATCCTCAAGGCCGAGGAGAAGAAGGAACCGCTGCCGACCGGCGCGGCCGAGCGCCTCGCTGGCGCGCCGGCGGAAGAGGCGGCGCTGATCGACGCCCTGGCCGCGGCCGAGCCCGAGGTTGGCGCCGCACTTGCGAAGGAAGATTTCGCCGGGGCCATGCGCGCCTTGGCGGGACTGAGGGCGCCGGTTGACGCCTTCTTTGAAAAGGTCTTGGTGAACGACCCTGATGTTGCAACGCGGCATAACCGGCTGCGTTTGTTGACGCAGGTGCGAGATGCGATGGGTCGGGTCGCCGACTTCTCGCTGGTTTCCGGGTGAGGGGGATTTCGTATGTCGGCTGAGCAGAGCACGATGAACCGCTGGGTCTATTCGTTCGGTGGCGGCGGCGCGGACGGCGACGCCTCGATGAAGAACCTCTTGGGCGGCAAGGGCGCCAACCTGGCCGAGATGAGCGCGCTGGGCCTGCCTGTGCCTCCGGGCTTCACCATCACCACCGAGGCCTGCGTCCACTACTATGCCAATGGCAAGGCCTATCCGGCCGATCTGGCCGGCCAGGTGGCTGACGGCCTGGCCAAGGTCGAGCAGATCACCGGCAAGAAATTTGGCGATCCGGCCAGCCCGCTCCTGGTCTCGGTGCGCTCGGGCGCCCGCGCCTCCATGCCCGGCATGATGGACACGGTGCTGAACCTCGGCCTCAACGACGCCACCGTCGAGGGCCTGGCCAAGCTGTCCGGCGACCGGCGCTTCGCCTTCGACAGCTACCGCCGCTTCATCCAGATGTACTCGAACGTGGTCCTGGACCTCGACCACCACATGTTCGAGGAGATCCTGGACGACCATAAGGACCGGCTGAACGTCTCCATCGACACCGCGCTCAGCGCCTCGGACTGGGAGGCGGTCGTCGCCGACTACAAGGACCTGGTGCAGCGCGAGTGGGGCAAGCCGTTCCCGCAGGACCCCCAGGACCAGCTGTGGGGCGCGGTGGGCGCCGTCTTCGCCAGCTGGATGAACGACCGGGCCAAGTTCTATCGCCGCATGCACGACATCCCGGAAAGCTGGGGCACGGCGGTCAACGTCCAGTCGATGGTGTTCGGCAACATGGGCGAGACCTCGGCCACCGGCGTCGCCTTCACCCGCAACCCCTCGACCGGCGAGGCCAAGCTCTATGGCGAGTTCCTGATCAACGCCCAGGGCGAGGACGTGGTCGCGGGCATCCGCACGCCCCAGGCCCTGACCAAGGCCGCCCGCGAGGAGATGGGCGAGATCATGCCCTCGATGGAAGAGGCGATGCCGCAGGTGTTCGCCCAGTTCCGCGACGTGGTCGGCCGGCTGGAAAAGCACTACCGCGACATGCAGGACATCGAGTTCACGGTGGAGCAGGGCAAGCTCTACATGCTGCAGACCCGCAACGGAAAGCGCACCGCCAAGGCGGCGCTGAAGGTCGCGGTGGAAATGGCCAACGACGGGCTGATCACCCGCGAAGAGGCCATCGCCCGGGTCGAGCCGGCCTCGCTGGACCAGTTGCTGCACCCGACCATCGCCGCCGACGCCCAGCGCGACGTGATCTGCATGGGCCTGCCGGCTTCGCCCGGCGCGGCCACCGGCAAGATCGTGTTCGACAGCGAAGAAGCCGAGCGCCTGGGCCTGGCCGGCGAGGCGGTGATCCTGGTGCGCGACGAGACCAGCCCCGAGGACATTCACGGCATGCACGCCGCCCGCGGCATCGTCACCGCCCGCGGCGGCATGACCAGCCACGCGGCGGTGGTCGCCCGCGGCATGGGCCGCCCTTGCGTCTCCGGCGCCGGCGATCTGCGCATCGACGGCAAGGCCGGGTTCTTCACCGTGCGCGGCCGCAAGTTCGCCGCCGGCGAGGTGATCACCATCGACGGCTCCAAGGGCGAGATCCTGGCCGGGGCGGTGAAGATGGTCGAGCCGGAGCTGACCGGCGACTTCGCCACCCTGATGGGCTGGGCCGACAGCGTGCGCCGCCTGAAGGTGCGCTCCAATGCCGAGACCCCCCTGGACGCCCGCACCGCCCGCCAGTTCGGGGCCGAGGGCATCGGCCTTTGCCGCACCGAGCACATGTTCTTCGACGCCGACCGCATCGTGGCCGTGCGCGAGATGATCCTGGCCGACGACGAGGCCGGCCGCCGGGCCGCCCTGGCCAAGATCCTGCCCATGCAGCGCGCCGACTTCGTCGAGCTGTTCAACATCATGGAAGGCCTGCCGGTCACCATCCGCCTTCTGGACCCGCCGCTGCACGAGTTCCTTCCCCATACGGACGAGGACGTGCAGGCGGTGGCCGACGCGACCGGCCTCGACGCGGCCAAGCTGAAGTTCCGCGCCCGGGACCTGCAGGAAACCAACCCCATGCTGGGCCACCGCGGGTGCCGCCTGGGCGTCTCCTATCCCGAGATCTACGAGATGCAGGTGCGGGCGATCATGGAGGCGGCCTGCGAAATCGCCGCCTCGGGCAAGGCCGCGCCGCATCCCGAGATCATGCACCCGCTGGTGGCCAAGGGCGAGGAGATGAAATATCTCCGTGTCCTGACCGATCGGGTGGCCAAGCAGGTGCTGGCCGAGAAGGGCATGCAAATCGCCTACAGCGTCGGCACCATGATCGAGCTGCCGCGCGCGGCCCTGCGCGCCGCCGACCTGGCCGAGAACGCGGAGTTCTTCTCCTTCGGCACTAACGACCTGACCCAGACCACGTTCGGCATCAGCCGCGACGATTCCGGCCGCTTCCTGGGCGCCTATATCGAGAAGGGCATTTTCGAGAAGGACCCCTTCGTCACCCTGGACACCGAGGGCGTGGGCGACCTGATCCGCATCGCCGCCGAGCGCGGCCGGGCGGCGCGGCCGGACGTCAAGCTGGGCATCTGCGGCGAGCATGGGGGCGATCCGGCCTCGATCGCCTTCTGCGAGCAGGTGGGCCTGGACTACGTCTCCTGCTCGCCCTACCGGACGCCGATCGCCCGGCTGGCGGCGGCCCAGGCGGCGTTGAGCCGCAAGGCCTGACGCAAGACCCAGGGTTCCAGATGCGCTAAATCCCCGGCCATCAACTGGTCGGGGACGATTCGCCATGTCTGATGTGCCCTTGGACGCACACGAACACGCCGAGCATGCGGAGCACGCCGCGCATTCCGGCGACAGCTTCACTCAACGGGTGTCGATCACCATCGCCGTGCTGGCGGTGCTGGCGGCCGTCTCAGGCAGCCTGGAGGCCTATGAAAGCGGCAGCGCCATCATCTCGGCCAACGAGTCGGTCCTGCACCAGGACAAGGCCACCGACCAGTGGAACCTCTACGAGGCCAAGAGCCTGAAGAAGAACCTCTATGTCCTGGCGGCCGACAATGGCGGGCCCAAGGCCGACGCCTACAAGGCCAAGGCCAAGGATGAGGGCAAGGGACAGGACGAGGCCCAGGCCAAGGCCAAGGAGCTGGAGGCCGAGAGCGACGGCGACCGCGCCAGGTCAGGCCAGCATGAGCACCATCACCACTGGCTGAGCGTCGCCGCAACGCTGCTGGAAATGGGCATCGCCATCTCGACCATCGCCATCATCACCAAGAAGCGCTGGCCCTGGATGGCGGCCGTGGGCCTGGGCCTCGCCGGCTCGGTGGTGGCGGCGGCGGGGTACCTGCTTTGAGGCAGGCCCTTACCGTTTTCTGACGAACACCGTCCCGGCCGAATAGCCGGCGCCGAAGCTGCAGATCAGGCCGAGGTCGCCCGCCGCCAGGTCCTCTGAGCGGGTGTGGAAGGCGATGATCGAGCCGGCCGAGGAGGTGTTGGCGTAGTCGTCGAGGATGATCACGTTCTCCTCCGGCGTCGGGTCGCGGCCTAGCACCTTGCGGCCGATCATCTCGTTCATGTTGATATTGGCCTGGTGCAGCCACAGCCGCTTCAGGTCCGGCGTGGCGAGGCCCAGATCGGCGGCGTGCTCGACGATCATCTCCGAGACCATCGGCACCACCTCGCGGAACACCTTGCGGCCCTCCTGCACGAACAGCTTGTCGGCCTTGCCGACCCCTTCCGGCGCGCAGCGATTGAGGAAGCCGAAGTTGTTGCGGATATTGTTGGAGAACTGGGTCTTGAGCCGCGCGCCCAGGATGTCCCAGCCGCCGGCCGCGTCCTCGGCGCGCTCGACGATCACGGCTGTGGCCACGTCGCCGAAGATGAAGTGGCTGTCGCGGTCGCGGAAATTCAGGTGGCCCGAGCAGATCTCCGGATTGACCATCAGGACCGCCCGCGCCGAGCCGGAGGCAATGAAGTCGGCGGCGGTCTTGATGCCGAAAGTGGCCGACGAGCAGGCGACGTTCATGTCGAAGCCGAAGCCGCCGATGCCGAGCGCGTTCTGGATCTCGACCGCCATGGCCGGATAGGCGCGCTGCATGTTGGAGGCGGCGCACAGCACCGCGTCGATCTGGTCCACCGGCTTGCCCCAGCGCTCGATCGCCTGGCGGGCGGCGGCCACGGCCATCTCGGCCAGGATCGACAGCTCCTCATTGGAGCGCTCGGGGATGTCGGGGCGCATCACCTCGGGATCGAGGATGCCGTCCTTGTTCATCACGAAGCGTGAGCGGATGCCGGAGGCCTTGGTGATGAACTCCGGCGAGGAGGGCTGCAGGGCGGTCGCTTCGCCGGCGGCGATCGCCTCGGCGTTGGCGGCGTTGAACCGCTCGACATAGGTGTTGAAGGCTTCGACCAGCTCTTCGTTGGAAATGGCGTTCGGCGGGGTGAAGAGCCCCGTCGCCGCGATCACGGCTTGATGCACGAGTCTTGTGTCTCCGACGGCCGCCGCGTCGCGGTCCGGCCCAATGATCCGATCTCAGCCCAGAATCCGGCTTCGGGTCAAACCTTTAGCGCAGTCTGGGGCGCAGCGACCGCGCTGTCTCTTCGGCATCACGCGTCTGTGACGCAACCGCAACGCTGCCCGCATTGCCGACACACTCCGCCTTGAACAGGCCCCCTCGTGACCCTGATGCGGCCTCCTCAGCAGTGGAGGTTGGCGGGGCTGGTAGGGGCGAAAGCTGTCTCTCGTCATGTTTTTGAGTGGAGTACCCCAATGAAGACCCTTTTTCTCGCCACTGTCGGCGCCGCCGCCGCGTTGGTCTCAGCCCCCGCCCTGGCCCAGGAGGCCGTTTCGTTCGCGCCTGTCACCACCTATGGCACGCTCGGCTACAGCAATCTTTCAGACAACGGCGTCAATCTCGACGCCCTGCAGGCCAGGCTCGGCGCCCGCTTCGGCCACTATCTCGGGGTCGAGGGCGAGGCCAGCGGCGGCTTTGACGGCGACCATGTGAACCTGGCCGGCGACGCGGGCAGCGCGCGCCTGCGCAACCAGTTCGCCGGCTATGCGGTGGGCTATATTCCGCTCTCTCCCAACGCCGACCTCTTCGCCCGGGTGGGCTACGGACAGGCGAGCTTCAAGCTCAGCGACTACACCCTCGGCCAGAGCTTCAACGCCAACCGCGACAGCGTGAACTACGGCGCCGGCGGGCAGTATTTCTTCGGCGGCGGCCCGAACGGCGTTCGCCTGGACTATACCCGCTACGACTATACCCAGCACGACGCGGGCGCGAACAACGTCTGGTCGGTCGCCTACGTGCGGAAATTCTAAAACCCCACCAAGCAGGTAGAACTGCGACAAGGCGCGCTCCTGAGGGGCGCGCCTTTTTTGTTGACGGGTGCGTCAGCCTTGGCCGAGAACCTGGGGCTCGGGAGCGAAAATGTCCTCAGGGTTTCTGGTGCAATCCGCGGCCTCGCTGGTCGCGGTGATGATGCTGATAGGGCTGGCGGCCTGGGCCAAGATCGGGCGGCCGTGCCCACCGCTGGACGAGAGCCGGGCCCGCTCGCTGATGGCGGAGGAGTTCCCTGACGACAGGCCAGCGTCGATCTGGATATCCGCCGATGGGCGGGGGGCGATCGGCCGGGCCGGGGACAAGGCCTTGGTCCTGTTTCGCGTCGGCGATGCCTATGTGGCCCGGACGGCGCCCTGGAGCGGTCTCGGGGCCGCCTTGCGCCAGGGCGATGGGGTGCGGCTGAAGTTCGGCGAAATCGGCGCGCCGGCGGCGCGGTTCAAGCTCGAGGCTAGCGCGGCGTGGCCCCCGGCTCTCGGAGAGGCGGCATGAAATTCGATCCGGTCACCCTGGCCACCCCGTTCTTCATCCTGACCATCATCCTCGAGATCGTGCTTGCCCGACTCGGAAAGGCCAAGGCCGAGTACGAAGCCCGCGACACCGCCGTCTCCCTGGCCATGGGCTTCGGCAGCACCATCGCCGGGGTGCTCCTGGGGGGCGGGGCGGCGGCTTCGACGGTCTGGGCCTATCAGCACCGGCTTTTCACCATCCCGACGACCGCGATCTGGGCTTGGGTGGCGATCTTCTTCCTGGAAGACCTGACCTACTACTGGTTCCACCGGCTGAGCCACGAGCGGCGGATCTGGTGGGCGGCGCACGTCAACCATCACTCCTCGCAGCACTACAATCTCTCGACAGCGCTCAGACAAACCTGGACGGGCCAGATCGCTGGGACCTGGGTGCTATGGCTGGGACTGGCCTTTCTGGGTTTTCCGCCGGCCATGATCGCCGTGGAGAAGGGGATCAGCCTGGTCTATCAATACTGGATCCACACCGAGGCGATCCGCAGGCTGCCGGCGCCCTTCGAGGCGGTGCTCAACACCCCCTCGCACCACCGGGTGCATCACGCGCGCAACCCGCGCTACCTCGACAAGAACTATGCCGGCATCCTGATCATCTGGGACCGGCTGTTCGGCACCTTCGAGCCGGAGCGCGACGAGGAGCCGTGCCGCTATGGCATCGTCAAGAATCTCGGCGACTTCAACCTGTTGCGCGTCGCCTTCCACGAGTGGGTCGGCATCGGCCAGGATCTTTTGCGAGCCCGCTCGCTGAAGGACGCCGCCGGCTATGTGTTCGGCCCGCCGGGCTGGACCCCAGACGGCTCGCGCGAGACCTCGGCCGAGATCAAGAGCAGGTGGCGGGCGCGCATCGAAGCCGCCCCGGTCCAGTCTCCGGCGGAATAGGCCTCAGCCCTCGCGCAGCAAAGGCAGGGCCAGGCCCGGGGCGCGGCCGGCTCGCGCCAGCTCGCGGCGGAAGCGGAACAGCTCGGCAGGGCGGCCGCCGGTCTCGGTATGCTGGCGGCCGAGGCCCTCCACCAGGTCCGCGCGCTCCAGCACGCGGCGGAAGTTCTGCTTGTGCAGGGCGACGCCGGCTATGGCTTCGACGGTCCGCTGCAGCTGCGACAGGGTGAATTCCGGCGGGGTCAGCTCGAACGCCACCGGCCGGTATTTCAGCTTGCCGCGCAGGCGGCCGAGGCCGGTGGCCAGGATGCGGCGGTGGTCGGACAGCATGGGCTGTCCCAGGCTGGCGGCGAACTCGGCCGGTTCGGCGCCCGGGCCGCCGCGCTCGCGCTCGCGGTCGCGGGCGGCTTCGGGGGCCAGACCTGCCTCGTAGAGCAGCTCATAGCGTTCCAGTACCCGCTCCTCGTTCCAGGGCGCGCCGTCGAGGGCGAACAACAGGCGTGCGCGGGCCAGGCGTTGCTCATCGACGGCCCAGCGGCGCAATGCAGGGGCGATCGCCTCGTCGATCAGCTCGGGCCGGCCCGCGCGCCAGTCCTCCCAGGGGAAAAACCGGCTCATCGGCGCCCAGACCGTGTCCGGCCCCAAGGCCTGGTCCGATTGCGGTGTCAGGGCCAGGTAGCCGACCGAGATCACCCGCGCGCCGCCAGCCCCGACCTCCGCGCGCGGCGCGTCGCGACCCTTGTCGCCGAAGGTGTAGAGCTGCTCGACATAGCCGAGCTCGAAGCGCGTCTGCTCGGTCACAAAGGCGCGCAGGGCCAGCTCGAAGGTGCGATGGCCGTCGGGGTCGAACGGGCCGAAGGGCAGGCCGGCGAGGGCGGAGGTCTCCCGGGTGCGCGAATCGTGCGGGCGCACGGTCAGCACCACCGCTTCGTTCCTGCGGATGGCCACCACCACCGCCGACAGCCCGATGACGATCGCCGTCATCGGCTATTCCGTATCGAAGGCGGCCGGGGTCGCCTCGTAGCCCGACGCTTCGGACAGGATGTGGAAGCGGCGCACATAGTGCTCCTGGGCCTGGAACGGCGATTGCGGATCGAGGGTTATCAGATAGCCCTTTGGCGGGCGCCCGAAGAAATTCAGGGCCTCGTCATGGGTGAAGCCGGCGAGCTGCGTCGCTTCGAAAAAGGCGCACGCGCGGTCGGCCTGCTTGATCAGGGCCTTGATCTCTGTCGGGATCTTGGGCGGCAGGCCGAAGCGGATGTGGATCGCCGACTCCAAACGATCTTCGAAGGCGCGATAGTTGAGGCCAAGCGCTGCTTTGAACGGCGAGATCATGTCCCCGATCACATATTCCGCCGCATCGTGCAGCAGGGCCGCCAGCCGCCAGCGCGGTTCCAGGCCCGGCTGGATGTGGGCGGCGATCTCCTCCACCACCAGCGAATGCTGGGCGACGGAAAAGCCGTGCTCGCCCGTGGTCTGGCCGTTCCAGCGCGCGACCCGGGCGAGGCCGTGGGCTATGTCCTCGATCTCGATGTCCAGCGGCGAGGGGTCGAGCAGGTCCAGCCGCCGGCCAGACAGCATCCGCTGCCAGGCTCTGGGCGCCATCTTGGCCTTGGATTGGCTTTGGCCTCTCGCCACGGACGAATTCCTTTGCTGTAAATCAATTATGGGATGCCGCTAAGGAGCGTAAGAACCAATAGCGCCGTCGGCGCGACAAGGGAGCACCAGAATGACCCATCAAGGCGTGAGTTGGGCTAGAATCATGGCGCCGGTCGCGGGCGGAGACGCCGACGCGGCGGTGCTGGCGGCGGCGGCCGCGATAGCGGCGCCGTTCGAAGCCGAATTGGCGGCGGTCTATGCGCCGGCCGATGTGGCCGACCTGATGCCCTGGATGGGCGAGGGCTTCATGGGTGGGGTGCAGGTCGCCGCCGTGCAGAGCCTGAAGGACGCCGCCGCCGAGGGCGAGCGCGCGGCGCGGGCTACGCTTGAGGCGTGCAGCTACAAGCGCAAGAGTTTCGTCGCCCTGACCTCGCCTGTGTGGTCGGCCCTGTCGATGGAGGGGCGGCTGTCGGACCTGGTGGTGTTCGACGACAACGCCGCCCGCGGCAAGGGACCCCTGGCCGAGAGCTTCCAGCAGATCGTGGCCGACGAGCAGCGGCCGACCCTGGTGGCGCGGCCCGGCCTGAAGGCCGATGGGGTGATCGCCATCGCGTGGGACGGCGGCAAGGAGGCCAGCCGCGCTGCCCGCACGGCCCTGCCGCTGCTGCAGAAGGCTTCGCGGGTGGTGATCATCTCCGCGCCTGGGTCCTCCTCGCGCTATTTCGAGCCCAAGCGGCTGCAGACCTTCTACGCCGAACGCGGGGTGACGGCGGACATCCACGGAGTCAGCGATACGGGCGATGCGGCCAGCCTGCTTTTGGCGGCGGCGAAGGCGGTTTCGGCCGACCTGCTGGTCTCGGGCGCCTTCGGCCACCCCCGATTGCAGGAATTCATCTTTGGCGGGACCACGCGCTCCTTCCTAAATACGCCCGGGGCGCCATCTCTATTCCTGTCTCACTGAACTAGCCCGACAAGGAGAAAAATCATGGGGCTTAGCCGCATCGTCATGCGCCTTGCGCGCAATCCAGGCACCGAGTTCGCCGATGGCGATGACCACCGGGGGTACGCCCTGGTGGCTCCCCTGACTCCGGACGGCAGGCTGGATGAACTGGCCTTCCGTGAGCATCGCAACGACTGCATCGCCCGCCGCTTTGCGCCGGACGAAGACCCTGTGGAAGGACGGCTGGCCCGACGCGGCGAGCGCTGGTTCTTCGACTATGACGACAGCAGGGAGGTTGATGAGCCGGTCTATCGGCTGGGCGAGCACCGTTTTGCGGTCGGCGAATATGTCAGCATCACCGACGAGGACGGGCGGCTCCTGACCTACAAGGTCACCGAGGTGCAGCCAGTGTGATAGGGGCGCTCAGCCGCCTGAGCCGGCCGATCTGGCGGCGCGCGGGCTGGCGCCGGTCCAGCGCTTGAAGGCGCGGGAGAAGGCGGCCGGGTCGGAGAAGCCCACCAGATAGGCCACTTCATTCACCGAGGC
Source organism: Phenylobacterium montanum (assembly GCF_018135625.1). NCBI lineage: Bacteria > Pseudomonadati > Pseudomonadota > Alphaproteobacteria > Caulobacterales > Caulobacteraceae > Poindextera > Poindextera montana. The sequence goes on from NZ_CP073078.1 coordinate 5,289,308, forward strand.
CCTGCGCCCGTTCAGATAGTGCAGGGCGAGGCGGCGGCGCAGATCGTCCAGCAGCTTCTCGAAGGTGACGCCTTCGGCTTTCAGCCGGCGGAACAAGGTCTGGCGGCTCATGCCGAGGTCGCGGGCGATCAGCTCCATGCTGACCTCGCCGGTGTGCAGGATCGGCATCAGCCGGCTCTCGACCCGGGCGCGGACCGAGTTTGAGCTTTCCAGGCTTTCCAGCAGAGCCTCGGCGTGCCGGCTGAGAACGCCGAAGGCGTAGCGCGGCTGCAGCTGGATGCGATAGCCGATCCAGGCCGGATCGATCCTGAGCGCGTTCCTGTCCGCCTCGAACACCACGGGGGCGCGGAAGATGCGGTCGTACTCCGCCCGGTAGGCCGGCTCCGGGTGCGTGACATGGACCTCGAGCACGAACGGCGTGTCGCCAAAGCGGCGGGTGTGGGTGGCCATGCGGGCGAAGGTGGATTCGGTCAGTTCCGGAAAGTCGTTCGGGTTCTTTCGGGTATCGGTCATCCAGAGTTGACCGGCGATCATCTGGTGCTGGAAGCGGTCGGCTTCGCCGACGCCGTCGACCTCGACCACCAGCCGGCCATAGCGGTTCAGCTGTGTCAGCGCGTGCTGCATGGTCTCGGACGCGTTGGCGATCAGGCCGACGATGGAGAAGTCCGACAGGTCGATGGTCTCGCCAAAGCGCAGAGCCAGGGCCGGGTCGCCGGTCAGGGCCTTGGCGACGCGCATCAGGGCTGCGAAGCGGGCAAAGGGCAGGCGGCTGTCCTGGTCCTCGAGCAGGCGGGAATCGATCCCTGCGCGCTCCAGAAGGACGGCGCGGTCCGCGCCCCGGTTGGTGGCGAGATCCAGCAGGGCTCGCGCATAGCCTGCGCCGACGGTGGGCTCAGCCATGGCTGAGCCCGCCTTTGAAACCAAGGGTCAGGTTTTTGGCGCCTGCCGTCATGTCCATCCCTGCGCCGGCCGATAGGCTGGCCGTGATCGAGACATAGCCGAGGCCGCACGCCGTGCAAGCGGCCGTCGACGCCTGACAGGAGAAGCGACATGGCCGAAGCGGCAACCGCCGAGGGGCTGGGACATACGACGACGCGCATGACGGCGGGTGGCGCGCTGAAGATGGCTGCAGGGCTATGGCTTTTGACCACGCTCGCGGGCCAGTGGGTGTTCCTCTACTACATCGCGGCCTTCTATGGGGGATCGACCCTCAGCGGCAATTTCCAGGCCTGGAGTCGCAACGACGCCCTGTTCAAGGGCTATGTGGCGGGCGATGCAGCCGGCAACCTGTTCTTCGCCGCTCATGTGCTGCTGGCGGCGGCGGTGGCGTTCGGCGGGACCCTGCAGATGGTTCCGCAGATCCGCAAGCGGGCCCTGTGGTTTCATCGCTGGAACGGGCGGGTGTTCCTGGCCACAGCAGGCGCGGCGGCCTTGGCCGGGCTCTACATGGTGTGGGTGCGGGGCGCCTCGGCCAACCTTCTGGGAGCGCTGGCCATCAGCCTGGACGCCGTGCTGATCCTGGGCTTTGCGACCCTGGCTTGGCGGTCGGCCCTGGGGCGGCAAATCGCGGACCATCGGCGCTGGGCGATGCGCGCCTTCCTGGCCGCGAACGGCGTCTGGTTCTATCGCGTCGGCTTCATGGCCTGGATCGCGATCAATCACGGGCCGGTGGGGTCGACCCGCCACCTGGACGGACCGTTCGACATCTTCTGGGAATTCGGCTGCTACCTCTTGCCGCTCGCGATGCTGGAGCTGCATCTGCGGGCCGAGCGGTCCGGCGGCGGGGCTGCTCGCCTGGCCATGGCCGGCGGGCTGGCGGTATCGAGCGTTGTAATCGCGATCGGCGTCGCCGCCGCCTACGCCATCATGTGGCGGCCGCTGCTGGGCTAGGTCTTCAGGTTCAGCTGCACCAGCTGGTCGACGTCGTGATCGTGGAAGTCCTGGTGGTGGTTGACCTTGCTCTTGAAGGTCGCGACCACCAGCGGCCCGCCGGAGGGACCGCGGGCGATGTAGCCGACGCTGTGATAGCCTGACGGGCCCGCGTGGTCGCCGGCCAGGATGAACAGCATGTCGGCGGCGCCGTGGCGGGTGTCGGCGGCCCTGATCTCGGCGCCCTGCGGCCCCGCCTTGATCACCGCTGACTTCGAACCCCAGTTGGTGTGGACGTTGGCGTTGTCGTTGTCGGCGTCGATGGTCACGCCGAACACCTTGACGTGGGCCTTGTCGTCGTCGGCGTCGACATGGACGAAGGGCACATCGACCTTGGCCCGGTCGTGACCGTCATGGTCGTCGGCGTCCACATGCACGAAGGGCAGGTCGACCTTGGTGTGATCGTGGCTGTGGCCGGTGTCGTGATCCCGGCCGCCCGCCGTGGTGTCGGCCTCCGCCCGAGCCTTGTCGGCCTCAGCTCGCGCTTTATCCGCCTCACCCCGAGCCTTGTCCGCTTCAGCTTCGGCCTTGTCCTGGTCGGCGTCCGACCAGCCGCCGTCCTGGCTATCGCCGCGCGGAGCGATAGCGCGTAGTTCGGTCTCGACCGGGGTCAGAGCGGCCTGGGGCGAGCGGCCGTCGAGCGGCAGCAGGGACAGGGTGACGTCCTCGCCCTCGTCGCTGCGGTAGACGCAGGAGCGGCCGTCAGGGGCCGCGGAGACGCGGGTCAGATTACCCTGGGTCTCGGGGCAGTTCAGCTGCGAGACCACGCCCACGGGGCGGCCGGAGTCGATGTGCAGCGCACGGCGGACCGGATGGCATGCGCTGGTCCCGACGATGATCGCCGTCAGAGCCGCGCCCCCGATGATCGCCCTTGTCCGCATTCACCTCATTCCTGCGCTGTTGAACGCGCTCAAACTCGCCCTGGCTCCGCCCGGCGTCCAGTGAAATCGCGGTAATCGCAGCCGGCTATGGGTCAGGACTGGCCAGGGCGGCCGCCCGCGCCCTCGCGCCGGGCGAGAAAAGCCAGGCGTTCGAAGAGGTGCACGTCCTGCTCGTTCTTGAGCAGGGCGCCGTGAAGGGGCGGGATCAACTTGGTCGGGTCGCGCTCGCGCAGCGCCTCTTCGCCGATATCCTCAACCAGGAGCAGCTTCAGCCAGTCCAGCAGCTCGGAGGTCGAGGGCTTTTTCTTTAGGCCCGGCACCTTGCGCATATCGTAGAAGATGCGCAGCGCCTCGCCGACCAGCTTCTTCTTGATGCCGGGGAAGTGCACGTCGACGATCTCGTTCATGGTGTCGACGTCGGGGAAGCGGATGTAGTGGAAGAAGCAGCGGCGCAGGAACGCGTCCGGCAGCTCCTTTTCGTTGTTCGAGGTGATGATCACCACCGGGCGGACGGCCGCCTTGATGGTCTCATTGGTCTCATAGACATAGAATTCCATCCGATCGAGCTCTTGCAGCAGGTCGTTGGGGAATTCGATGTCGGCCTTGTCGATCTCGTCGATCAGCAGGACGGGCCGAGCCGGGGCCGAGAAGGCTTCCCAGAGCTTGCCCTGCTTGATGTAGTTCTTGACGTCCTTGACCCGCTCGTCGCCCAGCTGGCTGTCGCGCAGGCGGGTCACGGCGTCGTATTCGTAGAGGCCCTGCTGGGCCTTGGTGGTCGACTTGATGTGCCAGGTGAGCAGCGGGGCGTTCAGCGCCTTGGCCACCTCGTAGGCCAGCACGGTCTTGCCGGTGCCCGGCTCGCCCTTGATCAGCAGGGGCCTTTCCAGGGCGATCGCGGCGTTGACCGCGACCTTCAAATCCTCGGTGGCGACGTAATCGCTGGTGCCTTCAAACCGCTGGCTCATCGAAATCCCCTCGGGCGCGCAGGGCGCCGCGTCTCCAACAACTGTTCGAACTATGGGCCTAGACTACGGACGGCGCGGCCGGTGACAAGCGGATTCGAACAAACGTTCAATCTGGGCGCGGAAGGGTAGGGGCTCAGCCTCGGGCTGCGACCAGGCTGGGTATCTCGGCCATCAGGGCTTCGGCGATCTCCGGCATCAGCTTGTCCCAGCTGAGAAAACCCCGGGCGAAGAAGATGCGGGCCTTTGGATACCAGGGATGGAAATCGGTCCCGAGAAGGGGCCAGGCCGAGGGTGGGGCGATCAGCCAGGTCAAGGCGCCGCAGGCGCCGCCGATGTTCGAGGTAGCGTTGGACGGGCCGAGGACCAGGTCCAGAGCGCAGCAGAGGGCCGCCACCTCGTCCAGGTCCTGCTTCAGGTCGACGCCCGGCGGCTGCCAGATCTCCACGCCCAGTTCTTCGCGCGCCTGCAGGAGTTCGGCCTGGCACTCGCCATACTGCAGGTTCACGAAGCTGACCCCCGGTGTGGTCAGGATCGGGCGCCACTGTTCGAAGGGCGAAAAGCCGCGCTGGCGCGCCCCGTCCAGCTTTAGGCTCTTCCACAGGACGCCGACCCGGGCGCCGGGCAGGTCGTCCAGCACGCGCCGCCAGTGCTCCACCCGGGCGGGGTCGGCCTGCATGTAGCGGTCCCGCTTCGGAAAGGCGTCGACCGAGGCGCGGACCTGCCTCAGCGGCGCGGCCATCGGCGCCCAGTAGTCGATGCTCGATGGGTCGATGAACGGCGCTGCGCGGAAGCCGTGGCCCTCGAAGCGGCCGGTCACGTGGGGGCCCACGGTTGCGGCGGGGAAGGCGCGACGGAACAGCGGGATCAGGCGAGGCTCGACGGCGAGGGTCAGTCGCCCCTCGGGGCCCAGCGCTTCCAGCACGTCCGGTACGATGTTTGCGAACATCACTTCGTCGCCCAGCCCCTGCTCGCCGATCAGCAGCAGCGACTTGCCGTGCAGGTCGTCGCCCGGATTCCAGGCCGGGCGGTCGATGACGTATTTGACGGCCCCGGCGATCGAGGGATCGAGCCGGGCCTCGTAGGCCTCCCAGCCCTCGGCCACGCGCCCCTGGCAGAGCAGGATGGTCGAACGGGCCAGGCGCATCATGGCCCGGTCCGAAGGCAGGGTCGCCGCCGTGAGGGCCAGATCACAGTCGACCAGGGCGCCCTGCGCGTCGCCCTGCTCCATCTTGGCGTTGGCCAGGTTGTAGCGGGCCTTGGCGAAATTCGGCTCGAACCTCAGCGCCTCGGCGTAGAAGGTCGCCGCTTCGGCGGAGCGGCCCTGCTGGCTGAGGATGGTGCCGAGGGTGTTCCACAGGATGCCGGATTCGGGATTGGCCAGGATGGCCGGCCGGATGACGCCGATGGCGCCGTCATAGTCCTGCAGGTCGCGCAGGGCGCAGGCCAGGTTGTTGGCCCCCTGGGCGCAGGTGGGGTTGGCCGCATGATAGATGCTGAAAAGCTGGGCCGCCGTCTCGGTCCGGCCCAGGCGCAGGGCCAGACGGCCGAGGTCGTTGGCCACGTCGGCGTGATTGGGCAGCAGGGCGAGCGCGGACTCGTAGCAGGTGATGGCGGTCTTGAAGTCGCCGATCTTCTCCCGCGCAAGGGCCAAGAGGTACCAGCCGTAGCCGCTGCGCTCGTCGCGGGCGAGGGCCTTGAGCGCCCATTCCGCCGCCCCTTGCCAGTCGTCGATGCGGAAGGCCACGACCGCCTTTTCCAGTAGCGGCTGGATAGCGATCGCCCGCAGGTTCGCCACCGCTTCGTCGATCCGCTGCATGGCTTCGGCCGAGGCGGCTTCGCCCAGGCCGCTCTCGATGAAGCCGGGAGCGACGACGGCCGGGGTCTCGTCCGTCAACGGCTCGGCCGCCGGCTGGGGCGCCATGTTTTGCCGGGACGAGGACATCGGCGGGACTCGGTTCGCGAAAATGAAGTCCACAGGCTGGCGGCGTGCGATTAAGACATCGCTAACCAAGATCGCCCGGCCCAGGACGGGAGGCGGCGAACAACGGGCCGCGACCTTCTGTCGCGCAAACCTGGCCTGAGCGGCTCGCATCTTGCGTCCCTGGGTAGTTTTTCCGGTGTTCTTGTTTGCTGCGGCTTGCTCAAGAATCGCCGCAGGATGAGTTTCGCCTGTTCGAACGTCCCTTTCCGGGCGAGGGCGCCGGTCCACGGTCGGGTCGCCGCAACGCCGCGTTAACCCCCGTCGCTGATATGCTCGGCGCGAAACGAGCGGCATGGGGGGTGTGCTCAAAGGGACGGTCGAGAGCAGCTATGATCTCCAACCGATCCACGGAGGGCGGTTCCAATGCCACTGAAACTTTCTCTAAAGCCCGGCGAAAAGTTCGTTCTGAACGGCGCCGTGGTCCAGAACGGTGACCGGCGCAGTGTGCTGTTGCTGCAAAACAAGGCCTCGGTCCTGCGCGAGCGGGACATCATGCAGGAGGATGAGGTCACTTCGCCGGCGCGGCATATCTATTTTCCGGTGATGATGATGTATCTCGACGAGCCGGGGGCCGCCCGTTACCACGACGAATTCGTCCGCCGCCTTTCGGAATTCATGGGCGTGATCTCGAATCCGGAAATCATGGCGGACTGTGTAACCATATCCAAGCACCTGCTGGCGCGCGAATACTACAAGGCGCTGATGCTGTGCCGGAAGTTGATCGAATGGGAAGACGAAAGGTTGCGGGATGTCTCTGCAAGCCTACCAGCAGGCTAGATCGCGCAGCGAAGCGCCACGGGACCTGGAGTATCGCCTGTTCGGCCAGGTGACACGGGCCCTGATGGACGCCGCAGAGTCGCCCAAGGACGATCTGCAAACCCGCATCGACGCCATCGACTGGAACCGGCGCATGTGGTCGGCCCTGGCCGCCGACTGCGCCCAGCCCGCCAACACCCTGCCGCCGCCGGTGCGCGCCCAGATCATCTCCCTCAGCATGTGGGTGCGCCGCTATTCGAGCGAGGTGATGCGCGGCAACGAGAGCTTCGACGCGCTGATCGAGGTGAACCGGATCATGATGCAGGGCCTGGCCCAGAAGCCGGCCGCCGCCTGACTGTAGACCTGACCGCCCGGTCATGATTGCCGGGCTTGCGGCAAGACCTGCCCAGCGATAGGGCCGCGAGGATCGACCGATCTTCGCGGCCTTTGATTTTTCCGAACGTTTTCAATCGCAAAACTGTAGCGTCAGACAGCCGTCTCTGGCGTGAACCTTGCCATTCAACGGGCGGGCCAGAAGCCCACCGGCAAAAGCCGTCACTCATCCCCGCCCAGAATGGAAGGACCGCCGAATGAGCTTTTCGGTGAACACCAACGCGGGCGCCATGATTGCGCTCGAAGACCTCAGTGCGACGCAGCAGCAGATGAGCCGGACTCAGAACCGTGTCAGCACGGGCCTGTCGGTGGCGACGGCGAAGGATAACGGGGCGGTATGGGCGATCGCGCAAAACGAGCGCGCCCAAATCTCCGCCCTCGACTCCGTCAAGAGCTCGCTCAACCGCGGCTCCAGCATCGTCGATGTCGCTCTGTCCGCCGGACAGAGCGTGTCGGATCTGCTGAACCAGATGAAGGCCCAGGCCCTGTCGGCTTCGGACACGTCTTTGGACGCGACCAGCCGCCAGGCTTTGAGCACGAACTTCGCCCAGCTGCGCGACCAGATCGCCAAGGCGGTGCAAAGCGCCAGTTTCGACGGCGCCAACCTCCTGAACGCCGGCGCGCAGAACCTGGCCTTCCTGGCCAATGCGGACGGAACCTCGGCCCTGACGGTCCAGGCTCAGTCCATGGCCCTGGGCGGCTCGATCGTCACGGTGACGGCCACGGCTTCACTCGCCACGGCCACCATCGCCTCGGCGATGATCAGTGTGGTGCAGGCGTCCATCATCAACGTCAATGCGGCGCTGGGGAGCCTTGGATCTTCGTCCAACCAGCTCACCGCCCAGACGACGTCGGTGCTGGATCTGCAGGACACCCTGACCACCGGCGTGGGCAATCTGGTCGACGCCAACATGGCCAAGGAGAGCGCTGCGCTCCAGGCGCTGCAGACCAAGCAGCAGCTGGGGATCCAGGCTCTCTCCATCGCCAACCAGGCGCCGCAGATTCTGCTGTCGCTGTTCAAGTAAGCCTAAAGGAGCCGGGGGCGAAAGCGCCCGGCTCCGAGGCACGCCGGGGGCGCCCGGCAAAAATGACCTGGCGATCGGCAAAAATTGCCCAGGCCCCCTCACGGGTCGGCAAAATCGGCCGGGCGAAAACAGCCTTAACAGGCATATAACTCAAGGATTCCAGAGTGATATGGGGCACCGACGGGGGCGGCGAAACTGGCCCGTGCGTTGCAGTCCCTCAGGTCAGGCAAAACGCCTCCGGCCAGCAAAATGCGGGTCGGTTACCTGAGAAAAGGACTACCCATCATGTCGTTCTCCGTGAACACGAACGGCGGCGCCCTCATTGCGCTGCAAAACCTGACCACCACCGAAGGCGCCCTGGCCAAGGCTCAAAGCCAAGTGAGCACCGGCCTGGCCGTGGCCACCGCCGCCGACAACGGCGCCGTCTGGGCCATCGCGCAAAACCAGCGCGGCAACTCCAGCGCCCTGGACTCGGTGAAGCAGTCCCTGCAGCGCGTGCAATCGACCGTCGACGTGGCCACCTCGGCCGGCTCCTCGGTTTCCGACCTGCTGAACCAACTGCGTTCGACCACCCTGTCGGCGACCGACACCTCGCTCGACGCCACCAGCCGTTCGGCCCTGAACACCCAGTTCCAGCAACTGGTGAAGCAGATCCAGAACGTGGTGACGAACGCCAGCTTCAACGGCACCAACCTGCTGAACAACAGCGTGACCAACCTGCAGGCCCTGGCCAGCTCGGATGGCACCCAGCACCTGACGGTCGGCGCCCAGAACCTGTCGATCAGCACCGGCGCGGCCCCGTCGGGCCAGATCACCTTCACCGGTGGCACCACGATCAGCACGGCCACCGCGGCCACCAACGCTCTGGCGCTGATCAACACCTCGATCACCAACGTCAACAACTCGTTGGCGTCCTTGGGTTCCGCGTCGAACAGCCTGACCTCTCAGCTGAGCTTCGTCGGCAACCTGCAGGACACGCTCGATCAGGGTGTCGGCAACCTCGTCGATGCGAACCTCGCGAAGGAAAGCGCCCAACTCCAGGCCCTGCAGACCAAGCAGTCCCTGGGCATCCAAGCGCTGTCGATCGCGAACTCTTCGACGTCGTCGCTGCTGTCGCTCTTCCGTTAATCCACGCGAAGGAGGCGGGCGTTCGCGCCCGCCTCCATTAGCGGTGGGAGGCGCTGGTTAAGTCCCGGCGTAAGGGAGACATGGCCACCAACTCGATACAACCGATCACCAAGGCGCCCGATGTCGGGCAGACCGTATCCGCCCAGGCTTCCTCGGGCGGCGTTGTTGCGTCCAAGGCCAGCGCGAGCGTCAAGCCCGCCGCCAAGCCGGCCGACGCGAACGCCTCCGACAGCGCCTCGTCCAACAACCCGACCCACAGCGCAGACCTGCGCCTGGAGATCGAGGACGACAAGGCGGCGGGCTGCTTCGTCTACAAGATCATCAATCGCACGACCGGCGAGGTCGTCGAGCAGATCCCTCAGGAGCAGATCGTCAAGCTCCGGGAATCGGATGGCTACCTGGCGGGCGACCTGATCAAGGCCCAGGCCTAGAGCCGGGCGAACATCGGCGGGCGACAAGCCCCAACGCACTCTTCGACCGTCGCCGGGACCCCGGCCGGCGGGCGTTTGGCGTTGGACGTTAACGATCTGCTCACGATGTTAACCATACCCTTCGTCTGGAGAAAGCGATTCCCCGGCGGCGTCGGAAAGCTGGCGCGAGGCTCGGGATCGGCCGACGGAGGCAGTCATGACGCTGAGCGTCAACTCGAACAACGCCGCGCTCATTGCGCTGGAAAACCTGAATGCGACCCAGTCTCAGCTCGGTCAGACCCAGAGCGAGATCAGCACTGGCCTGAAGGTCGGGTCGGCCAAGGACAACGCCTCGGTCTGGGCCATCGCCCAGGGGCAGAGGGCCGATATCAGCGCGCTCGACTCCGTGCAGATGAGCCTCAACCGGGCCACCTCGATCGCCGACGTGGCCTCGACGGCCGGCGCCTCGGTGTCGGACCTTTTGTCGCAGCTCAAGGCCCAGGTCGTCGCGGCCATGGACCCGTCGAACAATCAGACCTCCCGCAACCTGATCAACGACGACTTCCGCTCGCTGCTGTCGCAGATCACCAACGTCGTCAACAACGCGTCCTTCGACGGCGCCAACGTCCTGAACGGGTCGCTGGGCGCCGCCGTCAACTTCCTGGCCAATACCGACGGCACCTCGTTCATCACCCTGGCCACCCAGAACCTTTCGCTGGGCGGCGGCATCATCTCGGTGACGGCGAACGCCACCATCAGCACGGTAACGGCGGCGACGGCGCTTTTGACCTTCGTCAACCAGTCGCTGACGGCGGTGGACAGCGCGCTCGGCCAGCTGGGCTCACAGTCCAGCGAGATCTCGGCGCACAACACCTTCGTCGGCAAGCTGCAGGACACCCTGACCACCGGGGTGGGCAACCTGGTGGACGCCAACATGGCGGCGGAGAGCGCCAAACTGCAGGCCCTTCAGGTCCAGCAGCAGCTCGGCGCCCAGGCGTTGTCGATCGCCAACCAGGCGCCGCAGGTGATCCTGTCGCTGTTCAAGTAGTTTTTCACGCGAGAACGCTCGCGGCTTCATGAATCAGCGATATCCTGCAGCCGGTTCTCATCGGATGGGGTGTTCGCATGATCGACCTGCGCAGTTTGGCCGACGAGGACTGCGCCCGGCTGTTCCGCTGGCGGCGGGAGCCCGAGGTCGACCGCTGGATGAGCGACCTGCCGGCCCAGACCGAGGCCGAGCACGCGCAATGGTTCGTCGAGATGCGCGCCGACCCGGACCAGCGCGGGTGGATCATCACCTATAACGGCGACCCGGCCGGCTATCTGACCCTGAGCGGTCTGACCAGCCGGCATCGCAGAGCCTCGTGGGGCTGGTATATCGGCGAGCCCTGGGCGCGGGGGCGCGGGGTGGGGCGGGCCGCCCAGGCCCTGGGCCTGGACCTGGCGTTCCACGAGTTCGGCCTGGAGAAGGTCTGCGCCGAGGTTTTGGCCGACAATGACACGGCGCTGAGGGCTCAGGCCGCGGCCGGTTTCCGGCGCGAGGGCTATCTGAGGCGGCACGTCTGCAAGGACGGCCAGTTCCGCGACGTGGTTCTGTTGGCGATCCTGGCGGACGAATGGGCGGCACGGCGCGACAATGTGCGCCGAGACCTTGCCATCTCCAATCTCATCGCCGCCTGAACTCGCGCTCCGGTGGCGCACCCCTTAAGGGGTGGTAAGGGTTTGGCTGGCTAAAGTGACGCCGCCGGAACGTGTCCGGTTCAGGTGGCGCCGTGATCTCCTTCGATCCCAGCATCCTGGTCAGCTATTACGACTCCAAGGCGGGAATTCTCGATTCCTCGACCTCGGGGTCGAGCGGGACCGGCTCGAGCTCGACGACGGCTGCGCCGCCTGCGCCGTGGAACGCCGCCAAGGCCTCGACCCAGCCCAGCGCCCTGGCCCAGCTGGCGCTGGCGGGGCAAAACGTCATCAACCCCAACACCGCGCTGACCAACGTGAAGGGGGCGAGCCAGCAGTACAACAGCCTGTTCACCCTCTATCAGGGGCTGAGCGCGCTCAGCGGCCTGACCTCGCAGATGCTGTCGTCGACCGCGACCGCCCAGAGCACCAAACAGGCGACGACCGCGTTCGAGACCGGACTCGGCCAGGTGATGAGCTACGTCAACGGCCTGAACCTGCCCAATATCCGCATCACCAACGGCTCGGTTTCCAACAGCGTATCCACCACCAACGCGCCGGCGACCGAGAACGACACCTACACCACCGGCGTGGTCTTCCAGGGTGCGATGAACGACGAGGTGCCGTCCTTCCAGGGCACGGTGCAGTTCAACATCAACATCACCGGGTTCCAGAACCAGGTGACGTCGATCCCGATCGACCTGTCCCAGATGGGCTCGACGCCGCGGACCATGCCCAACGTGGTCAGCTTCATAAACAGCCAGCTCGAGGCGGCGGGCGTGACCACCCGCTTCGCCACCAACATGGTCCAGCCCAAGCCCGAGACCATGAAGATCAACGGCAAGACCGTGACCTTGCCGGCCGGACCCGACCAGTGGTCGTTCAAGATCACCGGCGATTCCGTCGAGCATGTCAGCTTTTCGGCGCCCGCCACGGCCGCGGCGGTCTATGTGGCGCAGACCTCCGGCAATCCGACGGCGACCTCGACCAGCACGACGTCGTCCTCGTCGAGCAGCAGTTCGACCACCGACTCCCCGCCGATCCAGCAACTGGTCAAGCTGCAGGCCGACAATTCGACCACCAGCAGCGCGCCGCCGGCGGCCGTGTCCCTGCCGGGGCTGATCGGGGCGTCCTCGGACGAGGCGCTGGCCAGCACGCTGCAGGTCGCATCCGTCGGCGCCACAACCACCGGTCCCGACGGCTCGGTCTATGTGGTCGCCAACGTCACCGGCGCCATCGACGGGATGCAGCTGCAGGGGACGCAGAACGTCGCCCTGCTGAAGTACGATTCCGCCGGCCATCTGCTCTCGGCGGCCACCCTGGGCGCCACCGGCTCCGCCAGCGGCTATTCGCTCGCGGTCTCGGCCACCGGCCAGGTCGCGGTCGCCGGCTCGGTCAACGGCTCGCTCACGGTCGGCTCGTCCAGCAGCAGCAACAGCGCCAGTACGACGCAGAGCTTCGTCAGCCTGTTCGATTCCACCGGCGCCTTGCAGTGGACGCAGCAGACCAACGGGGTGGGGAACAACCAGGCCAACGCCGTCGCCTTCGGCTCCGACGGCTCGGTCTATGTGGCCGGCCAGACCCAGGGCGCCATGCCCGGCGGAACACCCTCCGGCGGCCAGGACGGCTATTTGCAGGGCTTTTCCTCCACCGGGACCAAGCTCTTCACCACCGAGTTCGGGTCCAGCGGCACGGATGCGGCGACGTCGATCGCAGTGGACGGCTCCACCGTCGTGGTCGGCGGGACCGAGAACGGCGACGGGGTGCTGCGCAGCTTCACCCTGAACAGCTCAGGGCCGCCGACGGCGGGCGCCGTGCGCGATCTGGGCTCGCTTGGCGGCGGGTCGATCGCCGGCGTCGCCATCAGCAACGGCCAGGTGATCGTGGCTGGCACCACCGGCAACGGCTCGCTGTCGGCCGGCAATGTCACGGCCAGCTATGGTGGCGGCAAGTCGGCCTTCGCCGCCCAGCTGGACGAGAGCCTGTCGCCGAACTCGAACGACGCCATCGCCTACTATGGCGGCGGCTCTGGGACTTCGACCACCGGAACGGCGCTCTCGGTGGTCAATGGCCAGGTCTATATCGCCGGGACCTCGACCGGCGGCTTGCCGGGCCTCGCCGGACCGACCGACACCGCCGGCTCCTCGACCGGGACCAACGAGGGCTATGTCGCCAATATCGACATCGCCACCGGCCAGGTGCAGTGGTCCCAGGCCCTGCAGGGGCAGGACGGCTACGACCATCCCGAATCCATCGCCGTCGATGCGACAGGCGCCAGCGTGCTGGACCGCCTGGGCCTGCCGGACGGAACCCTGCAGTACACCAGCTCGCAGAACCTGACCCAGGCCACCTCGGTCCGGGCCGGGGACCAGTTCCAGATCCGCACCTCGCCCAACGGCCCCCTGGCCACGGTGACCATCTCGGCCAACGAGACCCCGCAATCCCTGGCGCTGAAGATCCGCCAGGCGGCCGGCTTCCAGGCCAATGTCACGGTGGTTCCGACCGGCGGCAAGGAAGAGGTGAAGATCACGCCGGAGACCAAGCAGGGGGTGATCGAGTTTGTGCCCGGGCCTTCGGGCAAGGACGCTCTGGGTCCGCTGGGCATCAAGCCCGGCATCGTCATGAGCGGATCGGCCCTGCCGACCCAGACGCAGAAAGCCACCACCACCGGCGTCAACCCGTCGGCCAAGCCCAAGATTCCGACGGACTACTATGGGCTGGGCCTGGATCAGAATTTCGATTTCACCACCAAGGCCGGCATCAAGGCCGCTCAGGCGGCGATCAGCGCAGCCATGGCCAAGGTCCAGAACGCCTATTACAACCTCAAGAACGCCGGCCAGACCAAGCTGCCGACCTCCAACCCCTCGGGCAAGGTGCCGACCTACCTGACCAACCAGATCGCCAGCTATCAGAACGCCCTGAACCGCCTGACCGGCGGGAGCTCGAGCAGTTCGTCCAGTTCAAGCACCGGCTATTCCTCGGGCAGTGCGGCGTCGCAGCTCCTGGCGTGACTTGAACCTGCGCTCGGCTCGTCGTAGCCAAGCACCATGGATTCCGCACAGAATCGCAGGCTGTGGCTGACGCTTGGCGGGGGCGTCGCGGTCCTTGTGATCTCCCTCGCCCTGGCCTTCGTGATCCTGGGGCGCGAGCATGCGTCCAAGGCGCCGCCGCCGGCCTCCACCGGCGGCCTCGTTGTGCAGATGGGCCACCCGGACGACACCAAGCCGGACCCGAAGGCGCCACTGCGCTGCTTCGTCGGCGGCCTGTTCGTGGGCATGTCGACCCTGGCCGACTGCGCCAAGCGCAACGGCGTGGCCACCGACGCCCTGGACGTGGGCGTGGACTCCTCCGGCGCCCTGGCTGCGGCCAGCCAGGCCGGAACCAACCTGACGCCGCTGCCGCCGAGCGGCGCACCGGCGGAGCAGTCGCAGGCGGCGGCCGACGCGGCCAATTTCGCGACCCTCAAGACCGCGTCCGGGGACTGCCTGCGCTACGCCAGCGGCGAATGGCGGCGGGTGGGCGATGCGCTCAGCCTGGGCGCCTGCGTCCAGACCCTGTTCGCCGGCCACTGCGAAAAGCTGGGTGGGGCGAGCTATGGCCGCTGGATGGGCCAGACCCTGAGGCTGTCGCCGCACCACGTCGAAATCTCCAGCGACAACAAAACCTTCCGCCCCCTGGCGGACCAGTCTGACACCACCTGCGCCATCGGCGAGTTCTGAGATGCGCGGGCGCCTGACGGGCGGCTGTCACTGTGGCGGCGTTCGTTTCGCCTATGCGGGCGAACTCGGCGGGGCGCAGGGCGCCGTGACCCTGTGTTGGTGCGCCGACTGTCGTCGGGCGCAAGGCTTCGCCGCGGCGGTGGCGCCGGCCGAGGCGACGGGTTTCGAGGTGACGCAAGGCGCGGACCTGATCTGCGAATACGAGTCCTCGCCGGGCAAGCGCCGCGCCTTCTGCCGCGCCTGCGGCTCGCCGCTCTATTCCCGAAGAGACGACCGGCCCGAGGGCTTGAGGCTGCGCCTGGGGGCGCTGGACCAGACGCCGGAGAGCCTGGCGATCGAAGCGCAGATCCATACTGCCGCCCGCCCGGCCTGGGCCGCGGAAGCCTGCGAAGCGCCGGCCTACCCAGGGACCGAACCTGGCCGATAAACTGTGCAAGCCTGGCTGCAGCCTATTGCGCACGGCCGGCGCCGGTGTAGCGTCCGGATCATGACTCGCACCGTTCTTCTTGCCGCCGTGGTCGCCGCAGGGCTCGCGCTCTCGGCCTGCGAGAAGCAGATCGAGGCCCCGATGGACCGGGGCCTGTGCACCCAGCTGGTGTTCAAGAACGGCAAGGCGCAGTTCAACACCGTCTCCAAGAACGAGCCGACGCTTGAAGCCTGCGCCGCCTCGCTGGAGGGCATGCGGCTGCGCTTCCTGCGCTTAGGCGGCAGCATGGAGACCATATCCGGCGCCTATCAGGGCCAGTTTCTGTTCCTGCAACCGGAGGGGGTGTTCACCTCGCAGAGCTTCACCGGCGCGCGGTTCCTGCTCCTAGTGCGCACGGGCGATGGGCGGCTGGCCAAGCTGGGCGCCGGGCCGATGGGGAACACCGCGCCGTAAGGCGTCGAACGAAACGAGAACATTTTCATTGATCGTGCGGCCGCATTTGGATAGGGTCGCCTGATCACGGGCTCTACGGACACCAAGGTGAGGATTACATGGCGGGCAGCGTCAACAAGGTCATTCTGGTCGGCAATCTGGGTAAGGATCCCGAAATCCGCAGCCTCGGCTCAGGCGACCGCGTCGCCAACCTGACCCTGGCCACGTCGGAAACCTGGCGCGATCGCCAGAGCGGCGAGCGCAAGGAAAAGACCGAGTGGCACCGGGTGGTGATCTTCAACGAGAACCTGGTGAAGGTGGCCGAGAGCTATCTGAAGAAGGGCTCCAAGGTCTATGTCGAGGGCTCGCTGCAGACCCGTAAGTGGACCGACCAGTCGGGCCAGGAGAAGTATTCCACCGAGGTGGTGCTGCAGAAATTCCGCGGCGAGCTGACCATGCTGGACGGCAAGGGCGGCGGCTCTGAGGACCGCGACGAGGGCGGCTATGGCGGCGGCTACAGCCAGGGCGGCGGTGGCTTCCAGCCGGCCCAGCGCGCCCAGCCGTCCGGCCCGCGCGAGAGCTTCTCGGCTGATTTGGATGATGAGATCCCGTTCTAGGGATCATCAAAGGGGCGGGCAGGGGGACCGGGCATGACCGCTGTCGTCGATCTGTTCTGGTCCTTCCGCAGCCCCTATTCGTACCTCGCGGCGCCGGGCGCGCTGCAGCTGGGGGCGGACTACGACGTCAAGGTCCGTTTTCGGCCGGTGCTGCCGCTGGCGGTGCGCCAGCCCTCGTTCTTCGATCCCGAGAACCTGAAGCGCGCCCGCTACATCATGATCGACTGGGGGCGGCGGGCCGAGATGCTGGGCATGCCCCACGCCTGGCCCCAGCCGGACCCGATCGCGCTGGAACCGGGCACGGTGAAGGCGGCCGAGCACCAGCCCTACATCTATCGCCTGACCTATCTGGGCGCCGAGGCCGAGCGGCGCGGTCATGGCGTGGCCTTCGCCAAGGAGGTCTCGGCCCTGACCTTCGGCGGCGTGGTGGACTGGCACCTGGGCGACCACCTGGCCCGGGCGGCGGAGCGAGCCGGCCTGAACCTGGCGGAGATGGACGCCGCCATCGCCGATGAGGCGACCTATCGCGCCATCATCGAAGAAAACCAAGTGTCCCTGACCGCCTCCGGCCACTGGGGCGTGCCGACCTTCGTCCTCGACGGCGAACCCTTCTTCGGCCAGGACCGCCTCGACACCCTGCGCTGGCGGCTGGATCAGCGGGGACTGCGGCGGGAGTAGGAGACGTGTTGGCGAGTTGGTCCGACAAATATGCTTACCTGATTGGTCGGCGAATTGAGGCTGTGATCTGGATGCCTATGACATCAGACACACCTCAACTCGTGACCGAATTCAAACTCGCTTCGTTCAGCTTCACTGGCGCCGCATTTGTGGCTTTTGCGGAAGACCACAAGCTATTTCTGACTTGGCGACAATCCGGTCAAAACATGGTGCTCAGCGAAGGACTCGACCAAGTTTGGGTCGAATATTCCCTTGACCGGGTTCGCGCAGACACAGGCGAGCTCTGGGGTGGCCTTGAAGATGGGACACTAAAGTCTGCAGAATTCTTTACAGCGCCCTCAATCGAGAGCGGTGAGGTCGTCGGCATTCGTCACGTCGTGGAATCGGGTGGTCATCCGCTTCATTTTTGGATTGGCACCGGTGGTTCTGACTTCATCGGCGACATGGATGATTTATGGGTTGGCGTGGGCATCGAGCCTCCCAACTTCACCGAACTCACCTCAGTGGGGCGTGTTGGCGATTGAGCCTTTCATGGGCTGGGGTCTGCTGCCGGTTATGAGCCGATCAGTGCCGCCCAGCCCGCGGCTAACCCAGCTGCCGATCCCGCGCCAAAGACGTAGCGGTCGGGGCGAATGAGTACCGCTTCCATTTCTCGCTTCGCCAGCCAGGCTCTGATCGCTTCGGCGTAGGGCTGTAAGGCCGGATTGCTCAGCCTCCAGGCCGCGAGGCCGTCGGTGAGAATTGGATCGACCGCGTCGATCGAGATCAGCCACGCCCCATCGCCAAGCACATCATCCAGCTTTGCCTGCCCCCCTGCACCCTCCGCCCACGGCTGCGGGAAATATTCCCCAGCACCAGGTGTTCCTTCTACGATGCAGCCGGCGCTGAGCGGTGGAAAGGCCATGGGGCCGGGTGGCGCGTCGCCGGCGGCGCGCTGGGCCAGCATGGCGGCGTCGCGGGCGGCGGCGGCGGCCGGGTCGGTGATGCAGACGGTGCGGCCCATCATCAGGGCGAGGTCGATGATCGCGCGGACGTGCGGCTCGCGCTCGGCCTGATAGGTGTCCAAGAGCGCTTCGGGGGCGCGGCCGCGCAACACTTCCGCCAGCTTCCAGGCGAGGTTGGCGGCGTCGCGCACGCCCGAGCACAGGCCCTGGCCGGCGAAGGGCGGCATCTGGTGGGCGGCGTCGCCGGCCAGCAGCACGCGGCCCTTGCGCCACTCGCGGGCGACCAGGGCGTGGAAGCGATAGACCGCCTTGCGCTCCAGGCTGACGGCGCCTTCGACGTTCCAGGGCTTCAGCAGCGCGGCGATGAAGCCGTCGTCCAGCACGTCTTCGGCGGTCTCGCCCGGCTTCAGCATGAACTCCCAGCGATGCCGACCCGAGCCCATCTGCACGCAGGTGGTCGGCCGGGCGGGATCGCAGATCTGCAGGTTGAGGGCGGGCAGGCGCGAGGGGGCGTGGACGATGGTGTCGATCACCAGCCAGGGCTCGTCGAAGGCGAGGTCGTCCAGGTCGATGCCCGAAAGCTCGCGCACCGTGCTGCGGGCGCCGTCGCAGCCGACGACATAGGCGGCGCGGAGGACTTGCGGCCCTTCGGGCGTCTCGAAACTGGCCTGCACGCCCTGTTCGTCCTGGTCGAGGCAGGTGAGGGTCCATTCGGTCCGCAGCCGGGCCGTGGGGAAGTCCGCCAGGCGCTCGCGCAGGGTGGCCTCCAGCGAGGGCTGGTGGATCATGTTCGCCGCCGGCCAGCCGGAGGGCGAGCCGCCTTCGCCGGTGTTGAAGCGCAGCAGAACCTCACCGCCCGCGGTCAGGAAGTCGTAGCGCGCGGCGGGCTTCGAGCTGGCCATGATGGCGTCGGCCACGCCCAGGGACTGGAACACCCGCACGATCTCATGGTCGATGTGCGCGGCGCGGGGCAGGGGATAGATGTCCGCCGCTCGGTCGGCGGCCAGGACGCTGAGGCCCTGTTTCGCCAGCAGCAGGGCCAAGGTCACGCCCACCGGCCCGGCGCCGACGATCAGCACGTCGCAGTCGAGATTGTCGGTCAAGCTTCAGCCCTCCGCTTCGCAGCGGTTTTCGATATGGCCCAGGCCCTCGATCTCGCAGCAGACCATGTCGCCGGCTTTCAGGAACTGGCGCGGGTCCATGGCCGCGCCGACCCCGCCGGGGGTGCCGGTGAAGATCACATCGCCCGGCTCCAGGGTCATGGCTTGGGACAGGTGCGCGATCTGGTCGAAGACGTCGAACACCAGGTGGCGGGTGTTGGAGGTCTGCCGCGCCTCGCCGTTGACGCTGCAGCGGATCGCCAGCGCGTGAGGATCGGGGATCTCGTCGGCGGTGGTGATCCAGGGGCCGAATGGGGCGTGGGTGTCGAACGACTTGCCCAGACTCCATTGCGGGGTGCGGTGCTGCCACATGCGCTCGGTGACGTCGTCGCCGACGCACCAGCCGAAGATGTGCGCCGGCGCCTGCTCCCGGGTGATGTGCCGGCCGCGGCGGCCGATCACCGCCACCAGCTCGACCTCGTAGTCGACGAACGGCGAGGCCCTGGGGATCTGGATCGGGTCGAAGGGGCCGTTGACCGAGGTCTGGGCCTTGGTGAACCAGACCTGGTGCTGCGGCCGCTCCATTTTGCTCTCTTCGATGTGGTCGGCGTAGTTGAGGCCGATGGCGAAGATCTTGCCGGGACGCAGGACCGGCGCACGGAGCCGGACGCTGGAGAGGGGAACGCCGCCGCCGGCCGCGGCGATCTCTTCGACCTCCGGCCGCAGCCGGTCCCAGTCGACGATCAGCGGCAGGAGGTCGCCCTCACGCCCGAGATCGACGATCGTCTCACCCAGCACCACGCCGCACCGGGGGCCGGAGCCGCGGTCATAGGTTGCGAGCTTCATTGCGCGGCTCCGCTCATCATCGGGTGCAGGGGTCCCCAGTGGACGCCCAGCAAGGTCTGCATGTCGGCGATGTTCGACCCGTCCGCGGCGGTGAACAGGTCGCCGTCGGTCCAGTGCTCCAGCTCGTGGCCCCAGGGGTCTTTCCAATAGTCGAACACCTGGCTGCCCAGGATATGGCGGCCGACGCCCCAGGCGGGCGTTCGGCCGGCCAGCTTCAGGTGGTCGTGGCCGCGCATCAGGTCGTCCTGGTCGGCGACCTCGAAGGCGGCGTGATTGAAGGCCGGGGCGCGCGGCGACTGCAGCAGGAACAGGGTGTGGTGGTCGGTGGGCGTCTCGCCGCGGTCGCAGCGTAGGAAGGCGCCGATAGCCATGCCTGGGGCGGGCTGGATCTCGTCACTGGTGATGAAGCCGAAGCGGGACTTGTACCAGGCTTCGGAGGTGCGGAAATCGCGGACCTCGAGCACGCAGTGGCCGAGCCGCACCACGGTCGACGGGCCGCGCGGCAGGCGCAGAGGCGCGCGCTGGCGGGGGTGGGCGGCGGCCGAATTGTGCGGCTGGGGCGGCGCCAGCGGGAGTGGGGCGGCCTGGGCCTGGCCCGCCACCACCTCGACCATGCGGCCGTCCGGGTCGCGCAACCGCACCACCTTGCCGCCGCCCGGGGCGTCCAGGTCCTCCATCGCGACGCCCTCGGCCTGGGCCAGGCGCTCCAGGTCGGTCAGGCTGTCGGCGCGCAAACCCAGGGCGGCGAAGCCAGGCTCGCCTTCGGCCGTGGCGTGGAGGAAGGGCTGGGGACCGGCGCCGCGGGCGTAGAGCACGCCATCGGTCGCCCGCTCGGCCTTGAGGCCGAACTCACCGAGAAAGGCCGCCATCTGCTCCAGATCGGGCGCCGTGAAGCGCACGTGGGCGATGTCGGCGATCTTGATCAGGCTCACTCGCGCCTCCCTGGTCTATAAGTTGACTATTTGGTCAAGTTTGTGCGAACCTGTATCTGAAGTCAAGCCCCAACGCCGCCCGATGAGTTCGCCCGTGACCGACAGAGCGCCCAGCCGCCAGGAACCGCGCCGCCTGAAGACCCGCGCCGCCCTGATGGCCGCGGGCGCCGAGCTGATGGCCCAGCGCCCGATCGACGCCATTCCGGTCAACGACATCGTCGACGCCGCTGGTGTGGCGAAGGGCAGTTTTTTCAATCACTTCGCCGACAAGGACGACTTCGCCGCGGCGGTGGCGGGCGAGATCCGTGCAGCGATGGAGGCCCAGGTCACGGCGGCCAACCGGGGCGTCGAGGACCCGGGCCTGAGGGTCGCACGCGGCCTCGCCAGCTTCGTCGCTTTCGCCCTGGCCGATCCAAGGGCGGCGCGGATCATGCTGCGCAGCCATGACCGGGCGCTGGGGGCTGGCCACCCCCTGAACGCCGGCGTGCGCGCAGACCTGGAGTTGGGCCAGAGGCGGGGCCGCTTCCGCGCCGCAGGCGTCGAGGCTGGGGTGCTCTATGTCGTTGGGGTCGGCCAGGGCCTGCTGGCGGCAGTGATGGCCGGGCCTATGACGCCGCCCGCCGCGCGCGCCCTCAGCGCCGAGGTGCTGGCTCTGCTGCTCGCGGGATTGGGAATGCCGGCGGGTGAGGCTGACGTGGTCGCGGGCGAGGCGGCCCAGCTGATCGGGGAGGCCTAAAAAGTCTCCAACGCACGCACTTGCCGGCCATCGGCGTCGAAGTTGCCGGGCTGGAGCCAGGCCGCCATACGGCCGCCGGCCTTGGCCCACTCCCTCTCCAGCATGGCGTAGATCGCCGTGTCCCAGGGCGCGCCTTCGACCCAGAGGTTTTCGCGCAGGGTTCCCTCATAGGTGAAGCCGAACCGTTCGGCGGCGCGGCGCGAGGCCAGGTTGTCCGGCGAGCAGCGCCATTCCAGGCGGCGGTAGCCGCAGGTCTCGAACACATGGCGCATGAGGAGAAAGACCGCCTCGGTGCCCGCCGTGCGGCGGGTGATCGCCTGGCCGAAGACGAGGCCGATCTCTGTGCGGCCGGCCTCGGGATCGGTGCGCAGGAGGAACAGCAGGCCGGCGGGCGAGGGGGCCGCGCCGGTCTTGTCCAGAATGGTGAAGAGGGCCATGGCCGGGCTTTCGGCCCTGAGCGCGAGCCAGTCGGCGAAGGCCGCGCGGTCCTGGAACGGACCCGAGGGAATGGCGTCCCACAAGGATGCGTGGGCGCCGACCGCGCTCCACAGGCCTTCGCCATGGCGCCCCACGTCGCAACGTTCCAGGTCGACCGTGCGGCCGGGCAGCCGCTCGGTCCCCAGGGCCGGCCAGCCTTCCCCCACCGCCTATTGCCGGATCACGGCGCAGGCGACGCGCGGGCCGGCTCCGCCGATGGGCTGGGTGGTCTGGTCGTCGGCGCTCGAGTGGATCATCAGGGCCGAGCCGGTGGGGCCCAGGAGCATGGTGCGCCCCTCGGCGCCCTTCAGCGTCACGCGGGTGGAGAAGGCCTCGGCCTTGGCCGCGCCGTCCGGCTGCACGAACAGGTTGGGCAGGTCGCCGTCGTCCGGGCCGCCGGCGGCCAGGAGGCCGTGCGGCATCTTCATGCCCGACATCTGCAGGTGGCCGCCGGCGTTCATGAACTTGGCGTCCGAGCAGTCGCCCTTCTCGTGCAGGTGCATGCCGTGCCAGCCGGGCGTCAGGCCCTTGACCTCGACCCGGATCAGGACGCCGGTCGGGGCCTCGGTCAGCACCGCCGTGCCGACGTTGGCGCCGTCCGGGGTCTTGATGGTGGCGGTGAAGCTGCCCGCAGGCTGGGCGGCGGCCGCGCCGCAGACCGCGGCGGCGAGGAGGGCTGGGAGGGCGAGCCGGGATGGGCGAAGGCGGGCCATGCGGTATCTCCTGCTTGGGGCGGGCCAAGGTGCGCGATCAAGCGGCGTTTGCAAGTCCCGGGCGGCGCCGCGACGCCTGACGCGCGAAATAGGAACGCGCAAATCGCCCAATCGGCCTAAGCCTTTTGCGCCGTCACACCGGGGATGCTAACAGAACGCCATGACCTTTCCGCTCGATTCCCGCGGCTGATTTCCCTTGAGCGATACTCCCACTGACGGCGCTCATCGCGGCGGCATTGCCCCGATCGCGATCGAGGACGAACTCAAGCGCTCCTATCTCGACTACGCCATGAGCGTGATCGTCAGCCGCGCCCTGCCGGACGCGCGCGATGGTCTCAAGCCTGTGCACCGCCGCATCCTGTTCTCGATGAGCGAACAGGGGCATACCCCCGACCGCGGCTATGTGAAGTCGGCCCGCATCGTCGGCGACGTGATGGGTAAGTATCACCCGCACGGGGACCTGGCGATCTATGACAGCCTGGTGCGGATGGCGCAGCCGTTCTCCATGGGGCTGATGCTGATCGACGGCCAGGGCAATTTCGGCTCGATCGACAACGACCCGCCGGCGGCGATGCGCTACACCGAATCGCGCCTGGCCAAGCCGGCCATGTCGATCCTGGCCGACCTGGACAAGGGTACGGTCGACTTCAAGGACAACTACGACGGCTCGGAGAGCGAGCCGGTGGTGTTGCCCTCGCGCATTCCCAATCTCCTGGTCAACGGCGCCGGCGGCATCGCGGTCGGCATGGCCACCAACATCCCGCCGCACAATCTGGGCGAGGTGATCGACGCCTGCCTGGCCAGGATCGACAACCCCGAGATCGGCCTGGACGAGCTTCTGGACATCGTGCCGGGGCCGGACTTCCCGACCGGGGGCGAGATCATCGGCCGCTCGGGCGCGCGCCAGGCGCTGATGACCGGGCGCGGCTCGGTGATCATGCGCGGCTCGGCGACCATCGAGGAGATCCGCAAGGACCGCTGGGCGATCGTCATCTCCTCGATCCCCTACCAGGTGAACAAGGCCGCCATGGTCGAGCGGATCGCCGAGCTGGTGCGCGAAAAGCGCATCGAGGGCGTCGGCGACCTGCGCGACGAGAGCGACCGCCAGGGAATACGGGTGGTGGTGGAGCTGAAGCGCGACGCCTCGGCCGACGTGGTCCTGAACCAGCTCTATCGTTTCACTCCGCTGCAGTCCTCGTTCGGGGTGAACATGCTGGCCCTGAACAAGGGACGGCCGGAGCAGATGGGGCTGAAGCCCCTGATCGAAAGCTTCGTCGAGTTCCGCGAAGAGGTGGTGGTCCGGCGGACCAAGTTCGAGCTGACCAAGGCCCGCGACCGCGGCCACGTCCTGGTCGGCCTCGCCATCGCGGTGGTGAACATCGACGAGGTGAT
Source organism: Phenylobacterium montanum (assembly GCF_018135625.1). Taxonomy (NCBI): domain Bacteria; kingdom Pseudomonadati; phylum Pseudomonadota; class Alphaproteobacteria; order Caulobacterales; family Caulobacteraceae; genus Poindextera; species Poindextera montana. The sequence continues at coordinate 5,313,466 of NZ_CP073078.1, forward strand.
CCACATCATCCGCTCGTCGAAGGACCCGGCCGAGGCGCGCGAACGCCTCACCGACCGCGACTGGCCGGCGGGCGACATGATCGCCCTGATCGACCTGATCGCCGACCCGCGCACGGTGGTGGTCGAGGGCTCGCGCGTGCGGCTGACCGACGAGCAGGCCCGCGCCATCCTGGCCCTGACCCTGTCGCGCCTGACCGGCCTGGGCCGCGACGAGATCATGGGCGAAGCGCGCGAACTGGCCGCCGCGATCCGCGGCTATCTCGACATCCTGTCCTCGCGCGAGCGGATCATGGCCATCGTGCGCGAGGAACTGGTCGAGGTGCGCGCCGCCTTCGCCATCCCGCGCCGCAGCCAGATCGTCGACGGCGACGCCGACGTCGAGGACGAGGACCTGATCGCACGCGAGGACATGGTGATCACCGTGACCCACGGCGGCTATGTCAAGCGCACGCCGCTGGCGACCTATCGGACGCAGAAGCGCGGCGGCAAGGGCCGCTCGGGCATGGCGACCAAGGACGAGGATGCGGTGACCCGCGTCTTCTCCGCCTCGACCCATGCGCCGGTGCTGTTCTTCTCCTCCGGCGGCAAGGTCTACAAGCTGAAGGTCTGGCGCTTGCCGGTGGGCCTGCCCAACTCCCGCGGCAAGGCGTTCGTGAACCTGTTGCCGATCGAGATGGGCGAGAGCATCACCTCGATCCTGCCGCTGCCCGAGGACGAGGCGACCTGGGACAAGCTGGACGTGATGTTCGCGACGCGCAGCGGCAATGTCCGGCGCAACAAGCTGTCCGACTTCGTGCAGATCAACCGCAACGGCAAGATCGCCATGAAGCTGGACGAGGGCGACTCGATCATCGGCGTGGCCCTCTGCACCACCGCCAACGACATCCTTTTGACCACCGCGCTCAGCCGCTGCATCCGCTTCCCGGCGGACGAGGTCAGGGTGTTCGCCAGCCGCGATTCCACCGGCGTGCGCGGCATCCGCCTGGCCGACGGCGACCAGGTGATCTCCATGGCCGTGCTGCACGGCATCGACTTCAGCCCCGACGAGCGCAGCGCCTATCTCAAGCACGCCAGCGCGATGCGCGCGGCCGCCAGCGACGAGGAGGGCGAGACCGCCGCTCCGGTCGAAGAGGAGGAAGAGGCGATCGTGGGCGAGGCCGCCCTGTCGGTGGAGCGCATCGCCGAACTGGGCGCCGGCGAGGAGTTCGTGCTGACCGTGTCCTCGGAGGGCTTCGGCAAGCGTACCTCGGCCTACGAATACCGGCGCACCGGCCGCGGCGGCCAGGGCCTCTTGGCCCACGACCTCAGCAAGAAGGGCGGGCGGCTCGTGGCCTCGTTCCCGGTCGAACAGACCGACGAGATTCTCCTGGTCACCGACCAGGGCCAGCTGATCCGCTGCCCGGTGGGACAGATCCGCATCGCCGGCCGCAACACCTCGGGCGTCACCATCTTCCGCACCGCGGAAGAGGAGCATGTGGTCTCGGTCGAACGGCTGGAGGGCGACGGGTCGGACGGCGAGGCCGCAGCCGAGGACGAGGGTGACGAGGCGTAATCGGATTGACATGCGCCCGTTTTCCTCGTCTAGGGCGAAGGCTGCCTGAAGCAGGAAAACGGGGAACGGCATGGCGCGCGTCGGACTCTATCCGGGCACCTTCGATCCGGTGACCAACGGCCACCTCGACATCATTGGCCGAGCGGTGAAACTGGTCGACAAGCTGGTGATCGGCGTCGCCATCAACCGCGACAAGGGGCCACTGTTCACCCTGGAGGAGCGGGTCGCGATCCTTCAGGACGAGACTGCGCACCTGAACAAGATCGCCGAGGTGGTGGTCGAGCCTTTCGAGAGCCTGACCATGCAGTTCGCCGAACAGGTCGGCGCCGGGATCATCATCCGCGGCCTGCGCGCCGTCGCCGATTTCGAGTACGAATTCCAGATGACGGCGATGAACCAGCAGCTCAATCGCAATATCGAGACCGCCTTCCTGATGGCCGATCCGCGCCACCAGGCGATCGCTTCGCGTCTCGTCAAGGAAATCGCCCGGCTGGGCGGCGACATCACCCCGTTCGTGCCCAAGGGCGTGGGCCAGAGGCTGCTGGCCAAGCTGGGCGTGGCGTAGGACTTCAAAAAGCCGCTCTTCCCGGCGAAGGCCGGGACCCAGATCGTAAAGCGCAGTCGGTGGGGTTCTGGCTGAGCAGCGACCTCGGCATGGCGCCCTATGATCTGGACCCCGGCCTTCGCCGGGAAGAGCGGAATTGAGCGTGATTCAAAGGGCGGGAAAGACGTGGAGACCCTGATGCGGCGTGCGACGATGGCTTTCGTGGGGCTCATGAGCCTGGCGGTCGCGGGCTTCGGCGCGCGCGCCACTGCGGCCGGCTTCACAGCGCCTGGGCCCGGCGACTGGCGGCCCGCCGACGCCGAGAACACCCTGGTGATCGACACCAACCAGGGGCGGATCATCGTCGAGCTGGTTCCCGCGTCCGCCCCCAAGACCGTGGCCCAGATCAAGGCCCTGGCGCGGCAGCACTTCTACGACGGCCTGACCTTCTTCCGGGTCATCGACGATTTCATGGACCAGACCGGCGACCCGAAGAACACCGGCGAGGGCGGCTCCAGCCTGCCCAACGTCCCGGCCGAGTTCAGCTTCCGCCGTGGCCCGGCCGACGGCATGACCGTGGTCGAGCGGCCGCCGGGGCTGGAGTTCGGCTTCATCGGCGCCCTGCCGGTGGCCAGCCAGCCGATCGCCCAGTCGATGATGACCGCGGACGGCAAGGTCACCGCCGGCGGCCTGTTCTGCCCCGGTGTGATCGGCATGGCCCGGGCCAACGACCCGGATTCCGGCAACAGCCAGTTCTTCCTGATGCGCGCCAGCCACGACGCGCTCAATGGCCGATACACCGCCTTCGGCCGGGTCCTCGTGGGCCAGGACGTGGTCAAGAAGATCAAGACCGGCGAACCCGTGCCCGCGCCCCAGGACAAGATGCTGAAGGTGCAGGTCCTGGCCGACATGCCGGCCGGCCAGCGGCCGAACGTGCGCGTCATCGACACGAAAAGCGCCTATTTCGCGGCCCTGGCCGCTCAGGCCAAGGCGGCGGCCGGAGACACCTACTCCATTTGCGACGTCGAGGTGGCCGGCGAGGCTAAGTGACGGCGCTTCGCCGCGCCCCCCAACCTTGACAACCCCCCTTGGCCATGCGCCCTTCCGCGCCTTTCGGCTCAACGACCAGCGACTCCGTTAAACCCATGCACGCCTATCGATCCCACACCTGCGGCGCCCTTCGAGCCGGAGACGCCGGACAGAACGTGCGCCTGTCGGGCTGGATTCACCGCAAGCGCGACCACGGCGGGCTGATGTTCGTCGACCTGCGCGATCACTACGGCTTGACCCAGATCGTACTCTCGCCCGAGACGCCCGGTTTCGACCTGGTCGAGCGCCTGCGCGCCGAGAGCGTGATCAAGATCGACGGCGAGGTGGTGCTGCGCACGGCCGAGACCGTGAACCCCAACCTGCCGACCGGCGAGGTCGAGATTCGGGCGCGCTCGGTGGAGCTGTTGTCGGAAGCGGCCGAGCTGCCGGTGCCGGTGTTCGGCGAGCCGGACTATCCGGAAGATCTGCGGCTGAAATATCGCTATCTCGACCTGCGCCGCGAGACCCTGCACAAGAACATCGTGCTGCGCTCCAAGGTGATCTCCTCGCTGCGCCGGCGGATGATCGACCAGGGCTTCACCGAGTTCCAGACCCCGATTCTGACCGCCTCGTCGCCGGAGGGCGCGCGCGACTTTTTGGTGCCCTCGCGCCTGCATCCCGGCCAGTTCTACGCGCTGCCCCAGGCGCCGCAGCAGTTCAAGCAGCTGTTGATGGTCTCGGGCTTCGACCGCTATTTCCAGATCGCGCCCTGCTTCCGCGACGAGGCCGCCCGCGCCGACCGCTCGCCGGGCGAGTTCTACCAGCTCGACATGGAAATGAGCTTCGTCACCCAGGACGACGTGTTCGCCGCCATCGAGCCGGTGATGCAGGGGGTGTTCGAGGAGTTCGCCGACGGCAAGGCGGTGACCCCGGCGCCGTTCCCGCGCATTCCCTATCGCGAGGCCATCGCCAAGTACGGCTCGGACAAGCCGGACCTGAGAAACCCCCTGGTCATGGGCGACGTCTCCGAACACTTCCGCGGCTCGGGCTTCAAGGTGTTCGCCGGCATCCTCGAGAACCCCAAGGCGGCGATCTGGGCCATTCCGGCGCCGGGCGGCGGCAGCCGCGCGTTCTGCGACCGCATGAACGACTGGGCCAAGGGCGAGGGCCAGCCGGGCCTGGCCTATATCTTCTGGCGCGAAGGCGAGGAGGGCGGCGCCGGCCCGGTGGCCAAGAACATCGGCCCCGAGCGCGCCGAGGCAATCCGCCAGCAGATGGGCCTGAAGGTGGGCGACGCGGTGTTCTTCGCCGCCGGCGAGCCGGACGCCTTCTACAAGTTCGCGGGCCTGGCGCGCACCAAGGTCGGGACCGACCTGGGCCTCGTCGAAGAGGGCCAGTTCAAGTTCTGCTGGATCGTCGACTTCCCGATGTACGAGTGGAACGAGGACGACAAGAAGATCGACTTCTCGCACAACCCGTTCTCGATGCCGCAAGGCGGCCTGGAGGCGCTGAACACCAAGGACCCCTTGGATATCCTGGCCTATCAGTACGACATCGTCTGCAACGGGATCGAACTGTCCAGCGGCGCCGTCCGCAATCACTTGCCCGAAATCATGATGCGCGCGTTCGAAATCGCGGGCTACAGCGCCGAGACGGTCGAGACCGACTTCGCCGGCATGCTGAACGCCTTCCGCTTCGGCGCGCCGCCGCACGGGGGCATCGCGCCGGGGGTGGATCGCATCGTCATGCTGCTGGCCGGCACCACGGCGATCCGCGACGTCATCGCCTTCCCGTTCAACCAGCAGGCCCAGGACCTGATGATGAACGCGCCCTCGGAGGTGCTGGAGAAGCAGCTGAAAGAGCTGCACATCCGGGTGGTCAAGCCGATCAAGGTGTAGCTGTGCGTGGTTCGAGACGCGGCGCTGGGCGCCGCTCCTCACCATGACGACTATTGTGAAATCACAACACACTCAGTCATCCTGAGGAGGCCGCGTAGCGGCCGTCTCGAAGGACGCGCTCCTTACCGCTCCACCACCATCTTCCCCACCGGCGTCAGGGACAGCATCGCCAGCTTCAGGTGCTGCAGGGCGAAGGGGATGCCGATGATGGTCACCGCCAGGCCGACGGCCAGGATGATGTGGTGCAGGGCCAGCCACCAGCCGGCGCAGAGGAACCACAGAACGTTCAGGCAGCCTGAGACCGCCCCGTTGTCCTGGTCGATCACCTGCCGGCCGAACGGCCAATAGCTGAAGCCGGCGATGCGGAAGGCCGCGGGGGTCCAGGGCAGGCCGATCACCGTCACCGCCAGGATCAGGCCGGCGATGAGCCATGCCGTACCGGAAATGAAGCCGCCGAAGACGAACCAGAGCAGGTTGAGGATCAGGCGCATGGGCGGCGGGTCTCGCGGGCTGGAGCGGCCCGCCGATCTGGCCCGACCGGCCGTTCGTGCGCAAGCCCGATACGCATTCACGCCCCCCTGCGAAAGACGTTTCGGGTTTCGCCGAAGTGATCAGGAACCTCTTCCCAAAGACGGAAAATAAGCGCCAACTGAACTGCAAAAGCAGGGTGTCGCCATGAGAAACGGGCCCGCATTGGGAGCAATGTTCGGCATGATCGCAGGTCTTGCGGTCGGCCTTCCGGGACATAGTTTTGCTTTCGCCAGTTCGGGCGCGACCGGCGCCCTGCAGACGGGTTCGGCGCCGATGGTCGCCAGCCCCAACGGGCCGGTGATCGCAACCCCGGCGCCGTTGGCCAGTCCGGTGGCCGCGACAAGCACAACGCCGGACGCAGCGGTGGCGACGCCCGACGTGGCGGGCGGCCCTGAAAGCCTGAAGATGGCGCCGGACCCCACCCAGCGCCTCAGGTTGTCGGTGATGGTCAACGGCCAGGGGCCCTACGACTTCCTGATCGACACCGGTTCGGATCGCACGGTGATCTCCCGGGAGTTGGCTGACGCCCTGAATCTCAAGCTGGGGCCGCACGTGATCATGCACGAGAGCGCGGGGGTGGATAACATCCAGACCGCGATCATCGACAAGCTCGAGATCGGCAATCGTCGCATCAGTCATATCGAGGCGCCCGAGGTGCCCGCAGCCTCGCTGGGCGCGGCCGGGATGCTGGGCGTGGACGCCTTGCGCAACCTGCACATCGTGATGGACTTCAAGGCCATGCGCCTGTCGAGCTCGGAGAGCCGGCGCGAGCCCACCGAAGCTGGCACCATCGTGGTTCACGGGCGCAGCCGATTTGGCCAACTGGTGCTGGTGGACGCGGAGGTGCGCGGCGTGCCGGTGTTCGTGGTGCTGGATTCCGGATCGCAGCTGTCGGTCGGCAATCCGGCCCTGCTGCGCCTCCTGACCGGCCATGTGCTGAAACCCGAGAGCCGGCACGAGGCTGAGATCATCAGCGTGACCGGGCGCAAGATGACCGTCGAGCTCGACGACATCACTGAGGCCCACATCGGTGGACTGGAGATCCGCAACATGCCGCTGGCCTTCGCCCAGCTGCACACCTTCGACCGCTTCGGCCTGGTGGATCAGCCGGCCCTGCTCCTAGGCATGGACGTGCTGCGCCAGTGCCAGCGGGTCTCGGTGGACCTGCGCCGCAAGGAGGCGACCTTTACGCTGAACTAGGCCCCATCCTTCCCCCCAATGCGGGAGAGGGGATTCTTACTTGCACGCCGGGATGTGCAGCCTCCGGGGCAGGGTGGTGGTTTCGTCGCCGCACGCCTTGTTGAGCTGGCCCTGGGTAAGGCCGACGGCTCGGTCCATCTGCGCGCCGGAGAAGTTGGCCCCCGAAAGCCTGGCGCCCGACAGGTTCGCGCCTTCCAGATAGGCTCCGACGAAGGTGGCGTTGGTCAGGTCGGCATTGCGCATATTGGCCCCGCCGAACAAGGCCCCATAGGCGTTGACGTCCCTGAGGTCGGCGCCGGCGAAATTGGACTTGTTGAACACCGACAGGCTGAAATCGCCCTGACGCATGCGGGCGCCGGCGAAGTCGCGGGCGCGGACCTGCTTGTTGTAGAGGTCGATCTGGAACAGGTTGCAGTGCGGGCAGCCCGCGCCGGCCTCGACCTTGGCGATCTCGGCAGCGTTCTGGGCCAGGGCCGGCAGAGCCGCCAGGCTGAGGGCCAGGGCGATGGCGATGGATTTCATCTCAGTGCGTCCGGCGGGCTGCATATCCAGGTCACCATACGGCCCGCAAGTTCGAGGCCAAGCGCCTGTTTGCCCCGAAAGGCGTTTAGGTTGAGTTGATCGGTTCGAAGGCCGCGGGCGGCGGCTCGCGGGGTTGCGGAGGCGAAGGCATGACGGGCGCGGTCATCCTGGCGCGGGCGCAGTTCGCCTTCACCATGGCCTTTCATATCGTCTTTCCGGCCTTTTCCATCGGCCTGGCCAGCTATCTGGCGGTGCTGGAGGGGCTGTGGCTGAGGACAGGGCGCAGCGTTTTTCTGGACCTGTTCCACTACTGGCTGAAGATCTTCGCGGTGGCCTTCGGGGCCGGCGTGGTTTCGGGGCTGGTGATGTCCTACCAGTTTGGGGCCAACTGGTCGGTGTTCGCCGACAAGGCCGGGCCCGTGGTCGGGCCCCTGATGGCCTATGAAGTGATGACCGCCTTCTTCCTCGAGGCTGGCTTCCTGGGCGTGATGCTGTTCGGCCTGCAGCGGGTGGGCAAGGCTCTGCATTTCACCGCCACCCTGGCGGTGGCGATCGGCACCTTCATCTCGGCCTTCTGGATCCTGTCGACCAACAGTTGGATGCAGACCCCGGCGGGATACGCGATCAACGCCCAGGGCCAGTTCGTGCCGGTCGACTGGCTGAAGGTGATCTTCAACCCCTCCTTCCCCTATCGCCTGGTCCATATGGTGCTGGCGGCCTATCTGACCACGGCGCTGGTGGTCGGGGCGGTGGGCGGTTTCCACCTGCTGCGGGACAAGGCCAACCTGGCGACCCGGACCATGTTTTCCATGGCCATGTGGATGGCGGCCCTGGTGGCGCCGATCCAGATCCTGGCCGGCGACCAGCACGGCCTGAACACGCTGCAGAACCAGCCTGTGAAGATCATGGCCATGGAGGGCCATTTCCAGAGCCACCCCCATGGCGCCCCCCTGATCCTGTTCGGCCTGCCGGACCAGAAAGCGGGGGTGATGCGGGGCGCGGTGGAGATCCCCAAGCTGGGCTCGCTGGTGCTGAAGCACGACCCGAACGCGCCGATGAAGGGGCTGGACAGCGTGCCGCGCAGCGACTGGCCGGTCGTGGCGATCCTGTTCTGGTCGTTCCGCATCATGGTCGGATCGGGCCTGGCCATGTTCGGGCTGGGGCTCTTGTCCCTGTTCGCGCGCTGGCGGGGGCGGCTCTATGACTGGGCCTGGCTGCACCGGCTGGCGATCGCCGCCGGGCCGCTGGGCTTCGTGGCCGTGATCGCCGGCTGGGTGACCACGGAGGCGGGGCGGCAGCCCTACACGGTCTATGGCGTGCTGCGGACGGCGCAGTCCGCCTCGCCCCTGGCCTCGCCGGCGGTGGCTGCCTCGCTGGCGGCGTTTGCGGTGGTCTATTTCACCGTGTTCGGGGCGGGGCTGTTCTACCTCTTGAGGCTGATGAGCCATGCGCCGCTGCCGCGCGAACGGGGGCCAGGGCCGGTCGATGTGGCTGGCATCGCGCTCGGAGCGGCGGCGGTTCGGGTGGGAGGCGGCCATGAGCGGTGAGACCTGGCTGGTCGGCGTCTGGGCTGGGCTGATCGCATTCGCCGTGTTCGCCTATGTGGTGATGGACGGCTTCGACCTCGGCATCGGGGTGCTGTTTCCCTTCCTGGGCGCCCACAGCCAGCGCGGCCGGGCGATGAACGCGATCGCGCCGGTGTGGGACGGCAACGAGACCTGGCTGGTCCTGGGCGGCGGCGGCCTGTTCGCCGCCTTTCCGCTGGCCTATGCGATCCTGATGCCGGCGGTCTATGCGCCCTTGATCGCCATGCTGCTGGGATTGGTGTTCCGCGGCGTGGCCTTCGAGTTCCGCTGGCGCACCCTGCGCGGCCGCTGGGCCTGGGACGTGGCCTTCTCGGCCGGCTCGACCCTGGCCGCAGTCTCCCAAGGGATGATCCTGGGGGCGATCCTGCAAGGGGTGAAGGTCTCCGGCCGCGCCTATGCCGGCGGCTGGTGGGATTGGCTGACCCCGTTCAGCGTGTTGACCGGCCTCTCGGTCGCGGCGGGCTATGCGCTCCTGGGCGCCTGCTGGCTGATCCTGAAGAGCGAGGGCGAGCTGCAGGACCGCGCCTGGCGCCTGGCCTGGCGCTGCGCGGCCGCCACGATGGCCGCCATCGCCGCCGTCAGCGCCGCCACGCCACTCTTGAAGGGGGACTATTGGCGCCGCTGGTTCGCCTTTCCCAATGTGCTGGCCACGGCCCAGGTCCCGCTGCTGGTGCTGATCGTAGCTGTTGGTCTATTCGTCAGTTTGCGTCGCAAGGCCGAGCTCTGGCCCTTTCCCCTGGCGCTGGCCCTTTTCGCCCTCGGCTATGCGGGCCTGGCGATCAGCCTTTATCCCTATCTCGTACCCGGCGAGGTCACCCTGTGGCAGGCGGCGGCCCCGACCGCCAGCCTCGGCTTCATGCTGGCCGGCGCGGCGGTGCTGATCCCGGTGATCCTGGCCTATACCAGCTACGCCTACTGGGTGTTCCGCGGCAAGACCGGCGCGGAGGGCTACCACTGATGCGCGCGCCGGCGGGACGGCAATGGGCCTGGTTCGTCGGCCTGTGGGCCGCGAGCGTGCTGGCCGTGGGGCTGACGGCGGGGGTGATGAAGGCGGTGTTTGGGCTGATCTTGCGGTGAGGGGGCTCGCCGGGAAGCGGACTATCCACCCGGCAGACTTGGGTGAATTGCCGCCTTCGGACTATGTAGCGTGCGAGGGTGCATTCAGTCCGGGTTCCCGCCTCCATAGCAGTTCAGGTGAAGCTGACGCCGTCATGATCCGTCGAGATGGAAGATCGCTCCGGGCCCTCCATTTAGCATCCAGCTTGGGAGGTAGGCTGGGCCTGCTGCTGCCGCTCGTCGCGCTTGGTCTCGTGCTCGCGTACGGTTTTGGGCATGTGCAAGGCACACTCCGTATTTTTCTCGCCTACCTGACCCTTACGGTCTTTGCGCTCGCTATTCCGCGAGCGATCCGGCTCGGTCAGACGTTGCGCGTCGGCGAGCTGAAGGTCAGCGGTGTGGTAGTCGAGAGATCGGACGCACCGGTGCGCTTTTGGACCTGGGTCACATACGAAGGTCTATACTTCGCCGTGAATGTGGCTGCGGCCGCGTTCTTAGCTTCCATGACCCTCAGCTCATAGGCATAACGCCCCGGCCTCCGTCCGCTGAGGGTCGATTTCGACCGCTTTGCCCTTCCCCAATACCCGCCGTTCGCCGCCTACCCCATCCGCTCCGGCGCGGCCCCGCAGGTTTCGCAGACCAGCTTGCCTCCATGGCGCGTCAGGGCCAGGTCGCCGCAGGCGGGGCAGACGTCGTGTTCCGGGCTGGCGCCTGAGGCGCCGGGCTTGGCGCGGCCGCCCATGGGCAGGAACACCAGGTTGTCGGGGGCGGCGCCGCGGGAGAAGCCCTTGGAGATGAACTTCGAGGCGGGCAGGGGCTCCGGCTCCTCGCCCTCCAGCTTTTCCTGCTTGCCGTGGCCGAGGCCGTCGGCGTTGAACTCGTCGGGGTCGGCGTTGGCCAGGTCCTGGCGGTCCAGGTAGCTGACCGCAAGCTCGCGAAAGATGTAGTCCAGGATCGAGGTCGCCGAGCGGATGGTGTCGTTGCCGGTGACCCGGCCGGCCGGCTCGAAGCGGGTGAAGACGAAGGCGTCGACGAACTCGTCCAGCGGCACGCCGTATTGCAGGCCGATGGAGACGGCGATGGCGAAGTTGTTCATCAGCGAGCGGAAGGCGGCGCCCTCCTTGTGCATGTCGATGAACACCTCGCCGAGTTCGCCGTCCTCGTACTCGCCGGTGTGCAGATAGACCTTGTGGCCGCCGACGGCCGCCTTCTGGATGTAGCCCTTGCGGCGGTCGGGCAGGCGGCGGCGGGTGCGTTCGCGCTCAACGATCTTCTCCACGACGCGTTCGGCGACGATGGGGGCGGGCGCGGGGCGGCGCGGCGGTTCCTCGGTCAGGGCGGGCAAGTCGAGGGCCTGGGTGGCGGGCGCCGGGTCGCGTTGCAGCCGCACGGCGCGCAGGCCCGCGCGGGCCGCCGCCGCTTGGAGACGCGCGGCGGCAGGCGGCTCGTCGGCCCAGCCGAGGCGCAGAGGCGAAAGGTCGGGCGCGCAGGTATAGGCCTCGGCGGCCGCGGACATGGCAAGGCGCGCCGAGAGGCCGATCTGGTCCGCGCCGGCGAGCAGCGTGCGGGCCTCCAGCGTCAGGTCGCCCTCGCTCAGAGGGCCGCCCAGGACGAAGGCTTCGGCCTCCGCGATCTCGGCGGCGGAGAAGCCGGCCAGGGCCAGGACGTCGAAGCTCGGGTCCGCCAGGTCCTCAGCCGAGGCACCGAGAACGTCTTGGACGAAACCTTCGCCGACGACGGCCGGGGCGAAGGCCTGGCGCAGGCTGGAGACCGAGAACAGGCGCGCCTGCACCGCGGCGATCTCGTGGTCGGTGAAGCCGCGCTCGTGCAAGGCCCTGGCGCCGAGGCCGGGGGCTGCGGCGAGGTCGCGGGCGCCGAACAGGCGGGTTATGGCCGCATCGATGTCCACGCCGAGGCGGGCGAGGCCGCGGGCGGCGGCGGGGCTGAGGGTGCGGACGGCTAGCCCGTCGGCGGTCTCGGCGAGTGTGGCCGGGCCGGTCCAGGGCGCGGCGCCCAGGCTGGCGCCGCCGAGGCGCAGGGAGAGCTCGGCGTCGGCGAACAGGGCGGTGACTTCGGCGTTGCGAAGGCCGGTGCGGCGGGCGGACTTCAGGGTCGCGGTCAGGAGGTCGGCCGCGCCGGCGCCCACCGGCGTCGATCGATCGCAGCGTTTGGCCCGGGCGGCGATGGCGGCGATGCGGGCGTCACGGTCTTGCTCGAAGGCCGGATAGGGGCCGAGGGCGAAGGCGATTTCGGCCGAGGCGGCCAGGCCCGCAGCGGCGGTCAGGGCGAACAGCTCGCCGGCGAAGCGGCGGGCCTCGTCGCTGTCGAAGGCGAGGCCGCGGGCGACCAGCACTTCGGCGAGGCCGCCGAGGGTCAGGCCCAGGGGGCGCCAGACGGTGTCGCCGCGCCGATCGGCGGTCTCCAGGTCGAGGGCCAGGGTCCAGAGGCGCACCTCGGCGGTGAAGGCCTCCAGGTCGAAGATCTCGCCGTTGTCGAAGGCTCGAAGGTCGATGGCCGCGCGGCAGGCGCCTTGCGAACGCGCGGCGGCCTCGGCGTCGGCGGGATCGAAGGCCAGGAACACCCGGCCGGTCTCCCAGCCGGCGGCGGCGGCCTTCAGCGCAGCGGGTTCGGCGGCCTCGACCCCGTCGCGGCGGGCGGCGAGCAGCAGGGCGGGAGCGGGAGCGGCCTCGATCTCCGCCGAAGTCCAGGCGGTGGCGCCGGCGCGGGCCAGGCTGATGGCGCGGCGGATCAGCGCGTCGCCGACCCCGGCCTCGCGGGCGCGGCGGGCGGCGCGGCCGAGGGCAGCGTTGAGGCTGGGGTCCGCGCAGGCGGCGCGCTCGCCCTCGCAGCGGCTGACCGCGTCCATCACCGCCTGCAGGCGCTCGTCATGCGCGGCGGCGGCGTCGGCCACCAGGGCCTCGCGGCGGGCCTCGGCCAGGTGACGCTCGACGGCGCGGGCGAACTCGAAGCCGGTGAGGTCGACCACCTCGGGCTCGGCCGCGGCGCCGGCGGCGGGCAGGGCGGGGGCGGCGCGGCCTTCGATCAGGCTCTCCAGCAGGGCGTCGCGAAAGCGGACGGCGTCGCCGGTCGCAGCGAACACGCCAAGCGCCGCGCCGCGGCCGGCGAGGCGGCTGGCGTAGCGGTCGAAGGCGCCGTCCAGGGCCTCGGCCAGGGCCGGCTCCGCCGGGGGCAAGGGCTCGGATTCGCCCTCGGCGACGATGCCGCCCTGCGCATCGGCCCAGTCCAGCCATGCGTCGATTCGCGCCGAGGTCCAGTCCACGGGGGCCAGGACCTCGGCCACGCCGGCGCCGCGCTCGACCTCGCGCAGGTCGAGGGTCGCTTGTTCGGCGCCGATCGGCGGACGTTGAGACTGAAATCGCATGGCGATCCTCCCCCGTTCTGAGCCAGCCTAGGAGGGCTGACGGCCGGCTTCAATAGATATTGCGGGAGATGGGTGCGCCATCCACAACATCTTGTGTCGGGGGTGCGGCGAAGGTTTCTTCCGGTTCGCTGGACGCGGGCAGGCCCGGCGCCTATATTCACCCCGCGCCGCTTCGGCGCTTTTCCTGTTCGCGGCGGAGCTTAGGCGGCGTGCTCAAAGAGATTTTCACCTGGTGGCAGGGCGCGACCTTCGGCCTGCGCCTGACCATCGCCAAGAACGGCCAGTTCGTCGGCGAGGACGAGTACGGCAACCGCTACTATGAGGCCCGCAACGCCGCCGACAGCTATGACGGGCGCAAGCGTCGCTGGGTGATGTACAAGGGCTATGCCGAGGCCTCCAAGGTGCCGGCCGAATGGCACGGCTGGCTGCGCTACACCTTCGACGAGCCGCCGACCGTGGCCCCGCTGCTGCGCAGGTCCTGGGAGAAGGACCATCTGCCGAACCTGACCGGCACCGCTCACGCCTGGCGGCCGCCCGGTTCGCTGGCGGTGACCGGCGAGCGCCCGGCGGCGACGGGCGACTACCAGGCCTGGCGGCCGGAGTAATCCCATGCGTGGTCAGTGGGTCGAGACGGGGCTTGGCGCGGTGGTGCTGGCCGCGGCGGCCAGCTTTCTGATCTATGCCCTGAGCGCCGGGGCCATCCACACCAAGGCGCACGGCTATGACCTGACCGCGCGGTTCGGCCAGGTCGGGGCCCTGGCCCCGGGCGCGGACGTGCGCGTGGCGGGGGTGAAGGTCGGCACGGTCTCGGCCGTGACGCTGGATTCCAAGACCTTCATGGCCATCACCAGGATGACCATGGACCCCACGGTCAAGCTGCCGGCCGATTCCACCGCCAAGGTGACCAGCGACGGCCTCCTGGGCGGCTCGCACATCGCCATCGAACCCGGCGGCGCCCAGGGCGACATGAAGCCGGGCGACGAGTTTCAGAACACGCAAGGGGCGGTGGACCTGTTCGGCCTGATCGGCCAGTTCATCCGCCCGCAGAGCCCGGCGGCTTCGTCCGCCCCGGCTGCTGCGGCGCCCGCCGCCTCGCCCGCTCCGGCCGCCGATCCCTACGGCGTCCCGGCCAGCAACGGAGGCCACTGAGATGGCGGCGCGCCCGCTGCTGCTCGCCGGCGCCGGGGCCGCCATCGTCCTGGCGCTGGGCGTGGGCGGCCTGGTGCGCGCCCAGCAGGAGCCCGCCGCGCCCGCCGCCCCCAAGCCGGCGGCGGCGCTGAAGCCCGCACAACCGGCGGCCGCCCCGCCCGCAGCCGAGCCCGAGGCGCCAAGCCCCTCGCCGCCGATGGAGGCGGCTTCGAACGACGACGAGGACCAGGGCGAGCCGGCCTCATCCAATCCCGCGCCTTCCAAGCCGGTCGAGCCCTTGAAGCGGCCGCGCTATGCGGTGGCGGTGCTGCAGGCCCTGGACAAGGTCTCGGCCGAGACCCTGCGCTTCGAGGCCCCGATCAACCAGCCGATCCGCTACAAGTCGCTGATCTTCATCGTCCGCGCCTGCGAGACCACCGCGCCCGACGAGACCATCACCGACGCGGTCGCCCACGTGGAGATCATCTCCCAGCCCAAGGGGCCGGACGACCAGCCGCCCCCGCCCGGCAAGCAGGTGTTTCGCGGCTGGATTTACGCCAATTCACCCGGACTGAACCTGTTCCAGCATCCGGTCTATGACGCCTGGCTGATCGCCTGCAAGACGGCCGCGCCGTCCACATAGGCCGGCAGGCGGTAGAAGTCGGCGTCGCGCGCCAGGGCCTCGTCCAACTTCCTGCGATAGAGGGCGCGGGGGATCTCCACCGCGCCGAACTGGGCCAGGTGCTCGGTCATGAACTGGGTGTCCAGCAGGCGGAACTGGCCGGCGCTCAGCCGGGCGACCAGGTGCGCCAGGGCGACCTTGCTGGCGTCGCGAGCTCTGGAGAACATGCTCTCGCCGAAGAAGGCACCGCCCAGGCTGACGCCATAGAGGCCGCCGACCAGCACCCCTTCAAGCCAGCACTCGACGCTGTGGGCCAGGCCCAGGCGGTAGAGCTGGCCGTAGAGGGCCTGGATCGGCGCGTTGATCCAGGTCTCCTCGCGCCCCGGCTTGGCGGCGGCGCAGGCGGCGACCACGGCGTCGAAGGCAGTGTCGATGCGCACCTGGAACACCTCGGCCCGGATGGTGCGGGCCAGGCGGCGGGGGATGTGCACCGTGTGCAGCGGGATCACCCCCCGGTGCTCGGGATCGACCAGGAAGATGCGATCGTCTTCGCGCGCGTCCGCCATCGGGAACACGCCCCGGCGATAGCACTCGATCAGGTCTTCGACCGTGAAGCCCCCTGTCCCTGAAGATCGGGGCACGCGCTCATCCGCCCTGTCGGATCCACTGCTCCAGCCAGTGGATGTTGTACGACCCTTCGATGATGTCCGGCTGGACCAGCAGGTCCTGGAACAGCGGAATGGTGGTCTCGATCCCGTCCACCACCATCTCGCCCAGGCAGCGGCGGGTTCTGGCGATGCACTCGGCCCGGTCGCGGCCGTGCACGATCAGCTTGCCGGCCAGGCTGTCGTAATAGGGCGGGATCGAGTAGCCGGCATAGAGCGCCGAATCCAGCCGCACGCCCAGGCCGCCCGGCGCATGGAAATCGGTCACCAGCCCCGGCGAGGGGGTGAAGGTGCGCGGGTTCTCGGCGTTGATGCGGCACTCGATGGCGTGGCCCTCGAACAGCACCTCGTCTTGGGTGAACGACAGCGGCAGGCCGGCGGCGATGCGGATCTGTTCGCGCACCAGGTCGATGCCGGTGATGGCCTCGGTGACCGGGTGCTCGACCTGCAGGCGGGTGTTCATCTCGATGAAGAAGAACTCGCCGTCCTCGTACAGGAACTCGATGGTGCCGACGCCCAGATAGCCGATGGCCTTGATCGCATCGACCACCACCTTGCCGATTTTCGCCCGGGTGGCGGCGTCGATGGCGGGGGAGGGGGCCTCCTCCATCACCTTCTGGTGGCGGCGCTGCAGCGAGCAGTCGCGTTCGCCCAGATGCACCACATTGCCGAAGCTGTCGGCCACCACCTGCAGCTCGATGTGCCGCGGCCGGCCCAGGTAGCGCTCCATATAGACTGTGTCGTCGCCGAACGCCGCCCGGGCCTCGGACCGGGCGGTGGAGACCGCCTCGGCCAGGCCCTCGCGGTCCTGGGCCACCTTCATGCCGCGCCCGCCGCCGCCGGCGGCGGCCTTGATCAGCACCGGAAAGCCGATCGCCTCGGCCGCGGCGAAGGCCTCCTCCTCGGTCGAGACCCCGCCGTCAGAGCCCGGCACCACCGGAATCCCGGCGGTCTTCACCGCCTGCTTGGCGGTGATCTTGTCGCCCATCATGCGGATGTGCTCGGGCTTGGGCCCGATGAAGGTATAGCCGTGCGCGCCGACGATCTCGGCGAAGCGGGCGTTCTCCGACAGGAACCCGTACCCAGGATGCACCGCCTGGGCCCCGGTGATCTCGCAGGCGGCGATGATCGAGGGGATGTTCAGATAGCTCTTGGCCGCCGCCGCCGGGCCGATGCAGACGCTCTCGTCGGCCAGGCGCACGTGCATGGCGCTGGCGTCGGCCTCGGAGTGCACCGCCACGGTGGCGATGCCCATCTCCTTGCAGGCGCGGATGACGCGGAGCGCGATCTCGCCGCGGTTGGCGATCAGGATCTTGTCGAACATCGCCTACTCGATCACCACCAGGGCTTCGCCGAATTCCACCGGTTGGGCGTCTTCGACCAGGATCTTCAGCACCGTCCCGGCGCGCGGGGCGGGGATCGGGTTCATGGTCTTCATGGCCTCGATGATCAGCAGCGTCTGCCCGGCCGAGACCTGGTCGCCCACCTTGATGAACGAGGCGGCGCCCGGCTGGGGCTGCAGATAGACGGTGCCGACCATGGGCGACTTGACCTGCTCGCCGCGCTCGGGCTCGGCGGCGGGCGCAGCCGCGGGGGCGGCGGCCACAGGCGCAGCGGCCGGCGCGGCCATGGGCGCGGGCGCGGCGACATAGTGCGCCGGCGCGGCGGCCACCGAGATCTCGCGGGCGACGCGGATCTTCAGGCCCCCCTGTTCGACCTCGATCTCGGTCAGGCCGGTGTCGGTCAGGATGTCGGCCAGCTTGCGCACCAGCCTGGGGTCGATCGAGCCGCCGGAGTCCTTAGACACGGGTCCCTTGGAATCGTTCATGGATTGAAAAACCTTGTTCTTATTCAGGCCGAGGCCTTGGCCGCTTGCGCCGCCGCCTCGATAGCGAGTTCATAGCTCCTGGCGCCGAAGCCGCTGACCAGCCCCGTCGCCGCCAGGGAGACGAAAGTGTGCCTGCGAAACTCCTCGCGCGCCGCAGGGTTCGACAGGTGGCACTCGACGATCGGTATGCTCAGGGCCTTCAGCGCGTCCAGAAGGGCGATCGAGGTGTGGCCATAGCCGGCCGGATTGATCACCAGGGCGCAGGCGCCCTCGCGCGCCTCCTGCACCCAGTCGATCAGCTGCCCCTCGTGGTTCGACTGGCGGAACACCACCTGGCGGCCGAAAACAGCCGCCCGCGCCTCGCAAAGGCCGCGAACGTCCTCGAGGGTGGTGGTCCCATAGATGTGCGGCTCTCGGACCCCCAACAGGTTGAGGTTGGGGCCGTTCAGCACATAGATCGGTTTGGTCATGCCGCTCCGCGGTCGGCGATCCGCATGTCGAATCCGCCGCTCTTGTATCGTCGCGCGCCCGGGCTCACAAGCAGGGCTCGTTTTGGAGACTACGGAATGCGTCTGGTGATCAACGGCGAGGAGCGGGGCTTCGAGGCGCTCGGCAGCATCGCCGCCCTGGTGACGGCGCTGGGCCTTGATCCGCGTAAGGTCGCCGTCGAGCGCAATCTTGAGATCGTGCCGCGTTCGATCTACGCCGAGACCGCGCTCGCCGACGGCGACCGCATCGAGATCGTGCACTTCATCGGAGGCGGCTGACGCATGAACGCCCACACCCCACCGGCTGACACCTGGCCAAAAGATACTTGGAGCGTCGCCGGCCGCACCTTCACCTCGCGCCTGATCGTCGGCACCGGCAAGTACAAGGACTATGCCACCAACGCCGCCGCCGCCGAGGCCGCGGGGGCCGAGATCGTCACCGTGGCCCTGCGCCGGGTGAACCTGTCCGACCCCAGCCAGCCCATGCTGGTCGACTACGTAAAGCCCGACCGCTTCACCTTCCTGCCCAACACCGCCGGCTGCTTCACCGGCGAGGACGCGGTGCGCACCCTGCGTCTGGCCCGCGAGGCCGGCGGCTGGGACCTGGTCAAGCTGGAGGTGCTGTCCAACACCCGCCACCTGCTGCCCGACATGGAGGAGACCCTGCGGGCGCTCAAGCTGCTGGTGGCCGACGGCTTTTCGGTGATGGTCTATTGCACCGACGATCCGGTCTATTGCCTGAAGCTGGAGGAGGCCGGCGCCGCGGCGATCATGCCGGCCGCGGCCCCGATCGGCTCGGGCCTTGGCCTGCAGAACAGGGTCAATGTCCGCCTGATCGTCGAGCAGTCCAAGGTCCCGGTCCTGATCGACGCCGGCGTCGGCACCCCCAGCGACGCGGTCCTGGCCATGGAGCTCGGCTGCGACGCGGTGCTGATGAACACCGCCATCGCCGAGGCCAAAGACCCCGTCCGCATGGCCCGCGCCATGAAACACGCCGTCATCGCCGGCCGCGAAGGCTACCTCGCCGGCCGCATGCCCAAGCGCATGTACGCCGACCCCAGCTCGCCGCTGGCGGGGCTGATCTAGCCAGCCCTGACCGCAATACAGATCCGCTCATCCCGGCGAATGCCCTATGGGATTCACACATCAAAAAAATTCCCGTCATCCCGGCCGTAGCGCTCGCGAGAGCGCGGAGAGCCGGGACCCAGCAAGCTCGATCTCGAAGCTGCGCGGCAATGCAGCGTCGAGGCCGGGTCGGCTGGGTCCCGGATCTCCGGTCGCTTTGCGACCTGCGTCCGGGATGACGGTCCTTATTGAGACGTGTGAATCCCATAGGGTGTTCGCCGGGATGCGCGGTTTACGGGCGACGGAATTCACCCGGCGCGCAGCGCCCGAAGATTATTGAACCACAAAGCTCACAAAGAACACGAAGGGCTCCGGAGCCTCACGCCCCGCCAGCACACCCTGAACTTCGTGTGCTTCGTGAGCTTCGTGGTTCAATATCTTTACGGCGGCCCCCGCGCGCCCCGGGCTCGGGAAGCTGGAACCGGCGGCCATTCAGGCGGCGCCACGGCCCGGCGCTCGCCAGGCCCCGAAACCGCCCCAGCCATCGGCGAAAACTTCTTCAGAATGGCCTGGGTCTTGGCCTGCTGCCGCCGGACCGCGGCGGTCAGGGCCTCGACCCCCGCCTCCAGGTCCAGGCCCTCAAAGCCGTCGTCCTCGTCCGGATCGCCCAGCCACTCGCGCTCTTCGCGCAGATCCTCGTCGTCCGCCTCGTCATCGCCGGCCCGCGCCGCACCCCCCGTCCGAGGCGCTGGCCCCTGACGCCAGCCCCCGCGCGGCGGCGCCCCTTCGGCCAGCCTGGCTTCCAGCGCCAGGGTCTGGCGCACCGAGCGCGCCACCCGCGCGAAGCCCGAGGCCGCCTGAGCCGCCTCGGCCGGCGAGACCTCGGCGTCCTCGGCCGCCACCGCCGCCCGCTCGCCCATGGCCCGCGCCACCCGCATCCCGATTTCGCTGAGCTCCCTCAGCATAGCCCCATGCCGCAGCGCCCGATCGCTGGCGCTTTCGGGAGGCTGGGGTGTCGGGATGGGTGGTTCGCCTGACATAGAACAAAATAAGAACATTTTTCAAGCGGCCTGTCAAGGCGAAGCTCACCTGGCGGCCCCCTCTGGCGCCGTCGATTGACCTCCCCGGCGCAACCGCTATCCAGTGAAGAACGAGCGGAGCTGCGGCATGTCCGACGGGGCGACCACTGAACAGGGTGAGGGCGCCCGCGCCGTTGAGACCGGGGGCGAGATGCACATACACAAGCCGAAGGCGCCGCACGGCCTGCGCGAGTTCCTGTCCGAGATCAGCGTCGTTGTCGTCGGGATCGTGATCGCCCTCTCGTTCGAGGGGCTGCTGGAAGCCTACCGAAACCACGAGATGTCGTCCGCCGCGCGCGAGAGCGTAAGGGAGGAGATCGGCAAGAACCTCTACATGCTCAAGCTGCGCATGGACAGCCAGCCGTGCCTGGACCGCAAGCTGCAGGATCTGGGAGAGCTTCTCGGCCGCTCAGGCGAGGGGCCGCTTCAGCCGCAACCGACCTGGGTCAGCCGCCCGCAGTTCTGGTCGATGGCGTCCGGCGCCTGGCAGGCCGCGACCTCGGGCGGCAGGACCGTCCTGCTGGGCCAGACCGAACAGATCCGACTCGGCTATGTCTACGCGCGCTTTGACCTCGCCAATCGTGAGCAGGAGCGCGAGCAGGAGGCCTGGGCCGAATTGCGCGGACTGGAAACCTGGAAGGGGCCGCTGGGGCCGGCGGCCCGGTTCGGCTTCGCCCAGTCGCTGCAGCGCGCCCGCTACGCCTCCTATCGCGTCCGGTCGATCTCGCTGTCGCTGCTCGAAATCGGCAAGGCCGAGGGCATCAAACCTATCGAGCGTCCGCTGGAGCACAGCAACGGCATCTGCCTGCCCTTGACCGAAACCCGAGCCAATGCGCTCCGGACCGACCGCGCGCCTACGGGCGATCCTGAGTAGGGGCGTTCTGTGGCCGGCGGTATTCCGGTGACGGTCTACTAGGTTCCTGACGAATTTCTGAATGGCGAAACGATTGAGCTGTTTAGTAAACTGTCACCGTAATACCCACGCAAGTCCACCTCTTGCCAGTTGTCGGACGAGCTGTTCGCCCATAGGGTTCATCGACCCCGTTGTTTTGACCGAACTATCATCTCGCCGATCAAGACACCAAGTGCACCAAACGCATACGTCCATGTTGACGTGGCTGGCCTCTTGATGCGGCTTTTCACGGTTTGATCAATCGCCACACCCTTATATTCAACAAAATCAATGAATTCAAATATATTTCTACAGGTCCGCTCTATCGACAATACGCCATATGAAGCGGTTTTTAATTTGAGACGATAGGCGGGATAACTCAATCCATTGACATCGGCCCACGGCACGAATTTGCTTGATCCAAAAACAGGAGTAACCAATATCCCATCGTCAGAGAATTTGACACTGTATCGTAAGAACGCAAGCACCATTAGAGATCCCGATATTAATCCGAATAGAATCATTATATATACCGCTATAGTGTCTGATATGCTCGTGAATGCCTGCACATATGCCTGGGAGAGGATCGTAACGCCGAATGCAATGCTGAATGCACCCGCAGAGAGAACTGAAATGGGCTGACGAATTTCTTTTTTAAACTCCGACTTGGAATGATCAAACAACCATCCAGCGGCGTAAATGGCTATGAATGCGACGATCCCATGTCCAAATGGCATCCAAATGCCCCGCATGGGAACCGCTCCACCTCGCCCGTGACAACGCATTGTGGTAGTTGTGAGTTAAGCGCGACTTAAAGCGGTATTGTTCACATGGGGCTTCGCGCACCATCGGCCGGCCGGTTGGGGGGGTAGACTGGCTCAACGCCCGCGAGGGGCAATCGCGCACCGACCCAACTGCGAACCATCTCAATCGCAACCGCATAGCTGAGTCACGGTCCAGCTACGTGCTCGCAGCGACGCCAACTTTCCACCCCGAACTGCCGCTGATCACGTCCGCTCTGGTCGCCAGAACCCGCGCAGCTGTCACCGTAATTCCCCGGCTATCTCGCTTGCATCGTACTGACGGACTCAAGGTGCGACCGCTTCACACCCGCTGGGCTGACCACCGACGGCTAGGATGGCGCCTTATCCTGTCATCCTATCTCCGGGCTGGGAGCGTTGGTCACCACGGGACCCAATTCTGCCGGCCCCGGGCGACCCAAAGCTGCTCTCACAAGATCAAACAAGGCCGGCGGAGCAAATGCGAGGCCGAGCGGCAGCAGGGGCGCATAGAGGATGCCCCAGTAGTAAGTCGCCTGCCGCCCCGCCACAGCAAAGATGAGGGCAAAGGTCATGACAGTGGCGGCCACGCGCGCCATCCAGGGATGGTGAACCCCTGCCATACCCAAAAAACAAAGACTGACACCCAGCGAGACGCCCCAAAGCGGCAGGTGCGTGAACAGGAGATTGCGCAAGGCCATGGTGATCACGAACGGCCAGCCACCGAACCGCAACCAGCCCGGACTGATACCGTCTCCGGGCAGATGTTGGCGGCTGGCCAGCACGAGGTGAACCGCCATCACTGCCACAAACAACGCGGCGGCGATGAACCAGGCCGCGCACTCGCGCCAATTACGTTCGACCGCGGCGGCCAGAAACATGACGAGCAAATAGGGAGCCGCGATCTCGCGAAATAGGCACGCGCAGAAGCCCAGCGCCACACTGGCTATCCAGGCGTCGCGCCTATAGGCCGCGAGGGAAAGGGTGAGCAGCATTCCACCCCAGATCTCGTGGACATAGGGCGCAGAGGGAGTCGCCAGGTTGGCGAAGCCGGTCGCCGCCATGACCATGACCAGAAGCCTGGTCCCCAGGGAAAGGTCCAATTGGTCAAGTGCCTTGCGGAGCAACAAGAAGGCCGCCGCACCCAACCCCAACAGGAGTCCCCAACGCAAACCGTCCGTGCGCAACGAGGCGAGCAGAAGGGCTTCAAACGGCTCGCGGAACACTACCGCAGGAGCGGTCGGATACCCGTGCGTCCGTTGCAGCGCGGCTGCCGCTGAGTAGTAGTCTCGTCCCGCCTGAACACTCGATGTGATATCCCGATAAAGCTGTTGGTCGGAATACCCGCCTTTGACCGAGGTGATCACCTGGTATCGCGCAGCGTCGTGGGGCATAGCGGTGATCGCCGTCAGCCCGCAAATCAACGCCAGGACAAGCCGCGCGAACCAGCGGTTGGAGTCTCGGAATCGACTGGCAGGCCATCCAGCCACGAGCTTCTTCATACCGAAACAGGCTTTTTCCATGACTCCCCCCGGAGGAGGGAGAAAGGTTGCACGCGAAGCGGGGAGCGGCAACACTACAACGCATGAGGGATTTCGGCCGTTTTTGACTCTGGCCAAACGCCGCCATGCAATCACGGGATGAAGTTGTGCTGTGCAGGCCTGCCGCTAAACGTGCTCTGCGATCGCCTGCAAAGGTAGCTGCCCAGCGGGCAGGGGGCGGTTTTCGAATTGGCGCGGTTCGTGCAAATTACGATGAAGCGGGCTTAGGTCGCCGGTCCACTCCGAACAGTCGGTCCCGACTGCAGCTCACGGCTTCGACGCTGCCGGCGGCGCCAACGGCAACTTGCTTACCCGAAGGCAGTCAGCGCTCACGATCCTTGCCGACCTTTCCACAAGCGAGCATGATGCTCCAGATGCACCATATAATTGCTTTCCTGGCAAGCCGATGGTTCCTCGCCCTTGTATTTGGCATCCAGGTGGTGCTGGGATGGCTTAATCTCAGAGCCGGTGCAGTATCAAGACCTCTAGCTAAGGCCAGTGCCTTGGCGGCACTGTCGACGCTTATACTATCGTGCTTGCCATTTTTTGGTGCCGACAAAAAAATATTCCGCCTTATGGTTGCTGCTTCTTGGTTTGTTTTGCTGTTTACTATTGTGGGATCAAACCGGCGTGTGAGAGATCGATGGCGTGAGCGTTCGATTTCCCGCAAGTGACGAACTGCGAATGACCTAAGCCTAAGCGGAGAGGGTGTCGCCCCGTGGCAAATTTCCACGAATTACGGTGACAGCTTACTAAATTCGGCCGCCACCGCCGCCCCACCGTCACCGCCCAAACGCCAACCGCAACCAAGCCGGCGAATGAAACGCGCTCATCAAGAGGTACATCGGGACCATCCCGCTCAGCGGCGACCCGGCCCCGGGCGAGCACATCATCTCCATCCCGCCCCCGCCGGAGACGGCCGTCAGCACGGCCATCACCGCGAAGGTCGGGGCGGCGGCGAGGCTTAGCCAACCGGCCAGGCCTCGCGCGGCGCCTTCGACGCCCGTGGGGGCGCCGCTCATGCCTCGGCGCTCTGGTTCACCGTGCGCAGGGCGGCCTCGCCGGCCTCGGACACCTCGACCCAGCGGGCGTTAGGCGCGGCCTCGGCGGCGTAGTTGTCGTGCCAGTTCCACCACTTGTAGGGCGGGGTCTGGGGATAGCCGGCGGGTGAGTCCTCCCAGGCCTCCTGGCGGCCCAGCGGGGCCAGGTCGAGATAGCTCCAGGTGGTGCCGATCGCCTCGTCGCCGCGGCTGTTGATCAGATAGGTGCGGAACACCTGCTCGCCCTCGCGGATGAACACGTTGTGGCCGTGCCACTGGTCCACGCCGAAATCGGCGTCGAAGCGATCGGTGATGGTGTACCAGGGCATGGTCCAGCCCTTGTTCGCCTTCAGCCGGGCGATGTCGGCTTGCGGCGCGCGCGAGACATAGGCCAGGGTGACGTCGCGGGCGTTCAGGTGGGCCAGGTGGGCGACCTGGTCGGCGACCATGGAGCAGCCGCGGCAGGCGTTGTCCGGCCAGCCGAACACGCCGGGCTCGTAGAAGGCGCGATAGACGATCAGCTGGCTGCGGCCCTCGAACAGGTCGACCAGGCTGGCCTTGCCGTGGGGGCCTTCGAACTCATAGGCGGCGTCGACCGCCATCCACGGCATCCGCCGCCGGTCGGCGGCCAGGGCGTCGCGGGCGCGGGTCAGGGCCTTCTCCTTGACCAGCATCGCCTGGCGCGCGGCCTCCCAGGCCTCGGGCGAAACGATCGGCGGCTTCTCAAACGGGGCTGGTCCGCCGGTGGGCTCGACAGCGTGGGTCATGGGGCGATCTCCGAACTTCATCCAGGCGCCATGCTGGCGCGGGATCGCCGGGCTGCGGGAGTGACAAGTTTGGCGCGATTGTCCTGGCTCTCCCTCGCGCCCTCCGGCCAAGCGCCTGACCCGTTGGCTAGCCGGCGCCGGCGGCGGCGCTGGCCTCGCGCCACCGCTGGTCATTGATCCCGGCGATCAGGAGCCAAAGCGTCAGGCCCCCCTCGGCCAGGAAGCCGGGCAGCAGGATCCAGGGGAACAATCCCTTGCCGAAGCTGGGCGCGACGAGGCCGATGAAGCTGTTGGCGAAGTAGCAGGCGCCCGCGACGGCCAGGCCTGCGCCGAGCAGCCGGGGAAGGAAGGTCGAGCGCGCAACCAGGACGCCGACGAGCACGAGATGAACCCCGAACAAGGTGAGGGCGATCTCGAAGGCCGCGCCGTGCAGGTGGAGCGAATAGGCGACCAGGGCCGTCATCGGCTGCGATCCGCCCGCCGCGTCCCGGAGCAGAAACAGCGGCGCGACCAGCAGGGCGGCGCTGGCCGCCATCGCCGCGGAATAGGCCAGACGGAAGGCGGCGGCGCTGAGCGCCATCGCCCTGCTCACCGGCGCGAGGAGGACGAACAGCAGCACGGCGACGGCGACGTCGCAAAGGGTCGTCGATACGTCGGCCGCCACGCCCCAGCGCCAGAGCGCTTCGGACGAGGCGATGTTGTGAACGGTGGCGGCGGCGTCGTTCGATACGATCAGCCTGTCCCGAACGAAAGCTTCGGCGAACAGGCCCCCGATCATGATGTAGAGGTAAAGCCCGCCCGTCAGCCGCGCGAGGGCGCGCGGCGACCCCTTCCTTGCAACGCTTGTCATGCCCCACCCCGTCCAACAGCGCGCGCTCTGGCTGCGCCACCCGCGGCAGCCTAGGACAGCGACGCAGCCGACTCGCATGAAATTATGGTAACCCGGCGCCGCGTGATGCGCGGGCTAAGGTTTGGCGAACCCCGTCACCGCACCCGCGCAGTCCGCGCCATGGCCAGCGGCTTCACCGCCTCTGCGCAGACGAGGTAGACCGCGACGATCCCCGCCATGGCCAGGACGATCATCGGCGGCAGGCTGGCGAACGAGAACCAGTGGCCAAGCGGCGTGAACGGGATCGTCAGGGCCAGCGTGAGGGCCGCCAGGGTGGGGATGACCAGGGCCCGGGCCGGGGCGTCGCGCCAGGCTCGCCTGGGCGTGCGGATCAGAAACACTACCAGGGTCTGGGTGGCGATCGACTCGATGAACCAGCCGGTGCGGAACGCGGCGTGGTCGGCGTGCAGGGCGAAGTAGAGCAGGGCGAAGGTGGCCAGGTCGAACACCGACGACAGCGGCCCCATCACGGCCGCGAACCGGACCACGTCGCGGGTGCGCCAGCGCTGGGGCGCCGCGATATCGGCCGCGCTGACCCGGTCCAGCGGTATGCCGATCTCGGAGACGTCATAGAGCAGGTTGTTCAAGAGGATCTGGATCGCCAGCATCGGCAGGAAGGGCAGCACCAGCGAGGCGGCGGCCATGGACAGCATGTTGCCGAAGTTCGAGCTCGAGGCCATGCGGATGTATTTCAGGATGTTGGCGAAGGTGCGCCGGCCCTCCTCGACCCCGTCGGCGACGACGCCCAGGTCGGTGTCCAAGAGGATCATGTCGGCGGCGGCCCGGGCCACCGCGGTCGCCCCGTCGGCGGAGAGGCCGATATGGGCGCTCTTGATCGCCGGGGCGTCGTTGACCCCGTCGCCCAGGAACCCCACCACCTCGCCGGCCGCCTGCAGGGCGCGGACGACGCGAACCTTCTGGGTCGGCGAGAGGCGGCCGAAGGCGTCGGTGCTCAGCACCAGGCTGCGCAGGGCCTCGGTGCTCAGCTGCTCCAGGTCCGCGCCCTTGATCACCCGCTCGGCGCGCAGGCCCACGGTCCGGGCCAGCCGCGCCACCACCAGGGGCTCGTCGCCGGACAGCACCACCACCCGCACCCCGGCCTGGGCCAGGCGGGCCACCGCCGCCGGCGCCGTCTCCTTGGGCGGGTCGGCGAACAGGCACAGGCCCTCGAACGCCAGATCCGCCTCGTCGTCGGGGGTGAGTGGGCGCACCGCGCCGCTCCAGGGGCGCGAGGCGATGGCGATGGCCCTCAGCCCCTGGCCGGCCAGCTCCTGCACCTTGGCCAGCACCGCCTGGCGATCCTCAGGCCCCAGCCGCGCGCCGCCGGCGCCCACGCAGGCGGCCAGCACCGCCTCGGGCGCCCCCTTGACCACCAGCAGCAGCCCGCCCGGCCCCTCGACCAGGGCCGCGCCCATGCGCCGCTGGTAGTCGAACGGCGACTGCGCCCGGCAGCTGTAGCCCTCGCCGGCATCCGGTTTGGCCGCGACCAGGGCCTGGTCCAGCGATCCCTTGTCGCCCCCCAGGCGGGCGGCGATGGCCGCCAGCACCGCGGGGCGCTCGTCCGGCTCGCCGGCCGGTGACAGCGAGCCGGCCAGCTCGATCCTGGCCGAGGTCAGGGTGCCGGTCTTGTCGGTGCACAGGACGGTCATGGCGCCCAGGTCGTGGATCGCCGCCAGCCGCTTGACGATCACCTTCTTGCGCGCCATCAGCACCGCCCCGCGCGACAGGGTGACGGTGGTGATCATGGGCAAGAGCTCGGGCGTCAGCCCCACCGCCAGGGCCACCGAGAACATCAGCGACTCGACCAGGGGCCGGCCGAAGGCGACGTTGACCGTCAGGACCCCCATCACCAGCACCGCCGCCGCCCGCGCGATCAAAAGGCCCAGCTGGCGCAGGTCGCGCTCGAATGGCGAGGTCTCGGCCGGGGCGTCGAGCGCGCTGGCCGCCGCGCCGAACAGGGTATTGGCCCCGGTGCCGACCGCCAGGGCCGTGGCCGAGCCGGCCTGGACCACCGCCCCGCGGAACAGGGCGTTGGTGGCCTCGGCGGGGCTCTCGGCCTGGGTCACGCCGGGCGCCTTGGCCACGCCATAGGGCTCGCCGGTCAGCGCCGCCTCGTTGAGGGTGCAGAGCTGGCACTCGAGGATCAGGCCGTCGGCGGGCACGATGTCGCCCACATCGACCCGGAATACGTCGCCGGGGACGATCAGGGTCGGGTCCAGGGGGACAAAGGCGCCGTCGCGCCTGACCTCGGCCTTCACCGCCACCGACTTCTCCAGCGCCTCGGCGGTGCGGGTCGCGCCGCGCTCCTGCACGGTGTCCAGGGTCACCGAGGCGGCGAGGATGAACAGGATGATCACCGCGCTCGGATTGTCCCCGGTGGCGGCGGATATCCCCGCGGCGGCCAGCAGCAAGAGGCACATGGGGTCCAGCAGCCGGCGGGCGATGGTCAGGACCAGCCCGGCGCGTCGCCGCCTGGCGTCGCTGTTGGGACCCCACCTGGCCAGCCGCGCGGCGGCCTCGGCCGAGCCCAGGCCCGTGACGCCACAGCCCAGCGCCTGCGCCGCCGCCTCGGGCGTCTGGGTCCAGAACGGCGCGGCGGCCATCAGCTCTCCCCTGCTGCGCGTGCGGGCAACCTAGCCGGCGACGGCGGCGCCGGGTTTGATGCGCGTCAAATCTGCAGGCGAGGGTTCACCCCTTCGCCCGCGCCTTGGCGATCGCGGCCTTGACCGCGTCCAGGTCCTCGCCGGGGATCAGCGTGTCGCCGATGATGAAGGCCGGGGTGCCGTCGATGTCGAGCGAGATGGCCAGGTTGCGCACGTCGGCCAGCTGGCGGTCGGCGGCGGCGCGGACCAGGGCGTCGTCCAGGCGGGCCGGGTCGGTCCCGTGGGCCTTCAGGATCCGGTCGACGGCCGCCTCGTCCAGCGGGCGGGTGGTCATGAAGTCGTGATAGACGCCCAGATAGTCGCCGCCCGACTGCTTGACCAGCACGGCCCCGGCCGCGGCGCGCTCGGAGGCCGCGCCGAAGATCGGGAACTCTTTGAACACGACCCGCAGGTCCGGGTTGGCCTTGATCAGGTTCAGTACGCCCGGCGCGATGTTGACGCAGTGCGGGCAGCGATAGTCGTAGAACTCGGTCAGGGTGACCTTGCCGTTCGGATTGGCGACGAAGTCGCGCGGGTCCTGCTCGATGGCCTTGCGGTTCGCGGCGATGGCCACCTTGGCCTTGGCCACGGCCTGGGCCTCCTGCTTCTCCTGCAGCTTCTGCATCGCCTCCTGGATCACCTCGGGGTGGGCCAGAAGATAGGCGTGGACCTTGGCGTCGAAGGCGTCGTCGGCGCGGCTGCAGCCGCTGAGCGCGGCCGCAAAGACGGCGACGGCGAGCGGAAGGCGCAGGAATTTCATGTAAATCGGTCTCCGGGCGGCCGGTGTGGCCCGGCCTCGATGTCAGAATCTAAAAGCTACCCGCCGACGCCGCCTTCGCGGGCCAGGGCCTGCAGGTCGGCCTTGCTGGGCTTGGACACCAGCACGATGTCGGTGGCCCGGCGCCATTCGGGGCTGTTCTTGGGCAGCTGCATGCGCGCGCGCATGGCGAAGCCCTTGGCCTCGGAGGCCTGGCCCAGGGAGAACTCCTCCTCCGCCGCCGCCAGCCGCGCCATGCCGGGCTCGCCCTTGCGGTCATAGGCCTGGGACAAGAGGAGCCAGCCAAAGGGGTTGTCGGATTCGACGAACAGCGACTTGCGGATCTCGCCGATCGCCTCGTCCAGCTTCTTGGGATCGTCCTCGGCCAGGAGCGTTTGGCCCAGGTTCATGTGCAGCAGCGGCGCGTCGGGCTTCAGCTCCACCGACTTGCGGTGGGCGGGCTCGGCCTGCTTGGCCCGGCCGGCCTCGAACAGGGTCTGGCCCTTCAGCTCCCACAGGTAGGGGTTCTCCGGCTGCTCGGCCAGCAGCGCGTCGGTCAGCTTGACCGCCTTGTCGGTCTGCAGGTCGCGATAATAGGCGATCGCGCGGGCGTAGCGGGCGGGATAGCTGGTGTCGCTCTCAGGATAGTCGATGAAGGTCTGCTGCGGCAGGTTGGTGAAGGCCTTCAGCTTGGCGACCATGATGGCGTGCTGGGCCAGGGCCTCAGGCGCGTCGGTCACGCCATAGTGCGCCTGCTGCTGGGCGCGCACGCGCAGGGCCTCGATACGCTCCGAGCTGATCGGGTGGCTCTGGAAGAAGGGGTAGCGCTTGGCGCCCGAAAACACTTCCTCGTAGCGGAAGTTGTCGAAGAAATCGACGAGGCCCTTGGGGGATTCCCCGGCCCTCTCCAGATAGGTGATCGCCGCCTGGTCGGCCCGGGCCTCCTGCTCGCGGGTGTAGCTGAGGATGGTCAGGGTGGCGAAATAGTCCGAGCTGTAGATCAGCGCGCCCGCCGCATCCGGCGCGCCGCCCGCCGCCGCGGCCACGGCCAGGCCCATGGTCAAAAGGAAGGTGGCCAGGGCCTGCTTGCCGGCGATGTCGGAATTGGCCAGGTGCCCGCCGGCCATGTGGCCGGTCTCGTGCGCCATGACTCCGATCAGCTCGTTGGGGTTCTTGGCCCGCACGATCAGGCCGGTGTTTATGAACATGTTCTGGCCGCCGGCGACGAAGGCGTTCAGGTCCTTGTCGCCGACGATGTGGATCTGCACCACCTTGGGGTCCAGGCCCGCGGCCACGAACAGGGGATCGGCGTCCTGGTGCAGGATCGCCTCGATCTCGGTGTCGCGGATCAGGGACAGGGGACCGTCCTGGGCGAAGGCCGGCGCGACCGGAGCCGCCAGGCCCGCGGCCAGCGCCAGGACGCTGGCCGCCGCGCCGATGGGCGAACGCCGGCGGCGGGGGAGACGAGGGGCGCGGCTCTTCATGCCAGAGGCTCCGAAACTCCGATGCGCCCCCGCGCCATGCTCCGTCCTGATCTCATGCCAGCTAACGCGCCGGGGCTCAACCTCGACGCCACCAGCCCCGCTTGGGCTTGGCCGGCGGGCTCGAGATCTCCGCCGCGTCCGCCACGGCCGCCAGCACCGGTTCGGGCGCCGGCGCCGGGGTCACGACGACGGGCTCAGGGACCGGCTCGGGCTCGATCGCGACGGCCGGCTGCACCGGAACCGGTTCGATCGCCTCCGGCTCGACGTGCGGTGCGGCGGCCTCCAGCACCGGAATCTCGCCGGGGCCGTCCAGGCTGGCCGCGACCTCGGCGACCGGCTCGGCCGCCTTCTTGGCGCGCGAGCGGCGGGCCTTGGGCTTCTTGGCCGGCGCCTCTTCGGGGGCAGGCAGCTCGACCCAGATGTCCTCCGGCGGCGCTTCGATCACCGGCTGGGCCGCCACAGCAGCGACGACCGGCTCGGGCGCCGGGGCAGGGGCGCGAGCGGGCGCTTCGGCGACGGGAGCCGGACGCGGGGCCGGCGGCTGGCCGGGATCCATCCAGATGTAGGGATCGCCGTCGGGCACGCGCGGGCGCGACCAGGCGTAGGGATCGTCGCGCCGCACCTCTTCGCGCATGCGCCGCCCGCCGCGCCGTCCGCGGCGACGGCGGCCGCGCCCGCGGCCTTCGCCATCACCCTCGTCGTCCGCTTCGCCTACGGCCTCTTCCTCGACAGCCTCGGCCGCACGAGCCGGGCGATCCGTCTCGTCGCGGCGTCCGCCACGGCGGCGGCGGCGGCGGCTGCGGCCGCGCGAACCGCCTTCGCCCTCGGCCTCGGCGCGGACCGGGCGACGTTCTTCGCGCTCGCCGTCGGCCTCGACCTCTTCGTCCTCTTCCTCTTCCTCGTCCTCGTCTTCCTCGACGATGAAGTCGTCCGCCTCGGCCTCAGTGGGCTCGGGCGAGAAGGCCGGGCGGCGCGAGGGCGCCTCGGGCGCCTCGAACTCGCGGCTCTCGGTGCGCTCGATGGCGTGCTCGGCGTGGGCCAGGTTGTCCTCGACCACCACGGTCACATTCAGGCCTTTGGTCTGGCGCAGGCGCTCGAGGAAGGCGCGCTTCTCATTGAGGATGTAGAGCCCGACCGCGCGCGAGGTGCGCAGGGTGACGGCGCCAGCCCCGCCGCGCACCGCCTCCAGCTCCACCGCGCGCAGGGCGGCCAGGGCGCTGGACTCGGTCGAGCGGATGCGGCCGACCCCGGCGCAGTGTTCGCAGACGTGGGTGGTGCCTTCCAGGATGCCGGTGCGGCGGCGCTGGCGGCTGATCTCCATCAGGCCGAAGCCGGAGATCTTGCCCATCTGCACCCGCGCCCGGTCGTCCTTCAGCGCGTCCTTCAGCACCTTCTCGACGGTGCGGTTGTTCTTGGCCTCATCCATGTCGATGAAGTCGATCACGATCAGGCCGGCCAGGTCGCGCAGGCGCAGTTGCCGGGCGGCTTCCTCGGCCGCCTCGACATTGGTCTTCAGCGCCGTGGCCTCGATGTTGCGCTCGCGGGTCGAGCGGCCCGAGTTGACGTCGATCGCCACCAGGGCTTCTGTCTGGTTGATCACCAGATAGCCGCCGGACTTCAGCGGCACCACCGGGGTGTAGATCTGGGCCAGGTGGTCCTCGATCTTGGCCTGGACGAACAGCGGAGTCGGATCGCGATAGGCGATGATCTTCTTGGCCTGCGAGGGCATGATCATGCGCATGAAGTCGCGCGCCTCGCGGTAGCCTTCCTCGCCCTCGACCCAGATCCCCTCCAGGTCCTTGTCGAACATGTCGCGGATGGCCCGCTTCACGAGGTCTTCTTCCTCGTAGATCAGGGCCGGGGCGATCGAGTGCAGGGTGCGCTCGCGGATATTCTCCCACAGGCGCATCAGGTATTCGTAGTCGCGCTTCAGCTCGGCCTTGGTGCGCTTGGCCCCGGCGGTGCGCACGATCAGGCCCATGCCCTGCGGCACGTCCAGGCTCTGCACCACGCTCTTCAGCCGCTTGCGGTCTGTGGCGGTGGTGATCTTGCGGCTGATGCCGCCGCCGCGGGCGGTGTTGGGCATCAGAACGCCGTAGCGGCCGGCCAGCGACAGATAGGTGGTCAGCGCCGCGCCCTTGTTGCCGCGCTCTTCCTTGACCACCTGCACCAGCATGATCTGGCGGCGCTTGATCACTTCCTGGATCTTGTAGCGGCGCATCAGGCGGCGATTGCGGCGCGCGAGCTCGTCGCTCATCACGTCGTCGTCGTCATCGTCCTCGCCATGGTCCTCGTCACCGTTGTGCGAGCGCGGCGGCGGCTCGTCGTCCGCCTCGGCCTCTTCGCGCATCAGCGCTTCGCGGTCGGCCAGGGGGATCTGGTAGTAGTCCGGATGGATCTCGTTGAAGGCGAGGAAGCCGTGGCGGTTGCCACCATATTCGATGAAGGCGGCCTGCAGGCTCGGTTCGACCCGCGTCACCTTCGCCAGATAGATGTTTCCCCGAAGCTGCTTCTTGGCCTGGCTTTCGAAATCGAAATCTTCAACCCGC
Source organism: Phenylobacterium montanum (assembly GCF_018135625.1). Taxonomy (NCBI): domain Bacteria; kingdom Pseudomonadati; phylum Pseudomonadota; class Alphaproteobacteria; order Caulobacterales; family Caulobacteraceae; genus Poindextera; species Poindextera montana. Next base: position 5,346,981 of record NZ_CP073078.1, read on the forward strand.
GAACCGTCCACCACCGCCACGCGAGTTTCCTCGGCATGGACGGCGTCGATCAACATTCTCTTCGACATTCAAATAATCTCCACGGCGCGCGCCGGCGAAGAACGCCGGGGGCCGGATGTGCATGAGGGCGCGCGCAAGCGGGCCCGTCGCGTCAAAAAAGACGCGTCGAACCATCAGCTTTGAGCGGTCGTGAGCGACGCTGCCCATGAGGTTTAATCCTTGACGCGCCGGGTGGCGCGGAGCGGGGTCGGCGCCTCGGTCCCGCCAAAAACGGCGCGGCCGATGCGGCCTTGCGCGGATCTCGCCCGATGTGGGGCGTCCCAAGCGCAAGACAAGTTTGCAACAAGCGGGAGAAAAAAGAAAGCGGCGCGCGAAGGCGCTACGGCGGCGGCCGATGCGAAGCTGGGCTGGATCGTCGCGCCCGGTTCGTGCTTAACCATTTGTGCACTCTGGTTAATGGATAGTGGGGCCTTAGTAGCGAGGCCTTGCAGTGTTCGGAGTTGGGATGCGCGCTCAGGCGAAAGCCTTGGTCGGGTCGGCGCGAGGGACGGGCGTCTGCGCGCTCGCCCTGGGCGCGTGCGCGCTTCTGGCCGGCTCTTCCCACGGCGAGACCGCCTCCAAGGGCGTGCTGCAGGTTCGCCTCGGCGGCAATCAGCAGGAGACCCGCATCGTCATCGAGCTCGACGCCCCGACCAAGGGCCAGGTGATCGATGACGGCGCCGCCGATCACATGGTCGTGGTCAATCTCGCCAAGGTCGGCGCCGATTCCCAGCCTCAGGGCCATGGCCTGGGCCTCATAGGGGCCTGGTCGGCCGAGAACGCCGCCGGCGGGACCAGGCTCAGCCTGCAACTCAGCCACCCGGCCCAGATCAAGCGCCGCTTCCTTCTGCCGCCCTCCGATGGCGTGACCGTCTATCGCTATGTGATCGACCTGGCCGCCGCCGATGCGCCGGCCTCGGCGACTGCGCCGGCCAAGCTCACCGCGGCGGTGGCGACCACCGTTCAGCCCCAGGCTGAGGTCAAGCCGGCCGTGTTCACCCAGGTGACCGAGGCGCGGCCGCTGCACCTGAAGAAGATCGTCGTCATCGACGCCGGTCATGGCGGTAAGGATCCCGGCGCGGAAGGCGCCGACAGCCAGGAAAAGGACGTCAACCTGGCCGCGGCCAAGGCGCTGAAGGCGCGGCTGGAGAAGGGCGGCCACTACAAGGTGGTGATGACCCGCGACAGCGACGTGTTCGTGCCGCTGGAGAACCGGGTTCAGATCGCCCGCCGGGCCGACGCGGACCTGTTCATCTCGCTGCACTCCGATTCCGGCTCCAACGCCGACATGCGCGGCGCCACCGTCTACACCCTGTCGGACAAGGGCTCGGACCGGGTGGTCAAGAATGTCATCGGCCGCAACGACTGGTTCATCAACGTCAACCTGCCGGGCCACGACCGGGCGGTGAACCAGATCCTCCTGGACCTGACGCAGCGCTCGACCCGCAACCGCTCGGCCGCCTTCGCCGAGAACCTGCTCAGCCATGTCAGCGACCGGGTGCCGCTCTTGGAGCACAGCCACCGAGACGCCGGCTTCATGGTGCTGCTGGCCCCCGACGTGCCGGCGGTGCTGCTCGAGATGGGCTTCATCACAAATCCCGACGACGAGACGCGCCTGAAGAGCCAGGGCCAGCGGCAGAAGTTCATGAACGCCGTCGGCGACGCCATCGACGACTATTTCGAGCGCCAGACCAAGGTCGCGTCGCGGTAGGGCTCTGCCTCCTTAGACTGAACCGCAAGCTGAGCAGCCGGCTCGCCCCCTCCACCGCTTCGCGGTCCCCCTCCCCCGCTGCGCTTCGCTACGCAGGGGAGGAGAGGGCGTCTCAACCCCGCTTCTCCCCCCTTGTTTCGCGAAGCGACACGGGGGAGGGGGACCGCCGCGCGACAGCGCGGTGGTGGAGGGGGCGCGCTGCGGCCTGCAACCTCACGAAGCCAACCGGGCTTTGCGATCGCCTCGACACGCGCTAGAGCGTGATCGAAGGCGGGCGGGCAGTCCGTGGAGGCTTCGGCGTTGAATCTTGGTCAGCGATGGATCGCGACGGTCGGCGTGGTCGTCCTCAGCGTGATCGCCTTGGCCGGGTTCTCGCTGGCCATCTATGCCGCCTGGCTGTTCCACGACATGCCCGATGCGGCGGACCTCGCCGACTATCGCCCGCCCACGGCGACGCGGGTCTATGCCTGGGACGGCACCCTGATCGGAGAATACTCCAAAGAGCGGCGGATCTTCGTCTCCTACGACCAGATCCCGACCCAGGTGGTGAACGCCTTCCTGGCCGCCGAGGACCACAACTTCTTCAAGCACGGCGGCGTCGACCCGATGGGCCTCTTGCGCGCCATGACCAAGGACGTGGTCAACGCCAGCCACGGCAAGCGGCTGGAGGGCGGCTCGACCATCACCCAGCAGGTGGCCAAGAACGTGCTCTTGGGCAACGAGGCCACCATCGGCCGCAAGATGAAGGAGGCGATCCTCGCCAACCGCATCGAGGAGTCGATGAGCAAGCAGCACATCCTCGAGCTCTATCTGAACGAGATCTGGCTGGGCTATCACTCCTACGGGGTGGTCGCGGCGGCCTACAACTATTTCGGCAAGCCGCTGTCGGAGCTGGACCTGGCCCAGTGCGCCTACCTGGCCGCCCTGCCCAAGGGGCCGGACAATTACCATCCGGTGCGCAACAAGGCCAAGGCGATCGCCCGGCGCAACTTCATCCTCGGCGAAATGGCCGACCTAGGCTTCGTCACCCGCGCCCAGGCTGAGGCGGCGATGAAGGAGGACCTGGTGGTCCAGTCGGCGCCGATCCGCGCCAAGTACCACGACGCCGACTACTTCGTCGAAGAGGTCCGCGAACGGGGTGTGGCCACCTTCGGCAAGAAGCTGGACGAGGGCGGCTACTACATGCGCACCACCCTCGATCCCAAGCTGCAGACCGCCGCCCGCGTGGCGCTGATGAAGGGGCTGGAAAACTACGATCGCCGGCACGGTTGGCGCGGGGCCTGGGGCCATGCGGAGGTCGAGGATGGCTGGCAGAAGCAGGCCCTGGCCTCCACCCCGCCGTCCGAGCGTCGCGCCTGGCGCGCGGCCCGAGTGGAATCCGCCGAGGGCGCCGTCAGGGTCGAGCAGGCCGACGGCGGCGGGCGCGGGGTGCTGGAGAGCGCTGACGTCGTCTGGGAGCGCGCCAGCGCCAAGCCGCTGAAGAAGGGCGACCTGGTCTTCGTCGAGCCCTCGGCGACCTCGCCCGGCCTCTACAACCTGCGTCAGGTGCCGCTGGTGAACGGGGCGCTGGTGGCGATAGATCCCTGGTCGGGCCGGACCCTGGCCATGGTCGGCGGCTACAGCTTCTCGCTCTCCAACTTCAACCGCGCCACCCAGGCCAACCGCCAGCCGGGCTCCTCGTTCAAGCCCTTCGTCTACGCGACCGCGCTTGAGAACGGCTACACGCCCGCAAGCCAGGTGCTGGACGGGCCGATTTCGCTGCCCGGCGCCAAGGCGGGCGAGGTCTGGTCGCCGGAGAATTTCGAAAAGGGCTATCGCGGCATGCTGCCGCTGCGGCGAGGCCTGGAGCTGTCGCTGAACACCATGACCGTGCGCCTGGCCATGGGCGTCGGCATGCCCAAGATCGTCGACATGGCCAAGCGGGCCGGGGTGGTCAACCAGATGGACCCGGTGCTGGCCATGGCCCTGGGCGCCGGCGAGACTACCCCCTTTAAGATGACCGCCGCCTATTCCGCCTTCGTCAACGGCGGGCGCAGGATTAACCCGCACCTGATCGAGGTGGTCGAGGACGCGCAAGGCAAGCCCGTGCTGAACGCCGACCAGCGCGAGTGCCCAAGGTGCCAGGCCGCCTTCAACGGCGACGAATCGCCCCGCGTGCCCCCGGCCGGCGACCAGATCATGGACCCGGTCACCGCCTATCAGATCACCACCATGCTGCAGGGCGTGGTCCAGCGGGGCACGGCCTACCAGGCCTCCAGCCTCGGCCGGCCGATCGGCGGCAAGACCGGCACCACCAACGACTTCCGCAGCGCCTGGTTCGTCGGCTTCTCGCCCGACATCGTGGTCGGCGTGTTCGTCGGCTTCGACGACAACCGCTCGTTGGGCAATAACGAAACCGGGGCGGTGGACGCGGTGCCGATCTTCATCGACTTCATGCAGACGGCGCTGAAGGACACCCCGGTGCACGACTTCCGCCCGCCGCCGAACGTGAAGTTCTCCTACGCCACCGGCATCCGCGAGGCCTATCGCCCAGGCACCGAGCCCAAGCCCAGACCCGTGGACGCGCTGGAAGGCGTCCTGCCCGGTGCGCCCCTGCCGCCGAACGGCCAACCCGTCGGCGCCGCCCCCGCCGGCGCCCCGCCGCCACAGAAGCCGCCACAGAAGAAGCCGCCGGCGGACCTGACTGGGCTCTATTGAACCCGAGGGGCGGAGGGGCTATCAGGCGCGCCCTGCTTAGGAGAAGCACATGAGAGCGGATGTCGAGGCCTCTGCGGCCGACATCGAGCAGTCCGTCGGACTGCTCAGGAGGCGTCTTTGACTGGGAACCTGCGCTAAGAAAGCTCGATGAGCTGAACGCCCGGGTCGAGGACCCGACCCTTTGGGACCGCCCCAGCGAGGCCCAGGCCTTGATGCGCGAGCGCACCCGCCTGGCGACCCAGGTGGATGCGGTCAAGAGCCTGGAAAAGGGCCTGGCCGAGGCCCTGGAATATGCCGAACTGGCCGACGCCGAGGGCGACGAGGAGCTCTTGAACGACGCCCGCGCCCAGTTGGCGGCGCTGAAGGAGCGGGGCGCCCGGGCCGAACTCGAGGCCCTGCTCTCCGGCGAGGCCGACGCCAACGACGCCTATCTGGAAATCAATTCCGGCGCCGGCGGCACCGAGTCCTGCGACTGGGCCGGCATGCTGCTGCGCATGTACACCCGCTGGGCCAACGCTCATGGCATGAGCGTGGAGCTGATCGAAGAGACCCCGGGCGAGCAGGCCGGCATCAAGTCGGCGACCCTGCAGATCAAGGGCCCGAACGCCTATGGCTGGCTGAAGACCGAGGCCGGGGTGCACCGGCTGGTGCGCATCTCGCCCTATGACTCCAGCGCCCGGCGGCACACCAGCTTCGCCTCGGCCTGGGTCTATCCGGTGGTGGACGACACCATCGTCATCGACATCAACCCGGCAGACGTGCGCACCGACACCTATCGCGCCTCCGGCGCCGGCGGCCAGCATATCAACAAGACCGACTCTGCCGTGCGCCTGACCCACATCCCGACCGGGGTGGTGGTGGCCTGCCAGGCCGGCCGCTCGCAGCACCAGAACCGCGACGAGGCCTGGAAGATGCTGCGCGCCCGCCTCTACGAGCTCGAGTTGCAGAAGCAGGAAGCCGCGGCCCAGGCCCTGGAAGACCAGAAGACCGACATCGGCTGGGGCCACCAGATCCGCTCCTACGTCCTGCAGCCCTACCAGATGGTCAAGGACCTGCGAACCGACGTCGAGACCTCGGACACGCAAGGGGTGCTGGACGGCGACTTGGACGCCTTCATGGCCGCGTCCCTGGCCCAACGGGTCGGGGCGACGCGGACGGAAGGCGGGAACGCCTGAGTCGCCCGAGTTCAGGCCAATTTGAATTTCAACCGCTCATCCCCGCCTTCGCGAGGATGAGCGATCTATGAGATCGGGCGGATCCAGGCTCGCTCTCAGAGCCCCTTGACCGCCGCCAGCACCTCGGCGACGTGACCCGCCACCTTGACCTTGCGCCAGATGCGCTTGATGCGGCCGTCGGCGCCGATCAGGAAGGTCGAGCGGTCGATGCCCATGTATTGGCGGCCATAGAGGCTTTTTTCGACCCACGAGCCGTAGGCCTCGATTACGCCGCTTTCGGCGTCCGAGCCCAGCACCAGGTCCAGGCCGTACTTGGCCTTGAACTTGTCGTGCCGCGCGACGCTGTCCTTGGAGGCGCCGATAACCACCGCGCCGGCGGCCGTGAACTCGGCCGCCGCCTCGCTGAAGCCCTTGGCCTCGTTGGTGCAGCCGGGGGTGTCGTCCTTGGGGTAGAAATAGAGCACGACCGGTTTGCCCTTCAGCGCGCTCAGCGAGACGCGGCCGCCGCCGTCGGTCGGAAGGTCGAAATCGGGGGCGACGTCGCCGACGGCGGGACCGGTCATGCTCTAGGCTCCTAAAGGGTCAAACAGGACGAACGAGGACGATCTTCTTCTTGCCGGCGGCCAGCTTGATCACCCCGTCGGCGTTGAGATCGGCCGGGGTCAGGGCGCGCTGGGCGTCGGCCTCGGCCTTGTCGTTGACGCGAAGGCCGCCGCCCTGGGCCAGCCGCCGGGCCTCCGAGCGCGAGCCTGTCAGGCCGGCGTCGGCCACCAGATTGGCGATCGGGATTCCGGCCTCCAACTCGGCGCGCGAGATCTCGATCGAGGGCAGGTCGGCCGACACCTGCCCCTCCTCGAACGCCTTGCGCGCCGCTTCAGCCGCGGCCTCGGCCGCTTCCCGGCCGTGCAGCATGGTGGTGGTCTCGTTGGCCAGCACCTTCTTGGCCTCGTTGATCCCGGCGCCTTCGAGCGCCTCCAGTCGGGCGATCTCGTCCAGCGGCAGGTCGGTGTAGAGGCGCAGGAAGCGGCCGACGTCGGCGTCCTCGGTGTTGCGCCAGAACTGCCAGTAGTCGTAGGGGCTGCGCATGTCGGCGTTCAGCCACACCGCCCCCGCCGCCGTCTTGCCCATCTTGGCGCCGGACGCGGTGGCCAGCAGCGGCGAGGTCAGGCCGAAGGCCTGCTTGCCGTCCATGCGCCGGATCAGCTCGACCCCGTTGACGATGTTGCCCCACTGGTCCGATCCGCCCATCTGCAGCACGCAGCCATGGCGGCGGTTCAGTTCCAGGAAATCCACCGCCTGCATCAGCATGTAGTTGAACTCGAGGAAGGTCAGCGGCTGCTCACGCTCAAGCCGCAGCTTGACCGAGTCGAAGGTCAGCATGCGGTTGATGGTGAAGTGCGGGCCGTATTCGCGCAGGAAATCGACATAGCCGAGCTTGGACAGCCAGGCGTCGTTGTCGACCATGATCGCGTCGGTGGGCCCGTCCCCGAACGTCAGGAACTTCTCGAACACCGTCCGGATGCTGGCGATGTTGGCGGCGATGTCGGCCTCGGTCAGCAGCTTGCGGCTCTCGTCCTTGCCCGAGGGGTCGCCGACCTTGGTGGTGCCGCCACCCATGACCACGATCGGCTTGCCGCCGGCCTGCTGCAGGCGGCGCAGCATCATGATCTGGATCAGGCTGCCGGCGTGCAGGCTGGAGGCGGTGGCGTCGAAACCGATGTAGCCCGCGACGATCCCGCCCTTGGCCGCGGCGTCAAGCTCGGCCGGGTGGGTGACCTGGTGGATGTAGCCGCGCTCTTGCAGGCTGCGCAGGAAGCTGGATTGGAAATCGGACATCGGCTCGGGGTTTTCTGCAGGCGAGGCGCCCTGTAGCACGGCGGCTTGCGGGGTGAGAACAGTCATGACGATACGGCTCCTTCTGATGGGGAGGGCCGGAGACGTCGTCTTCGAGTGGATGCGCGCCGCCAACCTTTAGGGCGGCGCGAAAATCGATAAGATCAGCAAGCCGGCCCGCTATGGAAGCGAGCGGCGGTACGAGGTTCGCAAGGTGCGGGCGCTGATCATGCTCCAGCGCTAGCCTTTCGAGCCTCGACGGTCAAGTTTGAGGGCGGATCGATGCGGGTTCTGGGGTTCATGAGCGGCACCTCGCTCGACGCCATCGACATGGCGATCCTTGAGACCGACGGCGAGGTCATCCACGCCTTTGGCCCCGCCGGCGAACGCAAGCTTTCGGTCGAGATCCGGGCGGTGATCCAGGCCGCGACCGACCAGGCCCGCGCCTGGCCCCGCGGCGAGCCGGAGCCGGCGGTCTTCGCCGAGGCCGCCCGCGCCGTGGCCGAGGCGCACCTGGCCGCCGCGCGCGAATTCCTGGCCGAGCACGGCTTTCGCCCGGACCAGATCGACATGGTCGGCTTCCACGGCCAGACCGTGCTGCATGAACGTCCCATGGCCGAGCGGATCGGACGCACCGTGCAGCTCGGCGAAGCCGAGATCCTGGCACGGGGCCTCGGGGTCCCGGTGGCCTACGCCTTCCGCCTCGACGACGTGGCCGCGGGCGGGGAGGGCGCGCCGCTCGCGCCCATCTATCACGCCGCCTTGGCCCGCTACGCCCGCCTGCCGGCGCCGGTGGCGGTTCTGAACCTGGGCGGGGTGGCCAACATCACCCTGATGGGCGAGGGCGACCTGTTCCACGGCTTCGACACCGGCCCCGCCAACGGCATGATCGACCTCCTGGTCCAGGCCCGCGGCCTCGGCCGCTATGACGAGGGCGGCCAACTCGCCCGGTCCGGCCAGGTCGACGCCGCCGTGCTGGAGGGCCTCCTGGCCCATCCCTATTTCGCCGCCCCGCCGCCCAAGTCGCTGGACCGCTACGATTTTCCGATGGCGAGCGTGGAGGGGCTGTCCGACGCGGACGCCGCCGCGACCCTCGTCGCCTTCACCGCGGCGGCCGTGGCGCGGGGCCTGGACTGGTTCGATGCGGACCAGCAGCCTAGGACCGTGATCGCCGCCGGCGGCGGCCGGCGCAACCCGGCGATCATGCAGGCTCTGCGTGAGGCCCTGCCGGCCCAGGTGATCTCGGCCGAGGACGCCGGCTGGCGCGGCGATTCCATCGAGGCCGAGGCCTTCGCCTACCTCGCCGCCCGCACCGCCCACGGCCTGCCGATCTCGTTTCCCGGCACGACCGGGGTCAAGGCGCCTATGACGGGTGGGAAGATCGTGCGGCCTTAGTGCCCTTCCCCCCTTGTGGGAGAAGGGTTTTAGGCCGGGTTCGCCGCCAGCCGCTTATCCAGATAACCTCCGACCTGCTTCTCCACGTCCTTCAGGTTATGCGCCCAGAAGTGGTCGGCGGTGTCGATCACGTCGTAGTCGATGACGATGCCCTTCTGGGTGCGCAGCTTGGTCACCACCCGCTCCACCTCGGTCGGCGGCACCACCGAATCGTTGGCCCCGTGCAGGAACAGGCCCGAGGCCGGGCAGGGGGCCAGGAAGCTGAAGTCGTACATGTTGGTCGGCGGCGAGACCGAGATGAAGCCGTCGGTCTCCGGCCGGCGCATCAGAAGCTGCATGCCGATATAGGCGCCGAAATCGAAGCCGGCGACCCAGGTCTGCGAGGCGGTCGGGTTGGTGGCCTGCAGCCAGTCCAGCGCCGTAGCCGCATCGGCCAGCTCGCCGATGCCGCCGTCGAATTCGCCCTGGCTCCTGCCCACGCCGCGGAAATTGAAGCGCAGCACCGAAAAGCCGCGCTGCATGAACAGCAGGAACAGCTGGGCCGAGACCGGGTGGTTCATGTTGCCGCCGGCCTTGGGGTGAGGGTGCAGGATCAGCGCGATCGGCGCGCCCTCCTTCTTCCCCGGCGAATAACGTCCCTCGATCCGTCCGGCGGCGCCGGTCAGAACCACCTCAGCCATGAAACCTCCTGGCGTGAGCGGCGGTCATAATACTTGACCACAGCGCTCGGTCTTCTTAAATCCAGTCCCTCGCTGGGACATGCCCGCCGCGAGGCGGCGGTTCATAGCACAGGCCGCGCCGGATGCGCGGGAATTCTGACACGTCTCGGCAAGACCAGGATGTAAGGCCATGCAGCTGAGCACGAAAGGCCGCTATGCGGTGATGGCGATGACCGACCTGGCCGGGCACGGCGAGGCGCGGCCCGTCTCCCTGGCCGAGATCGCCGAGCGCCAGCAGCTGTCCCTGGCCTATCTGGAGCAGCTGTTCGCCCGCCTGCGCCGGCGCGGCCTGGTGGTCTCGCACCGCGGCCCCGGCGGCGGCTATCGTCTGGCCCGCCCCGCCGCCGAGACCAATGTCGCCGAGGTGGTGATGGCGGTGGACGAACCCATCAAGGCTACCCGCTGCGGCGGCCACGGGGCCAAGGGCGGCTGCATGAAGGGCGGGGCCAAGTGCCTGACCCACGACCTCTGGGAAGAGACCGGCCGCCAGCTGCACGCCTATCTGGCGAGCGTGTCCCTGGCCGACGTGCTGGCGGGGCGGCTCAGGCCCAGTTCACCGGCGGTGGCCGCATGACGGCTCCGAACAGGATCTACCTCGACTACAACGCCACCGCCCCGATCCGGCCCGAGGCGGCGGAGGCTGTCGCCTGCGCCCTGGCCATCGGCGGCAATCCCTCGTCGGTCCACGCCGCCGGCCGCACTGCCCGCGCCGCCGTCGAGCGCGCCCGGGGCGAGGTCGCGCGCCTCGTGGCCTGCAAGGAAGGCTCGGTCACCTTCACCAGCGGCGGGACCGAAGCCAACGCCCTGGCCATCGACAGCGCCATCGCTGCGGGTTTCCGCCGCCCGATTGTGGGCCTGGCCGAGCATGCCTCGACGCTCGCCACCTGCATGGCCAATGGCGACATGGCCGAGGGCTGGGGCGTGCGCGCCAGCGGGATCATGGACCTGGACTGGCTGGAACAGCGGCTGAAGACCTGGCCCAAGGAGGCCGGCCGCCCGTTCGTCGCCCTCTCCCTGGCCAACAACGAGACCGGGGTGATCCAGCCCGTGGCCGAGATCGCCGCCCTGGTCCGCGCCGCCGACGGCTGGCTGCATGTGGATGCGGTGCAGGCGGCGGGCAAGATCGCGCTCGATTTCGCCGCGACCGGCGCCGACACCCTGTCGCTGTCGGCGCACAAGCTGGGCGGGCCGCAAGGCGTCGGCGCCCTCATCGCCGGCCCGCGGGCTGTGCTGTCGCGCCGGCTGCACGGCGGCGGGCAGGAGCGTGGTCGGCGCGCCGGCACCGAGAACGTCTCCGGCATCGCCGGCTTCGGCGCCGCGGCCCGCGCCGCCCTGCGCGACCTGCCGGATTTCGCCGCCCAGGCCGCCTGGCGCGACGCCGCGCAAGACAGCCTCGCCGAGGCCGACGGGGTGCAGGTGTTCGGGACCGAGGCGCCCCGGCTCCCCAGCGTGCTGAGCTTCGCCGCCGAGAGTTTCGAGTCCGAGCGCCAGGTGATCGCCATGGACCTGGAAGGGATCATGGTCAGCGCCGGCGCCGCCTGCTCGTCGGGCAAGGTCACCGCCAGCCCGGTGCTGCAGGCCATGGGCTTCGGCTCGCTCGCCTCCACCGCCCTGCGCGTCAGCGGCGGCTGGGCCACTACCGAACAGGACTGGACCCGCTTCGCCGAGGTCTGGCTCACCGTCTACGACCGGTTTCGGGCGCGCCGCCGCGCCTCGGCCGCTTAAGGAAGTGTACTGATGGCCGCCGTCCAGCAAACCGTCGAACAGGTCGAGGCCCTCGAGGCCTACAAGCACGGCTTCGTCACCGACATCGACCAGGAGTTCGCGCCCAAGGGCCTGAACGCCGACACCGTCCGCTTCATCTCGGCCAAGAAGGACGAGCCGGACTGGATGCTGGCCTGGCGTCTGGAGGCGTTCGAGCGCTGGCTGGTGCTGGATGAGCCCGACTGGGCCAAGCTGAACTTCCCCAGGATCGACTACCAGGACGCCTATTACTTCGCCGCGCCCCGGGCCAAGGAAGGCCCCAAGTCGCTGGACGAGGTCGATCCGGAACTGCTGGCCACCTACGCCAAGCTCGGCATCCCGCTGAAGGAGCAGGAGGTCCTGGCGGGCGTCCAGGGCGCGCCGCGCTATGCCGTGGACGCGGTGTTCGACAGCGTCTCGGTGGTGACGACCTTCAAGAAGGAGCTGGCCGCCGCCGGCGTCATCTTCTGCCCGATGAGCGAGGCGATCCGCGAGCATCCCGAGCTGGTGAAGAAATACCTGGGCTCGGTGGTGCCGGTCTCGGACAACTATTTCGCCTGCCTGAACAGCGCGGTCTTCTCCGACGGCAGCTTCGTCTATGTGCCGCCGGGCGTGCGCTGCCCGATGGAGCTGTCGACCTATTTCCGCATCAACGCCAAGGAAAGCGGCCAGTTCGAGCGGACCCTGATCATCGCCGACAAGGGCGCCTACGTCTCGTACCTGGAGGGCTGCACCGCCCCCATGCGCGACGAGAACCAGCTGCACGCCGCCGTGGTCGAGCTGGTGGCCCTGGACGACGCTGAGATCAAATATTCCACCGTCCAGAACTGGTATCCCGGCGACGCGCAAGGCAAGGGCGGCATCTACAACTTCGTCACCAAGCGGGCCGACTGCCGCGGCGCGCGGTCGAAAGTCAGCTGGACCCAGGTCGAGACCGGCTCGGCCATCACCTGGAAATACCCCTCCTGCGTCCTGCGCGGCGACGGCTCGTCGGGCGAATTCTACTCGATCGCCGTGACCAACAACCGCCAGCAGGCCGACACCGGCACCAAGATGATCCACCTGGGCCGCGACACCCGCTCGCGGATCATCTCCAAGGGCATCTCGGCCGGGCATTCCTCGAACACCTATCGCGGCCTGGTCTCGGCCAACGCCAAGGCGGCGAACGCGCGCAACTTCACCCAGTGCGACAGCCTTCTGATCGGCAAGTCCTGCGCCGCCCACACGGTCCCTTACGTCGAGGCCCGCAACGCCTCGGCCAAGTTCGAGCACGAGGCCACCACCACGCGCCTCTCCGAAGACCAGCTGTTCTACGCCATGCAGCGCGGCCTGACCCAGGAAGAGGCGGTGGCCCTGCTGGTTAACGGCTTCGTGCGTGAAGTGCTGCAGGAACTGCCCATGGAGTTCGCTGTCGAGGCCCAGAAGCTGGTGGCGATCTCGCTGGAGGGCAGCGTGGGATGACGCTCCAGGCCATCGAACACGTGCAGCTGGCCATGCCGGCGGGCGAGGAGGAGAGGGCGCGCGGCTTTTATCGTGACCTTCTCGGCCTGCCCGAACAGCCCAAACCGCCGGAACTGGCCAGGCGCGGCGGGGCCTGGTTCGAGAGCGACCGGGTCAAGGTGCACCTGGGCGTCGAAAGCCCCTTCACGCCCGCTCGCAAGGCCCACGTCGCCTTCCTGGTCGACCGCGTCGCCGACCTTGCCGAGCGCGCCCGCGCCGCCGGCTACGAGGTCAAGGCCGACGAGGACCTCCCCGGCTTCGAGCGCTTCTACATCTACGACCCCTTCGGCAACCGCCTGGAATTCATGACGGCGGTGGAGGGAGGGCGATGACGGGCCTCGCTGCCCGCATGAACCCTTCCCCCTCGATGGGGGAAGGGCAGGGATGGGGGTGCGCCCCAGTCGCCGCCTGGAATCCTCTGATGGGCTCCGGCGCCCAACACCGTCTTTCGCCTCAACACCTGAGCGAACACCCCCAACCCTTCCCTTCCCCCATCGAGGGGGAAGGGTTTTCAAGATATTCGAACGAGCCGATTTGAAATGCTGACCATCACCAACCTCCACGTCCGCATCGCCGAGACCGAGATCATCAAGGGCCTGACGCTCAGCGTTCCCGCGGGCGAGGTGCACGCGATCATGGGACCGAACGGGGCCGGCAAGTCGACCCTGTCCTATTCCCTGGCCGGCCGGCCGGGCTATGAGGTGACGGGCGGCTCGGCGGTGCTGGACGGCGACAACCTGTTCGAACTGACGCCCAACGAGCGCGCCGCCAAGGGCGTGTTCCTCTCCTTCCAGTACCCGATCGAGATCCCCGGCGTGCCCGGCCTGACCTTCATCCGCACGGCGCTGAACGCCCAGCGCAAGGCCCGCGGCGAGGACGAGATCACCGCGCCCGCCTTCCTCAAGCTCGCCCGCGAAAAGGCCCAGGCCCTCAAGATCGACTTCGAGATGCTCAAGCGCCCGCTGAACGTCGGCTTCTCGGGCGGTGAGAAGAAGCGGATGGAAATCTTTCAAATGGCGATGCTTTCGCCGCGGCTCTTGATCCTCGACGAGACCGATTCCGGCCTCGACATCGACGCCCTGCGCATCGTCGCCGAGGGGGTCAACGCCATGCGGGGGCCGGACCGCTCGATGCTGGTGATCACCCACTACCAGCGCCTTTTGGACTACATCAAACCCGACCGGGTGCACGTGCTCTCGGCCGGTCGCATCGTCGCCTCCGGCGGGCCCGAGCTGGCCCACGAGCTGGAGCGCGAAGGCTACGACAAGTATGTGCGGGAAGCGGCATGACCCTTGCGCGCGCCATAGCCTCGGGCGACGTCGCCCAGCTGCCCAGCCGCCGCGAGGAGGACTGGCGCTGGACCGACCTGCGCGGCCTGATCCGCACCATCCCCGCGGCCTCGCCGGCGGCGGACGGGATCAAGCTGAAGCGCGGCCCGTTCCGCAACCTGGCCGACGAGGAGATCGTGTTCGTCAACGGCCGCCAGCTGGAAGGCCCCAGCGCCCTGATCATCGAGCCGGGACATCCGGGGCCGCTCGCCCTGCGCTTCGTCTCCGCGGCCCACGGCACGGCGCACCACGCGGCCTTCTCCCTGGTGCTGCGGCCCGGCGCCGAACTGGTGCTCTTGGAAAGCTACGAAAGCCTGGGCGAGGCCTATCTGGCCGATATCAGCCTCGACATCCACCTGGGCGAAGGCGCCCGCCTGGAGCGGGTGGCAGTCGTGGCCGAGGCGGCCGACGCCGTCTCCATCAGCCAGACGCGGGTCGAGCTCGCGCCCCATGCCCGCTTCGTCCAGACCGTGCTGACCAGCGGCGCCAAGCGCCAGCGGCACGAGACGCGCCTGCGTCACCCCGGCGGCGGGGCCGAGGTGCGGCTGGACGGCGTCTATCTCCTGGACGGTGCGGCCCATGCCGACCTGACCACGGCCGTGACCCATGCCGGCGTCGACGGGGTGACCCAGCAGCTGACCAAGGGCGCCGTGCGCGGCCAGGCCCGGGCGGTGTTCCAGGGCCGCATCGTGGTCGCCGAGGGCGCCGACCGCACCGACGCGCGCATGGGCCACCACGCCCTGATCCTCTCCGACAAGGCAGAGGTCGACGCCAAGCCCGAGTTGGAGATCTATGCCGACGACGTCTCCTGCGCCCACGGCAACACGGTGGGCGCCATCGACGAACAGGCCCTGTTCTACGCCATGCAGCGCGGCATCCCCGAGGCGGAAGCCCGCGCTATGCTGACCGAAGCCTTCGTGGCCGAGGTGATCGACCGCATCGAACACCCCGGCGCCCGCGAAGCCGCCCACGCCTGGGCGGCGCAACTGGCGGGGAGGGCGGGATGAATCGGCCCGTCCTCGATACGGCCGCGTCCTTCTTCCCTTCCCCCCTTGTGGGGGAAGGAGGGGCCCGCCCGCGCAGCGGGTGGGAGGATGAGGGGTCGCGCCGGCGGATCGAATGTTTGCGAGGTTTGCAGTCGCGCGCCTCTGCGCGCGTCCCCTCATCCTCCCACGCCTTCGGCGCGGGCCCCTCCTTCTCCCGCAAGGGGGAGAAGGGATTTTCTCGGAGGCGCGCCCATGAGCTTTGACGTCGCATCCGCCCGCGAGCAGTTCCCGATCCTCAAGCGCGAGGTCAATGGCCGCCCCCTGATCTATCTCGACAGCGCCGCCTCGGCCCAGAAGCCGCGGGCGGTGATCGAGGCCATGACCCGGGCGATGGAGCACTCCTACGCCAACGTCCATCGCGGCCTGCACACCCTGGCCAACGAGACCACCGAGGCCTACGAGAAGGCCCGCGAGAGCGTGCGCGGCCTGGTGAACGCGGCCAGCGTCGACGAGATCGTCTTCACCAAGAGCGCCACCGAGGCCATCAACCTGGTGGCCTCCGCTTTCGGCCAGTCGCTCGAGGCCGGCGATGAGATCGTGCTCTCGGTGATGGAGCACCACGCCAATATCGTGCCCTGGCACTTCCTGCGCGAGCGCAAGGGCCTGGTCCTCAAGTTCGTTCCGGTGACCGAGGACGGCCAGCTCGATCTCGATGCTTACCGCAACCTGATCGGGCCGAAGACCAGGATGGTGGCCCTCAGCCACATGTCGAACGTGCTGGGCACGATCAATCCAGCGAAAGAGCTGGTCGAGATCGCCCACGCCGCCGGGGTTCCGGTGCTGCTGGACGGTTGCCAGGCCATCGTCCACGCCCGGGTCGACGTGCAGGCCCTGGACGTCGATTTCTACGCCTTCTCCGGCCACAAGCTCTACGGTCCCACCGGCATCGGCGTGCTGTACGGCAAGGCCGAGCGCCTGGCCGCCCTGCCGCCCTACCAGGGCGGGGGCGAGATGATCGGCACGGTGACCACCGAGACCGTCACCTATGCCGACCCGCCGCACCGCTTTGAGGCCGGCACCCCGGCGATCCTGGAGGCCATCGGCCTGGGCGCCGCCATCGACTGGCTGCAGGGCTTCGATCGCGAGGCCATCGCCGCGCATGAGCGGGCGCTCTACGACCGCCTGAAGCAGCGCCTGAATGGGGCCAACTGGCTGCGCGAGATCGGCACGGCGCCGGGCAAGGGCGGCATTTTCGCCTTCACCGTCGAGGGGGCGCACGCCCACGACGTGGCCCAGCTTCTCGACCGCTATGGCATAGCCGTGCGCGCCGGGACCCACTGCGCCGAGCCCCTGATGCGGCGCTTTGGCCTGACCTCGAGCGCCCGCGCTTCGTTCGCCCTATATAACACCCTGGAAGAGGCCGACGCTTTCGCCGAAGCCCTGGCCAAGGTGCAGACCTTTTTCGCCTGAGTGACACCGACCATGGATGACGCCAGCCTCAACCCCACGACCGAAACCTCGGCGCTGAGCCAGTCGGAGCTCGACGCCCTGACCGACCGGCTGATCGAGAAGCTGAAGACGGTCTATGATCCGGAGATCCCGGTGGACATCTACGAACTCGGCCTGATCTACAAGGTCGACGTTTCCGACGACAAGGACGTGGCCATCGACATGACCCTGACCGCCCCGGCCTGTCCCGTGGCCGGCGAGATGCCCGACTGGGTGAAGGAGGCGGTGATGTCGATCGAGGAGGTCAAGTCCTGCGACGTCAACCTGGTGTTCGATCCGCCGTGGGACCCGTCCCGTATGTCGGACGAAGCCAAGCTGCAACTGAACATGTTCTGATGACCATGGACCCCGTCGTACAGCCCCGAGCCCGCCGCCCCCGCCCCAAGGTGGTCACCCTGACCGACCGCGCCGCTGAGCGCGTGCGCGAGATCATGGACCGCGCCGAAAAGCCCTATGCGGGCTTGCGGGTCGGGGTGAAGAACGGCGGCTGCGCCGGCCAGGAATACGTCCTGGAATACGCGGAAGCCGCCAACCCGCTGGACGAGGTGGTCGAAGACAAGGGTGTCAAGATCCTGATCGAGCCCAAGGCGATCCTGTTTCTGATCGGCTCGGAGATCGACTACGAGACCTCGCGCCTCGCCTCCAAGTTCGTGTTCCACAACCCCAACGAAACCGACGCCTGCGGGTGCGGCGAGAGCGTGACCATCGTGCCGGCGAGCGCGGGGGACTAGGATCTGTGCGTGGTTCGAGACGCCCGCTCGCGCGGGCTCCTCACCATGACGAACTTGGGTGACGCCTAAAAAACATAGTCATGGTGAGGAGCGGCCCCGATGGGGCCGCGTCTCGAACCACGCAATGGCTAAGCCGCCGCCGCCACGCCGCTGTCCGTCGTAACCTGGTTGCGGCCGTTGCGCTTGGAGGCGTAGAGCGCCTGGTCGGCGCGCTCGATCAGAACGTCGACCTTCTCGCCGTGCTTCAGCTCGGCCACACCGGCGGAGACGGTGATGGTGCCCAGGTCCTCGTTGGTCGAGCGGCGCTTGAGCGCGCGGGAGGAAACCTCCTCGCGGATCTCCTCCAGGGTGCGCACCACCTCGGCGGCGCGCTCGGAGGGGAAGATCATGGCGAATTCCTCGCCGCCATAGCGGGCGGCGAAGCGCGGCGGCGGGGCCATGCGGCCGATCACACTGGAGACGTAGCGGATCACCTGGTCGCCGGTCTGGTGGCCCCAGGTGTCGTTGAACCGCTTGAAGTGGTCGATATCGATCACCGCCAGGGCCAGGGGCTCGCGCTTTTCGACAGCCTCGGCGCAGGCCCGGGCCAGCTCGTCGTCGAAGGCCTTGCGGTTGGCCAGGTTGGTCAGGGCGTCGGTGGTGGCGTCGCGGCGGACCTGCTCCAGGTGCTCGCGCAGGCGGCTGACCTCGGCGGTGGATTCGTCGAGCCGCTTGGCCAGGGAGCGGTTCTCGCGCTGCACCCGCTTGGTGGCGGTGGTCAGGGTGTCCACAAGGCGGCGGATGTCCTCGGGGCCGACGTCCTCGTCCAGCGACTTGCCGGCGCTGGTCAGGGTCGCGCCATACTGCTCGCTGGAGCGCTGGGCCTGCTTGATCGCGGCCGCGACCGCGGTCAGCTCCCGGGTCAGCTGATCCCCGGCGTCGCGGATCTGCTCGTTGAGGCGCGCCTTGGGCAGGTAGGCGGCGGCCAACTGCTCGCTGACGCCTTCGGTGATCGCTTCGCCGATGCTGAGCAGGCGCTCGATCTCCTGCGCCAGGGCGCCGTCGGGATTGGCGACGTAGTGCGTCCAGAGTTCGTAGTTGAGGGCGGTCGGCCAGATATGGCGGCGCTCCATGTCCTCCAGGACCTTGCGCGCCAGATCATAGGCGTTTGGACCACGCAGCGTGCTTTCGACGCCAACCGACATTCAGTCTTCCCCAATTCAGAGGCCGAACCCGCATTCAGCGAGCCAACACGGTGACGCTAGGAGAGAGTTCGAAACACGGGGTTAAAAATCGGCCGTTTACCAATAATTAGCCTGCCGGACGCGGCCGCTTCCCCTAGGTGATCTTGCCGGGCGCGGAAAGCCACGACATGGTGCTAAGAATGACGCCAGCGTCAGAATGGCGATGGGAGGGTTGAAGACCGATGAGCGCAGCAGCCGTGCACGACGAAGCCAGCATGAAAGCCCTGCTGGCCAAGCAGAAAGCCGCGCACCTGCGCGACGGCGAACCCTCGGCGGACAAGCGGATCGAGCGGCTGAACCGCTGCATCGGCCTCCTGGTCGAGAACCAGAAGGCGATCGAGGAGGCGCTCAACGCCGACTTCGGATCGCGCTCGAAAGAGGCCACCGCCTTCACCGACATCGCCGCCTCGATCGGCCCGCTGAAGCATGCCCGCGACAATCTGCGCAAGTGGATGCGGCCGTCGAAGCGCAAGACCAGCCCGCCGATCCTCGGCCTGTTCGGGGCCAAGGCCGAGGTGCGCTACCAGCCCAAGGGGGTGGTGGGGGTGATCAGCCCCTGGAACTTCCCGGTCAATCTGACCTTTGCGCCCCTGGCGGGGATACTGGCCGCCGGCAACCGGGCCATGATCAAGCCCTCGGAATACACGCCCGCGACCTCGGCCCTGATGGCCCAGATGTTCGGCGGGGCCTTCTCCGACGAGGAGATCGCGGTGATCACCGGCGGCCCGGAGGTCGGCCAGGCGTTCGCGGGCCTGGCCTTCGACCACCTGATCTTCACCGGCGCCACCGGCATCGCCCGCCACGTGATGAAGGCGGCGGCCGAGAACCTCGTGCCCCTGACCCTGGAGCTGGGCGGCAAGAGCCCGGTGATCATCGGCAAGTCCGCCGACATGGGTGTGGCCGCGGCGCGAATCATGAACGGCAAGACCCTGAACGCCGGCCAGATCTGCCTGGCGCCCGACTACGTGCTGACCCCCTCCGACAAGCTGGAGGGCTTCATCGCCGAGGCGCAGGGGGCGGTGAAACAGATGTTCCCGACCATCAAGGACAATCCCGACTACACCTCGATCGTCGCCCAGCGGCACTATGACCGCATCCAGGGCTATATCGATGACGCCCGGGCCAAGGGCGCGCGGGTTATCGAGATCAAGCCGGACGGCGAGGACCTGACCCAGCAGGAGCATCGCAAGATCGCGCCCACCCTGATCATCGAGCCTACCGACGACATGAAGGTGATGCAGGAGGAGATCTTCGGACCGGTGCTGCCGGTGAAGACCTACAAGGCCGTCGGGGATGCGATCGACTACATCAACGGACGCGACCGGCCGCTGGGCCTCTACTACTTCGGCGACGACGAGGCCGAGCGCGAGCAGGTCCTGGCCCGCACCACCTCAGGCGGGGTGACGGTCAACGACGTGGTGTTCCATGTGGCCCAGGAGGAACTGCCCTTCGGCGGCGTCGGCCCCGCCGGCATGGGCAGCTATCACGGCCACG
Source organism: Phenylobacterium montanum (assembly GCF_018135625.1). Classification (NCBI taxonomy): domain Bacteria; kingdom Pseudomonadati; phylum Pseudomonadota; class Alphaproteobacteria; order Caulobacterales; family Caulobacteraceae; genus Poindextera; species Poindextera montana. The sequence continues at coordinate 5,367,064 of NZ_CP073078.1, forward strand.
ACGGCTTTCTGGAGTTCAGCCACAAGAAGGCGATCTACAGCCAGATCAAGAAGGACATCGGACCGCTAAAACAGATGCGGCCGCCATATGGGCCGGCGATCAGGAAGTTCCTGGAGGGGCAGATCAGAAGGTGAGGTCAGGGTGCGTGGTTCGAGACGCGTCCCTGGTGGCGCTCCTCACCCTGACTGAGCCGGTTGCTGCTCAATAAACTTCGTCATGGTGAGGAGCCCGCGCAAGCGGGCGTCTGGAAAGACGCACGAAGGTTTCACCCCTTCGCCGCCGCCATCTTCGGGATCGGGATCATGAGGAAGGCGGGGGTGTCGTCGCCGAAGCCGCGGACGCCCGTCTGCTCGCGCTCTTCACGCTCCTCGCGCGGCGGACGCGCTTCGGGCGCGCGGCGGGCGGGGCGATCTTCCGACCTGGCTCTGCTGCGCGGCGCGCGCTCCTCACGGGCGGGGCGGTCTTCAAGCGGCGCGCGTTCCTCACGCGGCGCCCGCACTTCGCGAGGCGCTTGTTCCTCGCGCGGAGCGGCGGCCTCGGCTTCGGGCTGAGCCTCGACCGGGCGCCGGTTGCGGCTGCGGCTCTCGCCGCGGGCCGGGCGTTCGCGGCCCGAACGGCCCTCGCGCTGGCGATCGCCGCCGGCGGCCTGGCTCCAGTCCAGGTCCAGCACCGTCTCGGCCGGGGTCTTGCCCGTCAGCTTCAACACCTTGTCCAGGTTGCGGCTGTCGGCGGGGGTGACGATCATGAAGGTGTCGCCGCTGCGCCCCGCGCGGCCGGTGCGGCCGATGCGGTGCACATAGTCGTCGGCGTGGTGAGGCACGTCGAAATTGAACACGTGGCTGACGTCGGGAATGTCGAGGCCGCGCGCGGCCACGTCCGAGGCGACCAACAGCTTCAGCTCGCCCTTGCGGAACGCCTCCAGGGTCTTCATCCGCACGCTCTGCTCAAGGTCGCCGTGGATGGCGGCGGCGTCGTGGCCGTGGGCTTTCAGCGACTTGGCCACTACGTCGACTTCGCTCTTCCTGTTGCAGAAGACGATACCGTTCTTGATCTCCGCCCCGTCGATCAGGGCCCGCAGCGCCATCCGCTTGGCCTTGGGATCGGCCAGCGGGATGCGCACCAGATGCTGGGCGATGTTCTCGCCGGTGGTGGCCGGCCGGGAGGCCTCGATGCGCACCGGATCGTTGAGGAACTGCTTGGTCAGCCGGGTGATTTCCGGCGGCATGGTGGCCGAGAAGAACAGCGTCTGTTTCTTCGGCGGGGTCAGCTTGAAGATGCGCTCGATGTCGGGGATGAAGCCCATGTCCAGCATGCGGTCGGCCTCGTCGACCACCATGATCTGCACGCCGGTCAAGAGCAGCTTGCCGCGCTCGAAGTGGTCCAGCAGGCGCCCGGGCGTGGCGATCAGCACGTCGACGCCGCGGTCGAGCTTCTTCTCCTGATCGCCGAACGAGACGCCGCCGATCAACAGCGCCCAGGACAGCTTGGTGCCCTTGGCGTAGCGCTCGAACGAGGCGGCGACCTGGTCGGCCAACTCGCGGGTGGGGGCGATGACCAGGCTGCGCGGCATGCGCGCCTTGGAGCGGCCCGAGGCCAGGCGCTCGATCATCGGCAGGGTGAAGGCGGCGGTCTTGCCGGTGCCGGTCTGGGCGATGCCCAGGACGTCCTGGCCGGTCAGGGCGACGGGAATCGCCTCGGCCTGGATCGGAGTCGCGGTCGTGTAACCGCTGTCAGCGATCGCTTGCAGAGTGTGGGGGCTGAGCCCCAGTTCAGAAAATTCAGTCATGCTCGATTGAAAACAGCCATCGCCGCCGGCGAACATCGCTCGGCGGATCCTGGCAGGAATGGCCCGGAACATAGGCGGGAAGCCTGAAAAGTCAATCAAACAAAGGGATTTGCCGTGGGGCGGGGCCGTTGGCCGCATCAGAGAGAGCCCCTCCCACCTGCAGGGGAGGGGTTACACGTCCAGGTCTTCCGTAGCGAACACCGCGTTTTCCTGGATGAAGCGGAAGCGCAGCTCGGGCTTGCGGCCCATCAGGGTCTCGACCAGGTCCTCCACCGGCTCCTCGGCGCGGGGCAGGGTCACCCGGGCCAGAGTGCGCTTGGACGGGTCCATGGTGGTCTCTTTGAGCTGGGCCGGCATCATTTCGCCCAGGCCCTTGAAGCGGCCGATCTCGGGCTTCTTGCCCTTGAACATCGTCGCCATCAGCTCGTCCTTGTGCGCGTCGTCGCGGGCGTAGGCGGTCTTGCCGCCGTGGCTGATGCGATAGAGCGGCGGCAGGGCGAGGAACAGCCGCCCGGCGCGGATCAGCCCCGGCATGGTGCGGTAGAAGAAGGTGATCAGGAGAGAAGCGATGTGCGCCCCGTCCACGTCGGCGTCGGTCATGATGATGATCCGCTCGTAGCGCAGGTCATCCTCCTTGAACCGGTTCCCGCCCTGGACGCCCAGCGCCAGCAGCAGATCCGCCAGCTCCTTGTTGCCGCCGGTCTTGTCGTTGCTGGCCGAGGCCACGTTCAGGATCTTGCCGCGCAGGGGCAGGATGGCCTGGGAGCGGCGGTCGCGCGCCTGCTTGGCCGAGCCGCCGGCCGAATCGCCTTCGACGATGAAGAGTTCAGTGCCATCCGCCGCCTGGCCGGAGCAGTCGGCCAGCTTGCCGGGCAGGCGCAGCTTGCGCGTGGCCGAGGCCCGGGCGACCTCCTTGTCCTTGCGCCGCTTCAGCCGCTCCTCGGCCCGCTCGATGACGAATTGCAGCAGCAGGTTGGCCGCCTTGGGCGAGGCGGTCAGCCAGTGGTCGAAGGGGTCGCGCAGGGCGGCCTCGACCAGACGCTGGGCGTCGCTGGAGGACAGCCGCTCCTTGGTCTGGCCCTGGAACTCCGGATTGCGGATGAACACGCTGATCAAGGCGCCGGCCTGGGCGATCACGTCGTCGGCGGTGATGATCCCGGCGCGCTTCTCGCCGGTCAGCTCGGCATAGGCCTTCAGGCCCCGAGTCAGGGCGGCGCGGAAGCCGGACTCGTGCGTCCCGCCCTCGGGCGTCGGCACGGTGTTGCAGTAGGACGAGATGAAGCCGTCGGCCTCGCCGAACCCGGCCGGCGACCAGGTCACCGCCCATTCCACCGCCCCCGCCTCGCCGGTGCGCTCGATGCGGCCCGAGAAGGTCTCGGTGACGGTCTCGACCCCGGCGGTGCGCTCGGCCAGGAAGTCGGCCAGGCCGTTGGGGAAGTGGAAGGTGGCTTCGGCCGGGGTCTGGTCGTGGATGCGCTCGGGCGAGCACTTCCAGCGGATCTCGACCCCGCGGAACAGATAGGCCTTGGAGCGGGCCATGCGGTAGAGTCGCGCGGGCTTGAAGGCGCAGCCCTCGCCGAAGATCTGCGGATCGGGCAGGAAGCGCACGGCCGTGCCCTTCTTGCGCGAGGGCGCGACCTGCTCCAGCACCCCCACCGGCTTGCCGCGCGAAAAGCTCTGGCGCCATTCGAACCCGTCGCGCCACACGCCCACGGTCAGCTGTTCGGACAGGGCGTTGACCACCGACACGCCCACCCCGTGCAGGCCGCCCGAGGTCTCATAGGCCTTGCCGCTGAACTTCCCGCCCGAGTGCAGCATGGTCATGATGACCTCGAGCGCCGACTTGCCGGGATATTTCGGGTGTTGGTCCACCGGCATGCCGCGGCCGTCGTCCTTCACCGTCAGCGCGCCATCGGCCTCGAGCGTGACCTCGATCAGCTTGGCGTGGCCGGCCACGGCCTCGTCCATGGCGTTGTCCAGCACCTCGGCGAACAGGTGGTGCAGGGCGCGCTCGTCGGTGCCGCCGATGTACATGCCCGGCCGCATGCGCACCGGCTCCAGGCCTTCCAGGACCTCGATGTCCTTGGCCGAATAGCCGGACGAGGCCGACACCGCGGCCGGCGGCGGCTGGGGCCGCGGCTCGTGCGCCGGCGAGGCGAGGGGCGGGGCGGGCGCGGGGTTCAGCGCGTCGTCGAACAGGGAGGCTTGCGGCGTGGCCTTGGACATGCGGCTAGATTCAGGCGATTCGGGGCCGCCGGGTATGCGGCGGACGCCGACTTAGCGCGCGGGGCGGGGGATAGGCCAGGGGCTAAGCGATTTGTCCCCGGAATACCGCGCGCTGCGGGCTTGGTGGTTCGATTCGCTTTCCGGCGCCTCACAGCCGGCTGGCGAGCGTTGCGGAATGGCCGGACCCCTGTCACCCCGCCCCGGCCGGCGGGCATTCGATGTGAACTCCAACATAGGTTGACCATAGCTTTGCTGTAGCGTAGCCAAGTCCTCTCAATCGGAGGGGATATTATGAAGTATTATAAATCTATAGCTGTAGTACTGGGCCTTCTGGCGGCCTCCAGCGCCGGTGCGCTACAGGCCCAGACGGTGAATCAAAACCCGGGCGCCTATGTGCAGGCGAGTGTCGGCTCCGGCGTCGCAGGCAACACTCACATCGACGCCAGCGCTTCCGGGATCGGCTCCGCCTCCGGCGACTTAGATCCGAAAGCGGGCGTCTTCGCCAGTGGGGCCTGGGGCTACGCCTTCAAGAACGGTTTCGCCCTGGAAGCTGAAGGCGTCTACGTCCGCAATGATATCAGCACCGGCAGCCTCAATCAGGCCCTGGGAACCCCGGCCAAGGCGTCGGTCGAGACCTATGGCGGACTGGTCGACGTCATGTACGCGATCGGCAAGCTCGGTCCGGTCGTGCCCTACGCGGGCCTGGGCGTCGGCTATGGCCAGGCCCGTTACTCGCTCTTGGGTGGGTCCAGCAGCAGCGACGGCGTGATGTGGCAGGCGCGGGCGGGCGTGTCCTACCCCGTCAACCCCAAGACCAGCCTAGACTTCGGCTATCGGTATCTCGGCACGCCGCAGTTCAAGATCACCGGCTCCGGTCTGGCCTTGAAGGCTCAGACTGACCTGCACATCCTCTCGGTCGGCCTACGCTACCGGTACTGAGGCGCGGGCGTCGATGTGGGGGGCGGCCTCCGCAGTCGCCCACATCGAACGCGCCACCGATCAACCCTCGGCGAGATGCCGGGCGAGCTTGTCGAGGGTCTGGTAGCCGAATTCCACCGCGCCGAAGCCGATGGCGCCCTCGCGCTGCTCCTTGGTCGGGTGCAGCTGGCGCAGGGTCAGCACGCATTTGCCGTCGCTCTGTTCGTCGAAGGTGATGGTCATATGGAACCGCCCGGGATCGTCGTCCACGTCCGCGCCGTGCTCCATCTCCAACAACCTTGGCGCGTCTATGCGCCGGTAGACCATGCGGTTCTCCCAGCGGGTTCCGTCCGGGCCGGTGTAGATAAACCGCCAGCAGCCGCCCTCGCGGATGTCGATCTCCAGGGTCTCGACCGTGAAGCCCTCCGGCCCGAACCAGCGGGTGATCTGGTCCGGATCGGTGAAGGCCTGGAACACGCGCTCGCGCGGCGCGGCGATCACGCGGGACAGCACGATTTCGCGATCGAGCGCCCAGGTCGCGCGGGGGTCATGGCTCATGGTCTTCACCTTTCGATACGGTCGGTTGCGGGGATTGCGGTTGTGCGAGGAAGTCCTCCAGCCGGTCGAACCGGGCTTCCCAGGCCGCGCGGGTGTGATCGAACCAGCGCGCCGTCTCGGCCAGGCGCTCGGCGTTCAGGCGGCAGGGGCGCTTTTGCCCGTCGCGCCCGCGCGCGATCAGCCCGGCGCGCTCCAAGACCTTAAGGTGCTGCGACACCGCCGGCAGGCTCATGGCGAAGGGCCGGGCGATCTCCTGCACGGTCATGTCGCCCTCGCTGGCCAGCCGGCTGACGATCGCCAGCCGCGTCGCATCGCCAAGGGCGGCGAAACTGTCGCTAAGCGATTGATAGGGCTGCACGTTTTTGGCCTATGAGAGATTTAAGTGTTTACTTAAATACAAGGGCGAACGGCGCCCGTCAAGTTTCGGTCCTTGCCCCATGGGGGTCAGGGCCTATCTTCGCATGAGCGTATTGGATGGAAGCCATGAGCGACGCTGTCGGCCCCGGCGATCTGGTTCTCTGCGTCAACGCCGCCCCGAACCACGTCACCGGCAGGCCGGTGCCCCTGGTGGCTGGGGAGACCTACCGCGTCGCCGCGGTCATGGAATTCGCCTGCCCCTGCGGACGGTCCGACGCCCTCTTGGATGTCGGGGTCGATTTCGCCTGGTGCCAGACCCGCTTCCGCCTACTGCCCAAACCCAAGGCCGAAACCAGGACCCGCCGCGTTTCGGCGCCTAGGGAGAAGGAGACGGTTCGGTAGGCCGTTGTCGGCGCCGGCCAAAAGGGTAGGAATCGGACTCCCGCCCTAATTCCACTATCGGACTTCTTGCCGACCCACCTGTTGCAATGAGGCCGTCATCCGCTTCACCACGGCGTCCCAGAACCTACTCTCCGCCACCGGATACTCCACGTAGAGCCGGGCGCTTCCCGACGGCGCATATCGGGCCAAGTAGTAGGTGACCTTGCTATTTCTGATGCAGGAATATGCGGCAAGTCGATCCTTCAGCGCGTAGTAGGAAGGCGGCCATGCAGTGCAGTCGGATCGCTTGAGGTTCATGTCACCCTTCGGGTCATTGCCGGGAAACCCCGGTCTATGCTCGGTCAGAGTAAGGAGCCTGATCCGAACCGCCCCTTTTTCGGCATCGAAAGCCAACCCATCCGGATCGGCTCTTGGCGTCAGAACGGAAACCGGGACTTCAATCGACGTCTCGTGTTGGTCGGTTACGCGGTTCCAAGTCACTGATGGAGATTGAGCCGCGCTGGAAGTCGCGAAAAACGCGGTCGCGTAGATCAAGCCATGGTTTCGTCGCATCATGCCCCCAATAGTTTGAAGTGACGGTAGCCGACGGATCGCGCAACCAAAAGCAGCCACAGACGTAGGCTGACGCGGGCCGGCCCTAACTGCCACACCCCCCGCATCCCCCGCCGCATCCTCCACCGCCGCCACATCCTCCGCCGTCACCGCCCACCGCCTGACGCATCTTGGCGAAGGCGGCATAGGGCGTGCCGAAGAGGGCGCCGCCGCCGACCAGGGCCATGGCCAGCATCAACTCGTCCGCTTCAGGCGCGCGGACGAGACGGCTGCTGGCGTCCTTGTGCCTGGCCACCGCCTCTCGTCCCGCGCGCCGAGCCAAGGGCGGTTTCAAAGCCAGGCTGACCGCCGCTATGAGCGTGAGCAGGGTGAACCCGACAATGAACCCCACCGGCCGCTCCCTCGCCATGCCTAACAGGATGCGGATCGCTCCAAGGACCGTCAGCACCAGCAGCGGCGCCGCCGACGCCCAACCCCGCCTCAGGCGCGTCGGCGGATCGAAGGCGAGCCCTCGGACGACCAAGTCCGCGGCCACCGCTTCGAACGCAGAGGCCAGCCGTGCGCTGAGGTCAGCCACGCTGACGGGATCCTTCAGGCGCCGCGCATAGGCGGCCAGAGATGCAGGCGGCGGATCCGCCAGGGGCACGGGAAGCAACATGTTGCGCTTTTTGTCCAGCTTCAGCTGGCCGCTCTGCAGCAGCCCGACCGCCGCAGTGTCCGCGGCTCGCACCGCCCCGCCCGCCAGGTACGCCCAGCCGACGGGGTCCAGCCCCTGGGTGCGGGCTGGCGGAGGCGGAAAGACGCTCGGCGGCTCGCGCTGTCGCCACCAAAGCCCGAACCCAAGACACGCGGCGAAGGCCAGTGCGTAGATCGCCAGAAACGGCCCAGCGGTCAGGTCATAGGGGTTCATCGATAAGCTTACCTCCTGTGGATGTTTCGCCAAAAGCGCAGGCTCCAGAACCGGGGCAGGGTGAAGGCGCGATCCGCGTCCAGCCCCCGGTAGCGGGGCCGGCGTCGAAACCGTTCGCGCGCGCCGGGCCAATAGGTCTCTGGCGGCGGCCCGAACCAGCGCTCATAGGCGGCCAGGGTCGCGGCATAGCGGGCCAGGAAATAGGCGGCTTGCTGCGCCCCGCCGCGACTGGGGTCGTGATGCAGGGGCGCGCCCAGCGCCTCGGCGCACCAGACGCCCCAATAGTCGCGGGTGAACAGCAGGTGCAGGTGCCAAACCTCGTCGACCTCGGCGCTGGGGGTCATGGGTGCGTCGGCGATTCCGCACAGGAAGGCGAAGCGGCGGTATTCTTCCACCGCGCCCCGCGCGAACTCCAGCGACCAGTCTTTTTCGCGCGCCAGCCGTCGTGTCAGGTCGTCGGCTTGCTCGGGCGCCTCGAAGGAATGGGTCTTAATCCGCCGCCACAGATCCGTCTGATCCGGCGTCCAGGCCCGGTGGTCGGCGGCGTGGGGCAGGGGCGTGTCGAGCGGCATCCGGTCTCGTCGAAAGCGTTAGCTCGATTATATCACACTCATTTTCGTCGCCACGCCGCCACCCCTCACGCGCCCACGACCTCCAGGCTGTCCATCACATAGGGCGCGTAGTGGAAGTCGCGGATGGCGGCGATCTCGCCTTGCCGCCAGTCGAGTTGCACGACGAACACCGGGCGGGCCGCCGGGTCGGCCAGGCGGCTGGCCATGAGCACTAGGCGGCCCTCGGCGAGACCCACCGCAAGGCGCCAAGGCTCGGCCTCGGCGTAGCGGGTGAAATAGACCGAGACGTTGTTGCGGCTGGCGAGCCGGGTCCGCGCCACCAGGTCCAGCCGCACGTCCTCGGCCAGGAGGGCCCGCAGGGCGTCGAAGTCGCGGGCGTTGAAGCGGTCGGCATAGGCGCGCAGGCGCTCGCGCTCGGCGGCGGGGATCGGGGCTGTGGGCTGCGGATCGTCCGCCCTGGCCTGCAAGGCGGTCCGGCCACGGTGCAGGGCGGCCTTCACCGCCGCGACCGAAAGCTCGAGAATCTCGGCCGTTTCCGCCAGCGAGTGGCCGAGCACGTCCATCAGCACCACGCAGGAGCGCTGCGCCGGCGCCAGCCGCATCAGCGCGGCCAGGCTGGCCGTGGCCGCCACCCGGGCGTCGGCCAGGGCGGTGGCGTCGGCGATCTCGGCCATTTCCTCGCCCGGCCAGACCACCGCCTGGCGCTTTCGCTTGCGCAGGGCGTCCAGCGCGGCGTTGTGGGCGATGCGGAACAGCCAGCTTTCCGGCCGGGCGATCGGGCCGGCGGAGGGCAGGGCCTCGGCCGCCTTGGCCAGGGCGTCCTGCACCACGTCCTCGCCGTCGAAGGCCGAACCCACCATGCGCGCGCAATAGCGGTGCAGGCGCGGCCGAAGTTCGGTCATCAGGCGCTCGACAGCTTCCGGCCCCAGGCTCCCGTCCGCCATGCGCGCGTTCCTTCGTTGCAGGGCCCGCGACGTGCGGGCGTCCCGCTCAACTGACGTCCGGCGCCGGCCGAAGGATTCGCCCGTGCGAAAAATTTCTTCGGCCGAATCCTTCGCCGTCTCGCCCGCGTCCTTGTGATCGCCGGCGCAGTTTCGCGCCCGCTGGCATCCGAGGAGCCGACCCATGCAGAGAGTGACACTGGTGCGCTATCGCACCAAGCCGGAGCGAACCGCCGAGAACGAGGCCCTGTCACGGGCGGTGTTCAAGGAACTACGCCAGCGGGCGCCGGGCCACGTGGCCTACGCCCTTTTCCGCAGCGGCGACGAGTTCGTCCACCTATTCGTCAATGCCCGCGAGCCCGATTCCGAGGTGCTGACCGGGCTCGCCAGCTTCAAGGCCTTTTCCGAGGGCGGGCCGGCGCGCTGGGAGACCCAGCCGGAGGTCATCCGGATGGATGTGGAGATGGTCGAGGCCTATGGCCTGGAGGCTCAGCCTCAGCCTGCCTGAGGTCTCCACGCGTTCGTGGGTGGTTCGAGACGCGCCGCTTCGCAACGCTCCTCACCATGACTAGCTTTTCTGCAGTCCCCCAACCCAGTCATGGTGAGGGCTCGCGCAAGCGAGCGTCTCGAACCACGCAAAGGCGGCCCCGCGTCGCCCCTACAGCCGCCGCGAGATCAGCCAGAAGATGGCGAACACCACCGCGGCCGGGGCCGCATAGGCGGCCATGAACAGCCAGGGGGAGTTCTCCGGGACCTGGGCGGCCAGCAGCGAGCCCGAACCCACGGCGATCAGGATGCCGAAGGCCGTGCCGACCATGGCGATCACTTCGCGGGGAATGGCCCGCAAGGCCGGGCCGGGCTTGGGCTTCTGCGGCGCGGCCGAGGAGCTGCGCGGAAACGAGACGTGGGTGTGATGTGAACTGACTGCAGCCAACTTGACGTGCTCCCTGGATACTCGCCGGCTCTTCGCCGATCGCGGCCCCGGTTCCCGGTGGTCCGCAGTACTCGCCGCCTGCAATGAGGCCGCAGCCCTGTCGTTTTGGCAAGCGCAAACAGCTCTCAATTCGGGTGGAGGTCACACCAGAAAATCAAAAGGCCGCGGATTGCTCCGCGGCCCCTGACTAGTGTCGGCTGAAGTGCGCCGATCTCAGCACTTGTAGTACATGTCGAACTCGACCGGGTGCGGGTGCAGTTGCAGCCGGGCGACTTCTTCCATCTTCAGCTCGATATAGGCGTCGATGAATTCGTCGTCGAACACGCCGCCGGCCTTCAGGAACCCACGGTCCTTGTCCAGGGCGTCCAGGGCTTCGCGCAGGGAGCCGCAGACTTCCGGGATCTTCTTCTGCTCGCGGGGCGGCAGGTCGTAGAGGTTCTTGTCGGCCGGGCCGCCCGGATCGATCTTGTTGGCGATCCCGTCCAGGCCCGCCATCAGAAGCGCGGTGAAGGTCAGGTAGGGGTTGCCCATCGGGTCCGGGAAACGGACCTCGATGCGCTTGCCCTTGGGGCTGTCGGTGTGCGGGATGCGGATCGAGGCCGAGCGGTTGCGGGCCGAATAGGCCAGCTTCACCGGGGCTTCGTAGCCGGGCACCAGGCGCTTGTAGCTGTTGGTGGTCGAGTTGGAGAAGGCGTTGATCGCCTTGGCGTGCTTGATGATGCCGCCGATGTACCACAGGCACTGTTGCGACAGGCCCGCGTACTTGTCGCCGGCGAACAGCGGCTTGCCTTCGTTCCAGATCGACTGGTGCACGTGCATGCCCGAGCCGTTGTCGGCGAACATCGGCTTGGCCATGAAGGTGGCGGTCTTGCCGTAGGCGGCGGCCACGTTGTGCACCACGTACTTATAGAGCTGCAGGCGGTCGGCCATGGTGATCAGGTCGGAGAACTTCAGGCCCAGCTCGTGCTGCGCCGGCGCCACTTCGTGGTGGTGCTTTTCCGGCTCCATGCCCAGCTCGCCCATCACCGACAGCATTTCGCCGCGCAGGTCCTGGGCGGAGTCGACCGGGTTGACCGGGAAATAGCCGCCCTTCGGCCCCGGGCGATGGCCCATGTTGCCTTCGGGATAGGCCTTGTTGGTGTTGGCCGGCAGTTCGGTGGAGTCGAAGGAATAGCCGGTGTCGTGCGGGGCGGTGGACCAGCGCACGTCGTCGAAGATGAAGAACTCGGCTTCCGGGCCGAAGAACACGGTGTCGCCCACGCCGGCCGACTTCACGTAGTTCAGCGCCGCCTTGGCGATGGAGCGCGGGTCGCGGTTGTAGGGGGTGTTGGTGTCCGGGTTCAGCACGTCGCAGAACAGGAACAGGGTCTTCTGCTGGTAGAAGGGGTCGATATTGGCCGAGTTCAGGTCCGGACGTAGCTTCATGTCCGACTCGTTGATCGCCTTCCAGCCGGCGATCGAGGAGCCGTCGAACATGGTGCCGTCGGTCAGGAACTCTTCATCGACCAGGGCGGGATCGAAGGTGACGTGCTGCAGCTTGCCGCGCATGTCGGTGAAGCGGACATCGACGTATTCGATCTCCTCTTCCTTGATCTTGGCCAGGATTTCTTTTGCAGTCGCCATGCTCGTGGTTCCCCTTAGGTAGCAGGTGTATCGGTGGTCAGATCGCGGCCGCGCCGCTTTCGCCCGTGCGGATCCGCACGACGTCGGTGATTTCGGAGACGAAGATCTTGCCGTCGCCGATGCGCCCCGTGCGGGCCGCGTTCTGAATGGCCTCGAGGGCGGCGCCCAGCTGGCCGTCGGACACGACCACCTCGATCTTGATCTTGGGCAGGAAGTCGACGACGTACTCGGCGCCGCGATAGAGCTCGGTGTGGCCCTTCTGGCGGCCATAGCCCTTGGCTTCCAGCACCGTCATGCCCTGGACGCCCAGCTCCTGCAGGGCCTCCTTCACTTCGTCCAGCTTGAACGGCTTGATGATGGCTTCGATCTTTTTCATCGGGTCGTTGCGGCCATGTGATTTGAGGGCGCCGCCGAGGCGCTCCAGGTTAGGTGTCGGCAAGCAGCACGGGCGGCCCACGAGTCACAAGGGGCCTTTTTGGCGGGCGCGCCCACACGGGCCTCGGTCTTGCCTCCCGCACAGTTTTTAGTCAATCGCCGCTCAATTCGTAATCGTTTCCGGGATTGCCCGCCCTGGGCGCCGCCGATGGGCTGTTGTGTGCGGATGCGGATCGCTGGCGAGCCTGCGGGCGCCGTTGCGGCGCCGGCAAAGCGCCGAGGGCGACGATTTTCGTGAGGGCCGATATCTCGGCTGTCGCCATTCTGTCGTCGGTCTGATCAAGATTGCGGCGAAAACCGACAAATTCGCGAGCGCCCCCGCCATGTCCCGCCTCTACATGATCCGCCACGGAAAGCCTTCCTCGACCTGGGGCGACGAGGCCGCCGCAGATCCGGGCCTCGACGAGGCCGGCCGCGCCCAGGCGGAGGCCGCCGCCGACGCCCTGATGGCCTTGCCGGAAGGCGAGCGCCCAACCCGCGTCCTGTCCTCGCCCCTGCGCCGCTGCCGCGAAACCGCCCAGCCCTTCGCCGACCGCCTGGGCGTCGCGGTCGAGATCGACCCGAGGTTCGGCGAAATCCCCACCCCCGCAGCCCTCACCGAAGCCGAACGCGGCCCCTGGCTGCGCCAGGTGTTCACCGGCCGCTGGACCGAAGCCAAAGGCGACCTAGACTACGACGCCTGGCGGAGGGGGATCGCTTCAGCGCTAGCCGATTTCGGCGGCTGGGCCGTGTTCAGCCATTTCGTGGCGATCAACGCGGCGGTGACCACGCTGATGGGCAAGGAGGAGGTCCTGGCCTTCCGCCCGGACCACTGCGCAATCACGGTGTTCGAGGTCGGGGCGGAGGGGCTGCGGCTGGTGGAGCTGGGGCCGGAGGCGCAGACGCAGGTGCTTTGAGCGAGAGTCCGGTTACTGACCTGGGCTCAGAGGTGGAGAGCGACCCTGAGCGGAAGTTCAGCTCAGCATTGTCGCTTCGAATAGATCCAGGCCCCACCCAATGCCGCACGCCGCGAGGATAGCCATTTGGTCAGGGTCCAGCCAAACACCCTGCTGTTCGTCTGAGACATAGAAACCGCCGTAGATCGAAACACTTGCGGGCCTGACCGTCTTGGCTAGCTCCGCGAAGAGGTGTTCGCGCCCTTTGAGCTGACCGATCAACGTGGTGATTGCATTTGCATGCTCACGGCCATCGACGAGCGGATCTGCATGCAGCTCCAGATGCCACATGTTGCAATCGTGCAGTCGCCCGCTTGGCCGGGGCTCTCCACGCCTTGCAACTGATGTTGGAGCCAGACCGAGGATGTCTGTGACCGCGTCTGGGTCAACATCGAAGCGGGCAATTGTTAGAGTGAGCATGGCCGCGAGCTTGGCATTTCACGCCGCAACATCAAAGTCCGCTCCCCACCCATCTGACTCGTTCGCAGCGTCCGCTTTCCGAACCGGTTCTGCGCGGCTCCTACTCCCCCTTCAGCACCCGCCCCGTCACCACCGCCCCGGCGCCGAACTTGCCGCGCAGGGCGTCGATGGCGGTTTCGCTCTTGCGGGCGCGGCGTTCGGTGTCGGCGAACAGGTCCAGACCCTCGGCGGCGTCCACGAAGTCGGACAGGCCTGCGCCGATCAGGCGGAAGGGGCCGGCGCCCACCTCGGCGGCCAGCATCTCGCGGGCCGTGGCGAACAGCACCTTGGCGGTCTGGGTGGGGGCGGGCAGGGTCCTTCGGCGCGAGATGATCTGGAAGCCGGCGGTCTTCAGCTTCAGGCTGGCCACCCGGCCCGCCACGCCCTCGCGCCGGGCGGTGCGGGCGACCCGCTCGCACAGGGGCAGCAGCCGGTCTTCCAGCCGCTCCAGGCCCGACAGGTCCTCCATGAAGGTGGTCTCGGCGCTGATCGACTTGCGGGCCTGTTCGGGATCGACGATGCGGCTGTCCTCGCCGGCGGCCAGTTGCGACAGCCTCAGGCCATGCGAGCCCCAGCGGGCGGCGAGCGCCTTCGGCTCGGCCCGGGCGAGGTCGCCGACGGTGCGAAACCCCTGCTTCTCCAGCGAGGCGGCCAGGGCCGGGCCGACGCCGGGAAGGATGCGCACCGGCTTTGTCGCCAGAAAGCTCTTGGCCTCCGCCGCGCCGATCACCGAAAAGCCGCGCGGCTTGTCCAGATCCGAGGCGATCTTGGCCAGGAACTTGTTCGGGGCGAGGCCCACCGAGACGGTGATGCCCACTTCGCGTTCGATCTCGGCCTGCAAGCGCGCCAGCACCCAGGCCGCCGGCCCGCCATGTAGCCGCTCGCAGCCGGACAGGTCCAGCCAGGCCTCGTCGAGCGACAACGGCTGAACCAGGGGCGTCAGGGCCTCCAGCTTCTCCATGATCCGGCGGCTGTCGGCCTTGTACTTAGCGAAGTCGGGCTTCAGCACCACCGCCTGGGGGCACAGGCGCAGGGCCTGGAACATCGGCATGGCCGAGCGCACCCCATAGATGCGGGCGATGTAGCAGCAGGTCGAGACCACCCCCCGCTTGCCGCCGCCGACGATCACCGGCTGGTCGCGCAGCTCGGGCCGGTCGCGCTTCTCCACCGAGGCGTAGAAGGCGTCGCAGTCCATGTGGGCGATAGCGAGCCGGTCCAGCTCGTCGTGGACCACCCGGCGGTGCGAGCCGCAACGGGCGCAGCGGCCGGCCGGGCTCTGGTCCCGGGTCAGGCAGTCGCGGCAGAGCCCGCTCACGCCCCGCGCTCGGGCGGCGGCCACAGCCAGGCCGCGCCGCGCACGCCGGAGGAATCGCCATGCGCCGCCTTGCGCACAGGCGTGTCGAAACAGTCGCTGAACACATGCGGGGCGATGGCTGCCGGCAGCAGGGGATAGAGCTCGTCGACATTGGACATGCCGCCGCCCAGGACGATCACGTCCGGGTCGACTACGTCGCAGACCGCCGCCGGGGCCCGGCCCAGCCGGTCGACATAGCGCTCGAACACCGCCCTGGCGCGCGGCTCGCCCTCGCGCAGGGCGGCGACGATGGCCGGTCCGGCGAGGGGCTGGCCCCCGGCGCGGAGATAGCTCGCCTCGAAACCCGAGCCGGAGACATAGAGCTCGTTGCAGCCCTGCCGGCCGCACCAGCAGGCAGGCGCCGGCAACTCGTCGCCCGCAGGCCAGGGCAGGGCCATGTGCCCGATCTCGGCGGCCACGCCATTCCTGCCTTCGACCAGCCGGCCGTCCACCACCAGCCCCGCGCCGCAGCCGGTGCCGATGATCACCGCGAACACCACCCGCTCGCCTGCCCCGGCGCCGTCCACGGCTTCAGACAGAGCCAGGCAGTTGGCGTCGTTGGCCAGACGCACCAGGCGGCCCAGCACGCGGGGCAGATCCTCGGCGAAGGGGCGGTCGTTCAGCCAGGTGCTGTTGGCGTTGCGGATGCGGCCAGTGCGCGGAGAAATCGAGCCCGGCATGCCGACGCCGACCGTACCCGTGGCGCCCGCCTGCCGCTCGGCCTCGGCCACCAGGTCGCGCACCAGCTCCATCGCGGCCTGATATTCCCTGGGATTGGGCGCGCGCACCCGGGCCTGGAAGCGGCCTTCGACGTCCAGGGCCGCCGCCTCTATCTTGGTGCCGCCGAAGTCGACGCCGATGCGGATCATCGGACTTTGACCCCCAGGGCCTCGGCCAAGGCCAGGCGCAGGGTCGGCCAGTCGTCGATTCGCGGATGCCGCTCGGGCGCCGAGGGGGCCAGAGGCGCCAGGCGCGGGTCGGCCACCAGCTGGAAGCGGCTGACCGCCGGCGCCGCCTCGGCCGCCGAATCGAGGTTGGGGATCAGGTCGTCGACAAAAGCGCTAGGGCCGGCGGTCAGGGCCGCCAAGGCGGCGACCATAGACCCCTTGGGCCCGGAATTGATCAGCAGCGGATAGTCCATGCCGTGCCGCGCCAGCCAGCGGGCGCGGGGCTCGCGCGCATGGTCAGGGGCGTTGGTCAGGATGACGATGCTGGCGTGGGGCGAGAGCGCGGTTAGCGAATCGACCGCGTCCGGCGTCGGCAACATCTCCTCGGACCCGTGGCGAAAGAACTCATTGAACAGTTCGCGGCCGGTGTCCAAGTCTAGGTGCTCGAGGGCGCCCGGGCGATAGAGGTTCTGGAACAGGGCGAATCGCTCCAGCCGCAGTTCGTACCCCCTCTGGGCGACAAAGGCGCCGAAGCCATGCATGAACAGGCCCAGCACTTCGTCCACATCCACGATCAGCAAGGGCTTTTCGCGGTCTATGCGGGGCAGGTCGAAGGGGGCGGCGGGGGGCAACGATGGCTCCGGGTCAATACGCGCTTAAGGATATCGTGTGATTAGCAATAGCCTAGAAAGAGGTTGAGGCCCTTGTCCGACGCGCCTCGGAGCCCAGGTTCGGTATGAGCAAGAAAGTCCTGATCGTCGAGGACAACGAGCTGAACATGAAGCTGTTTCATGATCTGCTCGACGCCCAGGGCTATGAGACCTTGCAGACGCGCGAGGGCCTGCAGGCCCTGGCCCTGGCCCGGCAGCACCGCCCCGACCTGATTCTGATGGACATCCAGCTGCCCGAAATCTCCGGCCTCGAAGTCACCAAGTGGCTGAAGGAGGACGACGACCTCTCGCACATTCCGGTGGTGGCGGTGACCGCCTTCGCCATGAAGGGCGACGAGGAGCGCATTCGCGAAGGCGGATGTCAGGCCTATATCTCCAAGCCGATATCGGTGGCGCACTTCCTGGACACCATCCGCCGGTATCTGGGGTGATACGGCCATGACCGCGCGTATCCTGGTGGTCGACGACATCGAGGCCAACCTTCGCGTCCTCGAGGCCAAGCTGACGGCGGAGTATTATGAGGTGCTGCTGGCCGAGGACGGCCCTACGGCCCTGGCCATCGCCCAGTCGCAGCATCCCGACATCATCATCCTGGACGTGATGATGCCCGGCATGGACGGCTTCGAGGTCTGCCGTCGGCTGAAGGACGATCCGGCCACGCGGCACATTCCCGTGGTGCTGGTGACAGCGCTGGACGGGCGCAGCGACCGCATCACCGGGCTGGAGGCGGGGGCCGACGAGTTCCTCTCCAAGCCGATCGACGACGTCATGCTGTTCTCACGCGTGCGCAGCCTGACGCGGTTGAAGACGGTGATCGACGAATTGAGGGCGCGCGAGGCCAGCGGCCGCCGAATCGGCGTGATCGCCGGCGCCGCCGCGCGACTGGCCGGCACCGGCGGGCGCATCGTCATCTGCGACGACAACGAGCGCCAGGCCCGCAAGATCGCCGACGAGCTGTCGGCCGAGCATCGCCCGATCATCGAGAGCGACGCCGACCAGGCCCACCTGACCGCCCGCGGGCCGGTCGACCTTCTTATCGTCAACGCCAACGCCCGCCGGTTCGATGGCCTCAGGCTGGCCGCTCAGATCCGCTCGGACGAAGCCACCCGCCACCTGCCGATCCTGGCGGTGATCGATCCCGGCGAGCGGCCGCGCATGGTCAAGGCGCTGGAGATCGGCATCAATGACGTGCTGCCGCGCCCGATCGACGCCCAGGAACTGTCCGCGCGGGTGCGCACCCAGATCAAGCGCAAGCGCTACACCGACTTCCTGCGCAAGAACCTGGACCACTCGCTGGAGCTGGCGGTGACCGACCAGCTGACCGGTCTGCACAATCGCCGCTACATGACCGGCCAGCTTACCGCCCTGGTGGCCCGCGCCGCCCGCGGCGGCGATCCGGTGGGCGTGCTTCTGATCGACGTCGACCACTTCAAGAAGATCAACGACAGCTTCGGCCACGATGTCGGCGACGAAGTGCTGCGCGAGTTCGCCGTGCGTGTGGCGACCAATGTGCGGGCGGTCGATCTGCCGTGCCGATTCGGTGGCGAGGAATTCGTGGTGGTGATGCCCGGCACCCCCCTGGCGGCGGCCGAGCGCATAGCCGAGCGCATCCGCCTCCACGTCGGCGGCTCCCCCTTCCGGGTCGCCGGGGGCAAAGAACTGCTGACCGCGACCATCTCCATCGGGGTCGCCGCGACCATAGGCGAGGGCGACACGCCAGACGCCGTGCTCAAGCGCGCCGACGAGGCGCTGTACGAGGCCAAGGCCGCGGGCCGTAACAAGGTCGTCGCCCGCGCGGCCTAAAGTCTGGGCGGCGGCGCCCCAGGGTCGGGCAGCCCGCGAACGTATTGCTCTCCAGCAACATCACGTATCTGTACAGAAATACAGCCGACCATGTGCGGGTGCTATTCAACCTTACAGGGCTGTTCGGCGCGGCCTTCGGCTGCGCCAAGACTAAGCTTGATCGTCGGTCAGGAACCTGAGCGATGGCGGGCCGTTTTCGGTCGACTTGCCTTCGGCGCTGGCGTCGTTAGGGGGTTGGAATTGGCTGGGCGATTGCGGATGATGCTTGTCGCCAGGCCGCTCTCTGTTGGATGTTATTACAATTCATGAGCGTTACTGTGGACGAAGTCACCGCCAGGGAACGTATCGCGCTGCTGGCGCGCGACACGGCTGCGGACTTCAGCAATTTCCACCTGCTGCACTATCGCCATATCGACGGCTTCATGGTCACGGCCAAGAATTCCGGAACCCATTGGCTGAAATATCTGATCAGCAACGCGCTTGCGACCGAGCTCAACCTGCCGCGCCCGCGCTTCGCCAGCGGCAAGACGGCCAACGATTTCGTCGGCAATCCAAAGTGGCCGCACAAATACCCCCAGGCCCCGCGGATCGGCAGCTCGCACAACCTGCCGTCCTCGTTCCTCGGCCTGTGGCCGATCTTCCGTATGCTGAGATTGCCGCCGGTCGTGGTCCTGGTCCGCGACATTGAACAGGCCATGCTGTCCCACTATGTGAAATGGCGCGAAGAGTCCGGCCTCACCCTCAGCGACTACGTCCGGGTGCGGGCGCCGGGCCGAAAGGGCGTGGCGGATATCTGGTGGTACGTAGATTTCTTCAATCGCTGGGGCCGCTTCGCCAGCCGCTATCCCGACAGGATCCTGGTGATCCGCTACGAGGATGTCAGGGCCGACCCGACCCAGTGGCTGACGGCGGTGCTGAACCACTACAAGGTCAAGGTGGCGCCCAGTTCGATCGAAGCCGCCGTCCAGGCCTCGCAGCGCGAATCGATGCGGCGCGAACTCGATCCCAATGCCGGAGAGTTGATCATCCCGGCGGACCGCGATCGGGGCAGTGCGCGCTTTTCGGAGGAAGACCGGGCGGTGCTTCACGCCCTCCTGGCCAAGCACCTGAAATATTCGTTCGGCTATGACTATGCTGCGGAACAGTGGGTGGCGAGCCAGGCCCTCGCCTGACGGGGCGTTACTTTGACCCTGTCCCTGCGTCTTGGCCTGTGCGTGCTATGCCTCGCGCAGGCGGCGGCCCCAAGCAGCGCCGTCGCGGCGAGCGATGACCATCTGATCGCCATCAGCGAGACGGTGGTGGTCGACAGCCTGGAGCTGAAGCCGGACGCCCGCTTCAGCGATGTCTATGTAGTCACGGCGCCCAGCTATCGGCCAGATCGCTACGCCGCCGACCTGCCGCGGGCCGCCGCGGCGGTGTGCGGGCGGGTGGAGGTCGCGAAGTCGCCGCCGGGCGAGGCCAGGGTGCGCCGCTTCTTCGCCACCTTCGCCGGCAAGCCGGGCCAGCTCGACGACAGCCAGGTCGACACCGCGGTCGAGGACAACAATCCCGCCGACCTGTCGCAGGATGCCATGGAGCGCAGCGCCCGGTTCATGCGCGGCTGGCGGCAATATTGCGTGGACGCCGGCCACCCGGGCTGACCCGGCTTTCCATCAGGGGATCGGCTTGCCGTCCGCGTCCAGCACCTGAACCTTCAGCCCCAGCGCCTTCAGCCCCGGCTCGATCGCCTTGCGGTCGCCGGCGATGATCCAGGTCATGCGGTCGGGCTGCACCACCCGCTTGGCGGCCTTTTCCGCGTCCGCAGGCGTGATCGCCTCGATGCGGGCGGGCAGGGTGTCGAAATAGTCGTCGGCCAGGCCGTATGTGGCGATGGCGTCCAGGCTGCCAGCGACGGCCGCATTGGTCTCCCACTCGCCGGCCAGGGCGTTGACCATGCTGGCGTGGGCGAAGTCGGTCTCGGCCTGGGTGACGGGGCGCTCGCCGACGATCCCGGCCAATTCGCGCCGCACCTCGGCGAAGCTCTCGGCGGTCTTGTCGGTCTCGACCGGCGCATAGGCGATGAACAGGCCCGGGCCGCGGGCGTCGACGTCGAAGCTGCCGGCGCCATAGGCCCAGTGCTTGTCTTCGCGCAGGTTCATGTTCAGGCGCGAGTTGAAGGCGCCGCCCAGAGCTGTGTTCATCACCTTGATCGCCTGGTGGTCCGGATCGTTGCGCGGCGGGGCCGGGATCGCGGCCAGGATCACCGACTGCAGGGCGCCAGGCTTGTCCATCAGGAATACGCGCGGTTCCGCCGGCGGGCTGACCGGGGCGATGTTCTTGGCCGGGACCGGCGCGGGCTTCCAGGCGGCCAGGCGCGCCTCCAGCTTGGGCCTGATCTCGGCCAGGGTCGTGTCGCCGACCACGATCAGGGTGGCGGCGTTGGGCCTGAGCCAGGTCTGGTAGTCGCGGACCAGGTCCTCGCGGGTCAGGGCCGTGACCGAGGCCTCGTCGCCCAGGCCGTCCAGCGGCGCGGCATAGGCGTGGCCGGGGCCATAGACCAGCGGCGGCAGCACCCGCAGGGTCATCTGCACCGGATCGTCCTTGTCCTGCTGGATCTGGGCGATCTGCAGCGCCTTTTCCCGCTCGATATCGGCCTCGCGGAAGGCCGGGCGCAGTAGCACGTCAGCGAACAGGTCGAGGGCGGGATCCAGCCGCGCGGACAGGGCCGAGAGGTCGATCTCGCTGGTGTCGCGCCCGGCGCTGGCGCTCAAGGACGCGCCGAGTTCCGATAGCCTCGCGCTGATCTGCAGGGCGTCCAGCCTGTCGGTTCCGTCGGGCATCAGCCGCATGGTCAGGCCCGCCGCCCCGGCCTTGCCGCCCTGGTCCGAGGCGTAGCCGGCGTCCGCCACCAGATGCAGGCTGATGCTGGGATTGTCGTGCCGCTCGGCGACGATCAGCTTCAGGCCGTTGCTCAGCGTCGCCCGCTCGAACTTGACGAATTTCGGCGCCTTGATCGCCGCTGGCGCCGGCAGGGCCGAGCGGTCGGCGGGCTTGTCCGAGGCCTGGTAGTCGGGGAAGGGCGTCACCTGCAGGGTGAAGTCGCCGTCGCTCAGCCAGCGCTGGCCGGCGGCCTTCAGGTCGGCTGGCGTCGCCGCCTCGATCCGCGCCAGCCGGGTCTTGAAGGCGTCCGGCGAGCCTTCCAGGGTGTAGCCCGAGGCCAGAAGGTCGGACTTGCCGCCGAACCCGCCGACCCGCTGCAGGCCCTGGATGATCCCGGAAACCCGCGCGGTCTTGACGCGCTCGACCTCCTCCGCCGTCGGCCCGTCGCGCAGCAGGCGCGCCAGCTCCTCCCTGAACGCCTTGTCGAGCGTCTCCAGCGACACCCCCGGCTTTGCGGTCATCTCCACATCGAACAGGCTGGCGATCTCGCGCTCGTCGACCGTGGCCGAGACGTCGGTCGCGGTCTGGTCGGCATAGACCATGCGCTTGTAGAGCCGGGAGGTCTTGTCCCCCACCAGCACGTCGGACAGCAGCACCAAGTAGTCGTCGTCCGCCGATCCGACCTCGGGCGTGTTCCAGATCTTGTAGAGCCGGGCCAGGGGCACGCGGTCGCGCACGCTCGCCACCTGCGATCCGGTGCGCTTGGCGATCCAGACCTTCTGGTGGACCACCGGCGGGCCGGGCGGGATCTCGCCGAAATATTTCTCGACCTTGGCCTTGGCTTCCTCGGGCGTGATGTCGCCCGCCAGCACGATTACGGCGTTGGTCGGGCCATAGTATTTCGAGAACCAGTCCTTGACGTCCTTCACCGCCGCGGCGTCCAGGTCCTGCATCTCGCCGATCACGGTGTGGCTGTAGGGATGGCCGGCGGGCCAGACGCTCCGGGTGATGACGTCGTCCGAGATGGCGTAGGGCTGGTTCTCGTCCTGGCGCTTTTCGTTCTCGACTACGCCGCGCTGGGTGGTCAGGACCTTCTCGTCGAACTTGTCCAACAGGTGACCCATGCGGTCCGACTCCAGCCACAAGGTCATGTCCAGGGCCGCGGTCGGCACGGTCTCGAAGAAATTGGTGCGGTCGTAATAGGTGGTGCCGTTGATGTCGGTCCCGCCGACCCGCTCCATGGCTTTGAACCAGACCTGCGGATAGTTGGCGCTGCCGCCGAACATCAGGTGCTCGAACAGGTGGGCGAAGCCGGTGCGCCCCGGCGGCTCGTTCTTCGAGCCCGTGTGGTACCAGATGTTGACCGCGACGATCGGGGCCTTGTGGTCCTCGTGCACGATCAGGGTCAGGCCGTTGGCCAGGACGAACTTGCTGTAGGCGATGTCGGCGGAGGGCAGGGGCGCCAGGGCCGGCGGCGGGGCTGCGCTGGCAAGGCCCAGGCTCGCCAGGGAAAGGGCCGCTGCGCAACCCGCTGTCGCCAAGAACCGCTTCATCCCGTCACCTCCGCATCGCCGCTCTGACGGCGAGAGCACAGATTGCGACTCGGGATCAAGAATCAAAAAACGCCCGGCCTTGCGGACCGGGCGTCGAACGCGATCTGAAAGGCGATCAGCCTATTTGATCTTGCCTTCCTTGAATTCGACGTGCTTGCGCACGACCGGGTCGTACTTCTTGACCGTCATCTTTTCGGTCATGGTGCGGGCGTTCTTCTTGGTGACGTAGAAGTAGCCGGTGTCCGCGGTCGAGTTCAGGCGGATCTTGATCGAGGCGGGCTTAGCCATGACGTAACCTTTGCGGGGCGCGCGCCGTCGGGCCTGCGCCGGGAAATCCGAGAGGCGCGGAAAATACGCATTGCGCCCCGATTGTCAACGCTGGCTCGCTAGTCCAGCGCACGAATATGCGCCCGTCCCCGGCGATAGGTGAACAGGAACGGCTCCAGCCGCCCCTGCTCCAGCTTGGCCAGGCCCGCCAGCACCGCCTCGGTCACGTCCATCAGCGGCAATTGGGCCACCTCGTCCAGCGGTCGAAAGGCGAGGTCGGTCAGTTCGTGGCTGTCGGCGTGGCGGCCGTGGGCTTCGTCCCAGTCGGCCAGGAAAAAGCGGGCGTGAAAGCGGATCGGGCTGTTGGTCGGGGTGATCGCCCGGGCCATCAGGGTCAGGGCGGCGTGATCGGCCGGCAGGATCAGCCCGGTCTCCTCGGCCGTCTCGCGCAGAGCGGCGGCGGCCAGGGCCTCGGCCATGGCCGGAGGCGCGGCGCTGCGGCGCACGCTCGCCGGGTCCAATGGACGCGCCGCCGCCGTGGCCCAGTCTGCGCGGTCCAGCCGCCCGCCCGGAAAGACATAGACGTCGGGGGCGAAGCGCGACTTGACCGGCCGTCGTCCCATCAGCACCTCGAGCCGCCGTGCAGACCGGCGCACCAGCACAAGGCTGGCGGCGTGGCGGGGGCGGACCGGCCGGTCGGAGGCCGTCACAGGTGAGTCAGCCGGCGCGCGCCGCGCTGGAAGCGCATGAACGGCGCCGGGCGGCCCGGCTCGTCCAGCCGCTGGACCAGCTCCTGCAGCACGAAGCGGGTGATGTTGGGCAGGTCCAAGGCGCCGGTCTCCTCCAGCTCGACCCAGGCGATCTCGTCCAACTCGCCGCAGTCGGCCCGCCGCTCCAGGCTGACCAGCCGCTCGGCGTCGGCGACGAAGAAGCGGGCGTCGAAGCGCTTGGGCCGATAGGGCGGGGTGATGGCCCGGGCGATGAAGTCCAGCGCCTCCAGGTCGGCCGCCGCGCCGGCCTCCAGGAACTCGCGCCAGGGGCCGGCGCCGGGCCGCGGCGGGGCTGGCCGCGCCAGCAGGAGCCCGGTCTCTTCGAAGGTCTCGCGGATCGCGGTCAGGCCCAGGGCCCGCGCCCGGCGAGGCGGGGCGGTCTTCTCCAGCCGCGCCGCCACCTCGGGCTTCAGTTCGCTGGCGGCCGGCGCCGAAAAGTCGCTGCGGTCGATGCGCCCGCCTGGGAACACCCACTTGCCGGGCATGAAGTCGTGCCCGCCGTGTCGCCGGCCCATCAGCACCCGGGGCTTGGCGCCATCGCGCCGCACCACGATCAGCGTCGCCGCATCGCGCGGCCGCACGAGCTTGGCCCCGGCTTCGCGCATGGCCCCGTCGGAGCGGGGGTCGTAGTTCGGTTCGAGGATCGGATCGGCCATGAGGGGGAGTTTACGAGCGCTGGCGGGGGAGGAAAGATTGTCGTTGGGGAAGGGGGCGCGCCAATGCGGGGTTCGAGACGGCCGCTCGCGCGGCCTCCTCACCATGACGACTCTATTTCGGAGCCCAACAAACCCAGTCATGGTGAGGAGCGGCCCGCCAGGGCCGCGTCTCGAACCACGCAAAGGCGCTACCGTCGCCGCCCCGGCGGTCGCCTCGCCCCTCGCGCCCGCACCCCCAGCCTCGGCCGCGGGGCCTTCGGGTCCGGCGGTTCCGGCTCCGAAACCATTTCGAAGATCAGGCCGCCGGTGATCGGGGCGGCTTCGGTCAGGCGTATGGTCACCGGCGCGCCCAGCCGCCAGCGACGTCCGGAGCGCTCCCCGACCAGGGCATGGGCCTTGTCGTCGTGGATGAAGTATTCGTCGCCCAGGGTGGAGACGGGCGCCAGGCCGTCGGCCCCTGTCTCGGCCAGGCGCACGAACAGGCCGAAGCGGGTCACCCCGGTGATGCGGCCCTCGAACTCGGCCCCCACATGCCGTTCCATATAGGCGGCGATGTAGCGGTCGGTGGCGTCGCGCTCGGCGGCCATGGCCCGGCGCTCGGCCAGGGTGATGTGCTCGGCGGTCTCGCGCAGGCGGGCGATGTCGTAGTCTGAAAGGCCTTCCTCCCCCAGGCCCAGCGCCCGGATCAGGCCGCGGTGCACCACCAAGTCGGCATAGCGCCGGATCGGCGAGGTGAAATGGGCGTAGCGGTCCAGGTTCAGGCCGAAGTGGCCGATATTGTCGGGGCTGTAGTGGGCCTGCATCTGGGTGCGCAGCACCACCTCGTTGACGATTTCGGCGTGCGGCCCCGCGCGGGTCAGCTCCAAGAGCTTGTTGAAGCGGGTCGTGCGCGCCGCCTCGCCCTTGTTCCAGGCCATGCCGATGGTGGCCAGAAAGTCGCCCAGGTTCTGCAGCTTCTCCAGGCTGGGCGCGTCGTGGACACGGTAGATCAGCGGCGTGCGCTTCTGCTCCAGGGTCTCGGCGGCGCAGACATTGGCCTGCACCATCATCTCCTCGATCAGCTTGTGCGCCTCCAGGCTGGCGCGGGGCGTGATCGAGACCACCTCGCCCTCGGGGCTGATGACTATGCGCCGCTCGGTGCTTTCGATGTCCAGGGGCGAGCGCTTGTCGCGCCCCCGCTTCATCGTGCGGTACGCGGTCCAGAGCGGGGTGAGGACCCCGTCCATCAAGGGGCCGGTGGCGTCGTCGGGCCGCCCGTCGATCGCAGCCTGAGCCTGCTCGTAGGACAGTTTGGCCGCCGAGCGCATCAGGCCGCGCGCGAACCTGTGGCTCAGCTTGCGGCCGTCCTTGTCGAACACCATGCGTACGGCCAGGCACGCGCGGTTCTCGCCCTGGCGCAGGCTGCACAGGCCGTTTGACAGCCGCTCGGGCAGCATGGGCTCGACCCGGTCGGGGAAATAGACGCTATTGGCCTTCTCCCGCGCCTCGCGGTCCAGGGGCGAGCCGGGGCGGACGTAGGACGCCACGTCGGCGATCGCCACCCACACCACATGGCCGCCGGCATTGCCCGGTGCATCGTCGGCATGGGCGAAGACCGCGTCGTCATGGTCGCGGGCGTCGGCGGGGTCGATGGTGATCAGCGGCAGGTCGCGCAGATCCGTGCGCCCGCCCAGCTCGGGCGCCTGGCCGGCCTCGGCCTCCGCCTCGGCGGCGGCGGAAAAGCCGGTGGGGATGCCGTGGGCGTGGATGGCGATCAGCGAGGCGGCCCGGGGCTGGTCCTCGCGCCCCACCACCTCCAGCACCTTACCGCGCTTGGGGCCATAGCGCGTGTGGGCCGCGGCCGAGAAGCCTGAGATTTGGGCCAGCACCAGGTCGCCGTCCCTCAGTTCGCCCGCCTCGGCCTCGAACAGCACCAGGGTCTCGCGGCTCTTGCGGTCCACCGGCTCGACGCGGATCTCGCGGCGGGATTTGCGCACCACGCCCAGCACCTTGTGCGCGCTCTGGCCCAGGCGCTTGATCACCTTGGCTTCGAAGAGGCCGTCCGCCAGCCGCTCGAAGCGGACCAGCAGGCGGTCGCCCAGGCCCGGCGCCCCGGCCATGGCCTCGTGCGCGCCCGGCGCCAGCCTGACCGCTGGCGCGTCCTCGCCGCCCTTGGCCAGGCGGACATAGAGGTCGCCGTCGGCGTCGCGCTCGACCACGTCGACCACCCCCACCGGCGGCAGGGCGCCGGCCTCGGCGAAGCCCTTGCGGCCGCGCTTGCCCAAGACCCCCTCGGCTTCCAGCTGCTTGACCATCTGGCGCAGGGCGCGCCGGCCCTCGCCCTTCAGGCCGAAGGCCTTGGCCAGGTCGTTCTTGTCCGCCTCGCCCGCCTCGCGCAGGAAGCGCAGCAGGGTGTCGCGGTCGGGCAGCCCCTGGGGCGGGCGGCTGGTCGAGGTGGGGCGCGGTGCGCGCGGCTTGGCCATAGGCTCTCAATAGGCGCGTTCGAGGCGCGCGAAAATGGGCTCTATGCCGGCTCGGCGGCGGCGATCACCGGCGCGCGGCGGCCGGGCCAGAAGATGTTGACCGCCAGGCCGCTCATGATCAGGCCGGCTGCGGCCAGCTTCCAGGCGGGCAGGGGCTCGCCCAGCACCACGGCCGAGGCCGCCATGCCGAATACGGGGACCAAGAGGGCCATGGGCGTGACCGTCGCCGCCGGGTGCCGCGCCAGCAGCCATCCCCAGCAGGCATAGCCGAACAGGCTGTTGCCCACCGCCTGCCAGACCACGGCCGCCCAGGTCGCCGCGTCGGCATGGGCGAAGCCCTCGCGGATCGCCGGCCAGCCGTCGAAGGCCAGGGTCAGGGCGATCAGCGGCGGAAAGGCGAACAGGCTCGACCAGACCACATAGGCCAGCATGTTCACCCGCCCGCTGGCCCGCGAGACGATGTTCCCCCCGGCCCAACTCAGCGCCGCCAGCAGCGACAGGCCAAGGCCAACGGGCGTCGCCGCCCCGCCGCCGGCGTGGCTGAGGATCACGCCCAGCCCGCCGATGGCCAGGATCAGGGCCAGACCCTGGTGCGGCCGCACCTTCTCGCCGGTCAGGGCCATGGAGAGGCCGATGGTGAAGAACACCTGGGCCTGCATCACCAGCGAGGCCAGGCCCGGGGAGATCTGGCCCTTCATGGCGATGAACAACAGGCCGAACTGCCCGGCGCCGATCAGAAGCCCATAGCCGATCAGATGCCACCAGGGGACCTTCGGCCGCTTGATGAAAAAGATCGCCGGGGCAGTCACCAGCATGAAGCGCAGCGCGGCCAGGGTCAGCGGCGGCAGGTGCTGCAGGGCGATGCGGATGACCACGAAATTGGTCCCCCACACCGCCATCACCGCCAGCGCCAGCAGGAAGTGGCTGAGCGGCAGGGCGGCGGATCGATGGGTCATGGCGCAATAGGCGCCTTCGCCAAACGCTGCGACGCCGTCTCCTGAAGCTTGTTGATCGGTTCGGAAATAGGAACCCAGCCTGCAAGTCTCAACCGGCGCCGACTTGATCCAGGACAACGCATCCGTTGGGCGGTTCGGCAGCATCGCCCCGACAGTGGAGAGCCGCCATGGCGCAGATCGCCTTCCATTCCCTGGCCGAGAGCGCCTACCTCTGGACGGCGATGATGGTCGCCGACGAAAAGGGCGTCAGCCATGACCTCTCGCTCATCGAGGTCGGTTCGCCCGAGCACCTGAGGCTGCATCCGTTCGGCAAGATGCCGGTGATGCAGCATGGCGAGCTCTTCCTCTACGAGACCGCCGCCATCGCCCACTATGTCGACCGCGCCTTCGATGGCCCGCCGCTGCAGCCCGCCGACGCAGCGGGCCAGGCGCAGGTGATCCGCTGGATCAGCATCGTCAACGCCTACGTTTTCCCGGTGATGAACCGCTTCATGAAGGAGCGGCTGGTGCGGCCCGCCTGGGGCGCCGAGCCCGACCAGGCCTTCATCGCCTCGGCGCGCGAGCCCCTGGCGCTGCAGATGCGGCTGATCGGCGAGGCCGCCGGCGCCTTGGGCTATCTGGTCGGCGATCGCCTGACCCTGGCCGACTGCTTCCTGTTCCCGCACCTGCTGTTCTTCGGCCGCACGCCCGAGGGCGCGGCGATGCTGGAGCGCTCGCCCCAGGCCGCCGCCTGGCTGGCCCGCATGACCGCCCGGCCCAGCTATGTCGGCGGGGCGATGAGCCGGATGTACGAAGCCTTCGGCAGCCTGCCTCGGCCCAAGGGCCTGGCCTGGGCGGCGGATTGAACGCGGTGGACCTGCGGCGCTGAGGCTACGGTCCGCGCGCCAACCTATTCCGCCGCGGTCTTCTTCGCCGTCGGCTTCTTGGCCGCGGCCTTTTTCGGGGCAGCCTTTTTCGCCGGAGCCTTCTTCGCCGCCCCCGGCTTTTCCGCCTTGGGCTTGGCAGCCTTGCCCTTGGCCGGCTTCTTGCCGCCGCCCTTGGCTTCGCGTTCGGCCAGCAGGGCCACGGCTTCTTCCAGGGTCAGTTCCTGCGGGTCCTTGCCCCTGGGCACGTTGGCGTTGGTGCCGCCGTGCTTGATGTAGGGGCCGAAGCGACCGGCCAGGATCTTCACCGGCTCGCCGTCGGCCGGGTGGGCGCCCAGCTCCTTCAGCGCCGCAGCCCCGGCGCCGCGTGCGCCGCGGCCGCCGCCGGCGCGCTTTTCCGCCAGCACCGTCACCGCGCGGTTCAGCCCGACCTCGAACACCTCGTCGGCGGTCGGCAGGTTGGCGTAGGTGCCGTTGTGCTGCACGTAGGGGCCATAGCGGCCGATGCCGGCCAGGATCATGCCGCCGTCGTCCGGGTGGGCGCCCACCTCGCGCGGCAGGGACAGGAGGCGCAGGGCCTTTTCCAGGTCCATGCCCGCTGGCGGCCAGTCCTTGGGCAGGCTGGCGCGCTTGGGCTTCTCGCCGCCGGTCTCTTCGACGTAGGGGCCAAAGCGGCCGATGCGCAGCCACACGGCCTGGCCGGTGGCCGGGTTCTGGCCGAGTTCCCGGTCGCCGCTTTCAGCGGCCTCTTCCCCATCCGGCGCGGCGATCGGGCGTGTATAGCGGCATTCCGGATAGTTGGAGCAGCCGATGAAGGCGCCGAACTTGCCGGTCTTCAAGGACAGCCGCCCGGTGCCGCAGGTCGGGCACACGCGCGGGTCGGACCCATCGCCCTTGTCGGGGAAGATGTGCGGGCCGAGGGATTCGTTCAGCGCATCGAGGATGTTGGTGGTGCGAAGCTCGCCGATCTCGCCCACCTGGGCGGCGAAATCCTTCCAGAACTCGCGCAGCAGCGCCTTCCAGTCCAGCTCGCCGGCCGAGACCAGGTCCAGCTTCTCCTCCAGCGCCGCGGTGAAGTCGTATTCCACGTAGCGGCGGAAGAACTGCTCCAGGAAGGCGGTGACCAGCCGGCCCTTGTCCTCGGGGATGAACCGGTTCTTGTCCATCCGCACATAGGCGCGGTCTCTGAGCACGGTCAGGATCGAGGCGTAGGTGGAGGGGCGGCCGATGCCCAACTCCTCCATCTTCTTGACCAGTGAGGCTTCCGAATAGCGCGGCGGCGGCTCGGTGAAGTGCTGGTCGGCGCGGGCGGCCAGGACCTTGGCGTCGGCGCCTTCGCGGATCGCCGGCAGGCGCCCGCCGTCCTCGTCCGCCTCGTCGTCGCGGCCTTCCTCGTAGACGGCGAGGTAGCCGTCGAACAGCACCACCTGGCCAGTGGCGCGCAGGCCGGTCTTGCCGTCGGCGCTCTCCAGCTCGACCGTGGTCCGCTCGATCCTGGCGGATTCCATCTGCGAAGCGATCATCCGCTTCCAGATCAGCTCGTAGAGCCGGCCCAACTCGGGCTCCAGCCGCAGCGAGCCCGGGTTGCGCGACAGGCTGGTCGGGCGGATGGCCTCGTGGGCCTCCTGGGCGTTCTTGGCCTTGGTCTTGTAGATGCGCCCGCTCTCGGGGACGTATTCCTTGCCCCAGCGGCCGGCGATGACCTGGCGGGCCTCGTCGATGGCCTCGGGCGAGGACTGCACCCCGTCGGTCCGCATATAGGTGATCAGGCCGACGGTCTCGCCGCCGATGTCGACGCCTTCATACAGCCTCTGCGCCGCCTGCATGGTGCGCTGGGCCGAGAAGCCCAGCTTGCGCGCGGCCTCCTGCTGCAGGGTCGAGGTGGTGAAGGGCGGCGGCGGCGAGCGCCGGCCCGGCTTCTTCTCCACCGAGGCGACCTTGAAGCTGGCCGCCTCGACCGCAGCCTTGGCGGCCGTCGCGTCCACTTCGTTCGAAAGGTCGAACTTGGAGAGCTTCTTGCCTTGGTGCTTGACCAGGCGGGCCAGGAACGGGTCGGTCCCGGCGGTCACGTCGGCGTCGACGGTCCAGTATTCCTGGGTCTTGAAGCGCTCGATCTCGATCTCGCGATCGACGACCAGGCGCAGGGCCACCGACTGGACCCGGCCCGCCGAGCGCGCGCCCGGCAGCTTGCGCCACAGGACCGGCGACAGGGTGAAGCCCACCAGATAGTCCAGGGCCCGGCGCGCCAGATAGGCGTCGACCAGCTCCATGTCGATGTCGCGCGGGTGCTTCATCGCCTCGGTGACGGCCGACTTGGTGATGGCGTTGAACACCACCCGCTCGACCGTGGCGCCCTTGACCGCCTTCTTGCGGTTCAGGACTTCCAAGACGTGCCAGCTGATCGCCTCGCCCTCGCGATCCGGGTCGGTGGCCAGGATCAGGCGGTCGGCGCCCTTCAGCGCGTCGGCGATGTCGGAAAGCCGCTTGGCCGCCTTGGCCTCGACCTCCCAGGTCATGGCGAAGTCGTCGTCGGGCTGCACCGACCCGTCCTTGGACGGCAGGTCGCGGACGTGGCCATAGCTGGCCAGGACCGTGTAGCCGGAGCCCAGGTACTTGTTGATGGTCTTGGCCTTGGCCGGACTCTCGACGACGACGACGTTCATGCGTTCGATCTATAGGGGAGGAAAGAATTACGCCGCAACAGCCGAAGGTTCGCGCGGCGGGGGAAATTGGGGAGGCGGGGCGGCCCTGTCAACCGAAGAAGGCTGCGGCAGTGGCTCAGGACAGGTCGCCCGAGGCCACCAGGCCCCCGGCCAACAGCTCCGCCCGGCCGGCCAGGGCCAGCTCCATCAGGGCGGCATAGACCCGCGGCGCAGGGGCGCCCGTGCTGCGCACCAGCTCGTCGCGCGGGGTCGGCGTGGGCGAGAGCAGGGCGGCGATACGCTCGACAAGGGCCGCGTCCGGCTCCTCGAAGCCGGCCGGGTCGTAGGGCGAAGGGCCAGGCTCGCGCAGACGCGGCGCGTGCTCGATGGCCCGCAGCACGTCCTCGATCCCCTCGCACAGGGCCGCGCCCTGGCGGATCAGGTCGTTGGTCCCCTTGGCGCGCGGGTCCAGGGGCGAGCCGGGCACGGCCAGGACGTCGCGGCCCTGCTCCGCGGCCAGGCGGGCGGTGATCAGGCTGCCGGACCTCAGTTCGGCCTCGACCACCACCACCGCCAGGGACAGGCCGGAGATCAGCCGGTTGCGGCGGGGGAAGTCCTTGGCCTGGGCCCGCTGGCCCGGCGCGCTCTCGCTGACGATGGCGCCGCGCTCGGCCAGGCGCTGGTAGAGGCCGGCGTGCTCGGGGGGATAGATGTCGTCGATCCCGCCGCCCAGCACGGCGACGGTTCCGGTCTCCAGCGCCCCCTCGTGGGCCGCGCCATCGACCCCACGGGCCATGCCCGACACCACCACCAACCCCTCGGCCCCGGCCGCCCGGGCGAGGTCGCGGGCGAAGCGCTGGCCGGCCGCCGAGGCGATCCGCGCGCCGACGACCGCGATGGCGCGGCGCTGCAGAAGGGCCGGATCGCCCATCACCCAGATCACCGGCGGCGGCGGGTCCAGCGCCGCCAGCATGGGCGGGAAGGCGGGCTCGGCGCCGATCAAAAGCCGCGCGCCCAGCCGCTCGCCGGCCTCGATCTCGCGCTCGGCCTCGGCGGGCGAGGGGATGCGGGGCGGCGTCATCCGCCCGCCGCGCCGCGCCAGTTCCGGCAGGGCGTCTAGCGCCCGGGCCGGCGAGCCGAACCGGCGCAGCAGCTGCGTGAAGGTGACCGGCCCCACGGTCTCGGTGCGGGCCAGCCTCAGCCAGTCGCGACGCTCGGCGGCGGAGACCTCGGACGCGCTCATTCCGCCTGGGCGGCCTCGGCGGCCTTCTTGGCCCCGATCTTCGGCTCCTGGCCCTTGAGCAGGCGGGCGATGTTCTCGTGGTGGCGGATATAGATCAGCACCGCCAGGAACACCGCCATCACCACCACCGGATAGCCGGAATGCAGGGCCAGGGCGAACAGCGGGGCCAGGGCCGCCGCGGCAAGGGCGCCCAGGGACGAGATGCGGAAGATCACCGCCACGGCGATCCAGGTGGCGCCGGCCAACAGGCCCACCGGCCAGGCTACGGCGAACAGGGTGCCGAAGAAGGTCGCCACCCCTTTGCCGCCCTTGAAGCCCAGCCAGACCGGGAAGCAGTGGCCCAGGAACGCCGCCGCGCCGGCCATGGACGCCGCCGCCAGGGGATCGGCGCCGGGAGCGATCCGGTCGATGAAGAACCGCGCCAGAAGCGCCGCCACCGCCGCCTTGCCGCCGTCGCCCAGAAGGGTGATCAGGGCCAGGTCGCGCCGGCCGGTCCTCAGCACGTTGGTCGCGCCGATATTGCCCGAGCCCACCTTGCGGATGTCGCCAGCGCCGCCCAGGCGGGTGGCGATCAGGCCGAACGGGATCGAACCCAGGAGATAGCCGCCCAGCAATACGACTGCGATCGCGACCGGTGTCAGTCCAGCCGGCATGGAATCCCCCTTCAAAGCCCTTGACCGGTTTCATCTCATGCGTTCGACGGGCGTGGAAGGGGCGACTTGCGTAGTGCGCCGGCTGCGGCCAAGCTCGGGCGGGGTTGGGGGATGCTCGCATGAAACCGATCTGGCCGGCGGCCGTAGGGCTCGCGGCGATGGCGCTGGCGGCGTTTGCGGCGGCCGAGACGGCATCGGGCGACTGGCTGTACCCGGCTGGCGTTCGGGGCGCGGCCGCCAAGGCCGACGCCAAGGCGCTGCGTCGTCTGCCGGGCTCCAAGGCCGGCTTCACCGACGCCCAGCTGGGCGACCTTGGCCACGCAGTCGACTGGCGGCCCGCCGAGCACCCACCCATGCCGCCTGCGGTGGCCGAGGGGCAGGGGCCAGCCGGCGCCTGCGGCTATTGCCACCTGCCGGACGGCGCCGGGCGGCCGGAGAACGCCTCCCTGGCGGGCCTCCCGGCCGACTACATCCGCCGCCAGGTCGCCGACTTCGCTTCGGGCGCACGCGCCAAGGGCTCCGCCTTCCGCCCGATCCAGCTGATGACCGACACGGCCCAGGGCGTCGATCCCAAGGCGGCGGCCCAGGCCGCCGACTATTACAGCCGCCTGAAGTTCACCGCCCATGTCCGGGTGGTCGAGGCCGACAGGATCCCGCCCTTCGTCGCCGAACACTTCGTCTATGGCTTCGGCAAGGGGACGCGGGTCCCGCTGGGCCAGCGCATCCTCGAAGGGCCGGACTCGATGCAGCGGTTCGAGTTGCGCGACAGCCATGTCGGCTTCGTCGCCTATGTGCCCAAGGGCGCGATCGCCCGCGGCGCGGCCCTGGCGGCCCCTTGCTCCGCCTGCCACGGCGTGGGCCTCAAGGGCGGCCTGGGACCGCCCCTGGCCGGCCGCTCGCCGACCTACATCGCCCGCCAGCTGTTCGCCTTCCGCACCGGGACGCGCAGCAACCCTGAAGCCGCGCCGATGCGCGCTACGGCTGGCGGATTGAACGACACCCAGATCATCGACCTGGCCGCCTATGCGGGGAGCCTCAGACCTTAGGCGTCGCCCCTTTCCGATCGGATATTCGGCGTCCGCTCGATTCGATCGGTATCAATTTACCGATTTGGGCGGACTCTCCATGGCCATGAGCATACAATGCGTTGCATCACCGGCAGCGGCCTTTCGGGCGCCGGTGGCTGAGAGAGACCCCAGTCCGCTCCCGCCTCAATGTGCGAAGGAGCCGACTATGCGGGTGTTCAGCCTGTACGCTCACCGAGTCTATTCGATCGTTCCGGATCTGGTCCTCGATGTCGTCGACGATTTCGATCAGGCCCGCCATCTGGCGCATCAGATATTGCGGCAGCCACCCGTTCCATTGGCGGTTGAGGTGCGGGAGGACGCGCGATTGCTGTTCAGCTTGGATCGGAACGGGGTCTCATGGCCGGCCCGAGGAGAAACCGTCCAATCCCCAGCGGGATTGGAGCCCGACCAGCTGCTGTAGCGCCAAGCCTCACCCCAGCCCGCCCAGGCACACATATTTCAGCGACTGGTAGTCGGCCAGGCCATGGGCCGAGCCCTCGCGGCCGTAGCCGCTCTCCTTGACCCCGCCGAAGGGAGCGTATTCGCTGGAGATGGCGCCTTCGTTGACCCCCACCAAGCCGCTCTGCAGCCGGCCGGCCACGCGCCAGATGCGCTTCTGGTCGCGGGTGCAGAAGTAGGACGCCAGGCCGAACGGGGTGTCGTTGGCCAGGGCCACCGCCTCGTCCTCGGTGGAAAACCGCGCCAGCGGCAGGACCGGGCCGAAGATCTCTTCGCAACTGCCGCGCATGTCCGCCGGCATGTCGGCTAGGACCGTAGGCTGGAAGAAGCTCGGTCCCGCCGCATGGCGCGCGCCGCCGACCAGCACCTTGGCGCCCTGGGCCTTGGCTTCGCCCACCAGGCGCTCGACCTTCTCGATGGCGCGCGCGTTGATCAGCGGGCCGATGTCGAAGGCGCCGTCCTGGGCTGCGCCCACGGTCAGCTTGCCGACGGCGGCGGCCATGCGCTCGGCCAGGGCGTCATATATGCCGTCCTGCACCAGCACCCGGTTGGCGGCGATGCAGGCCTGGCCGGCGTTCCTGAACTTGGCCTTCATCAGGGCGTCGACGGCGATGTCCAGGTCGGCGTCGTCGAACACGATGAAGGGGGCGTCGCCGCCCAGCTCCATCGACAGGCGCTTGAGGGTGTCGGCCGACCCCTTGGCCAGCAGTTTGCCCACCGGAGTCGAGCCGGTGAAGGAGACCTTGCGCACGCGGCTGTCGGCCAGCCAGACGCTGGAGATCGCCGGCGTGCGCTCGCGGCTGGCGGGGATGATGTTGATCACGCCTTTCGGGATGCCGGCCTCCTCGGCCAGGGCCACCAGGGCTAGGGCCGACAGCGGGGTGTCCTCGGCCGGCTTGGCCACGACCGTGCAGCCCGCGGCCAGGGCCGGGCCGAACTTCCTGGCGATCATGGCCATGGGGAAGTTCCAGGGGGTGATCACCGCCGCCACGCCCACCGGCTCGCGCACCGCCAGCATCTTGCGGCCGGCGATCGGCTCGGGGATCACGTCGCCGTTCTCGTGCTTGATGGCCTCGGCGAACCACTCGATGTAGCCGGCGCCATAGGCGATCTCGCCCCTGGCCTCGGCCACCGGCTTGCCCATCTCCCAGGCCATCAGCCGGGCCAGGTCGTCGGCGTTTTTGTTGATCAGGTCGAACCAGGCGCGCAGCAGCGTCGAGCGCTGTTTGGCGGTGGTCTCGCGCCAGGAGGCGAAGGCGGCGTGGGCCGCGTCCACCGCCTGGGCCGCCAGCTCCGGCCCGCCATCGACGCAGGCGGTGATCAGGGCGCCGTCAGCCGGATTGACCACGTCGAAGCGCTGGCCGGATGGGTCGTCGATCCAGCGGCCGTCGATGAAGGCGCCGGTCCTGATCAGGTCCAGGCGGCTGATGCCCAGGGGGTTGGCCGCCGGGCGCTCCAGGGTCGCGGTCGTGGTCATGCGGGCGCTCCGATGATGGGGGATTGGGTCTTTGATATAGGAACCGAACGCGTCATCAGCCGAACCGGTCCTTCAGTTCGAAGCCGGCCAGGGCGCCGGCGAGGTAGAGCTTGCGCAGGCCCGGCAGGGGAAACCGCGGCGGCGGCCGGCGCATGAAGCCGGGCAGGGCGGGCGTGTCCAGCCCCGCCGCGAGCCGAGCCAGCTGGGTGCCGGTCTCGCTGCCCATGGAGACACCCGAGCCGTGATAGGCGCAGCCCATCAGGATGGTCTGGTCCTCCTCCAGCGCGCCGCAATGGGGCGCGAGGTCCGCCGAAAGATCGACTAGGCCGCGCCAGAAATGAGTGATCTCGACGTGGCGCCAGGCCGGGAACATGGTGTGGAACTCCGCCGTCAGCCGCGCGCGGAAGGATCGCGCCGAGGCGTCGCTTCCGCCCAGGCCGCCGCGCCCGCCGAACAGGAAGCGGCCGTCGGGCAACAGGCGGAAATAGTGCAAGAGGGCGCGGCTGTCGTCGACCGCCTGGGTCGAGGTCCAGCCCTGGGCGGCCTGCTCCTGAGCCGTCAGGGGGCGCGTTGCGATGATGTTCGACAGGACCGGCAGCACCCGTCCGCCGATCTGGGGATTGATCTGCTCGGGCGGATAGCCGCCGGTGGCGACGATCACCTTCCTGGCCACGACCGAGCCCGTCGCCGTCTCCAGCCGGTGGGCCTGGCCCTCGCGCCGCCAGCTAGTGACGGCGCTGTGCTCGAACAGCCTGGCGCCGTGGCGGGCGGCCGAGGCGGCGAGGCCGCGCACATAGTTCAGGGGATGCAGGCCGAAGCCCACCGGCTCGCGCAGGCCGCCGACGAAGCCGGCGGAAAGGCCGCGCTCGACCAGGGCCTCAGCGCTGAGGAGTTCGCGCTCGTGGCCGGTCAGCGCCAGGATCTCCTCGCGCTCGACCTTCTGCTCGGCGAAGGCCCTGGGGCTGTGGGCCATGGTCAGCTCGCCCCCGGGCTGCGGCTCCGCCTCGATCGCCTCGTCGCGCAGGACGCCGGCGACCCGCTCGACCGCGGCCAGGGTCAAGGCGTGATAGCGCCTCGCCTCGTCCGCGCCCCAGCGCTTGGCCATGGCGGCCAGCCCCAGCTTGTCGCCGCCCGGCACGCAGAAGCCGCCGTTGCGGCCCGAGGCGCCCCAGCCGATCGGCCCGGCCTCCAGCGCCACGGCCCCGATCCCATGCTCGCGGGCCAGGTGCAGGGCGGCGGAAAGGCCGGTGAAACCGGCGCCGATGATGGCGACCTCGGCTTGGATATCGCCCTCCAGGCGGGGGAAATCCCGCCCCGGCCGGGCGGTCGTCCGCCACAGGCTGTCGACCTCCGTCAGGTCATAGGTGTCGCCGTCATAGAGGGCCATGGGCTCAGAGCGCCTTGTCCAGCACCACGAACTCCAGGCCCGCCACCCTTGGCGTACCGAAGCGGGCGTCGTCGTACGGGAACGGCTTGCGCGCCCCAGTCAGCCGATAGCCGCGCCGTTCGTACCAGGCGATCAGGGTGTCGCGCAGGTGCACGACGGTCATCTCGGTCCGCCTGGCCCCGAGCGCCGCGGCGTGCGCCTCGGCCGCCTCCAGCATGGCCCGCCCGACGCCGCCGGCCTGCAGGCCGGGCTTGACCGTGATCATGCCCAGATAGGCGTAGCCCTCGTCGATGTGCGGCTCGACCATGGCGCAGGCCAGGATGTCGCCGCCGGCCTCCCGGCGCAGCAGGAGCAGGCTCGGCGTAGGCGTCGCCGCAAGCTCCTCGGCCAGCAGGGCGAGGCTGGTCCGCTGCCCGTCGATATAGCTGGCCTCGGTGGTCCAGCCGGCTTCAGCGCCCTCGCCGCGATAGGCGGAGTTGACCAGCTCGACCACGGCCGGCAGGTCGGCGTCAGTGGCGGGTGCGATGACGAAGTCGGGCATGTTTCAGTTCACCGAAAGCAAGCCCTTCCCCCAGCGAGGGGGAAGGGTGCTTCTTGGCCTCAAGCCGCCGCCTTGATCTCCTTCAGGGCCGGCAGGGCCTCGTCCAGCGCCTTCCTGATGGTGCCGACCAGCTGGTCGATCTCGGCGTGGGTGATCACCAGCGGCGGGCTGAACACGATCGAGTCGCGCACGGCGCGGACCATCAGGCCGTGCTTGATGCAGAGGTCGCGCACGATCAGGCCGGCCGGGCCCTCCTTGCCGCCGAAGCGCTTGTTGGTGCCCTTCTCGGCGACGATCTCCACCGCCCCGATCAGGCCGACCGAGCGGGCCTCGCCGACCAGGGGATGCTTGGCCAGTTCGGCCAGGCCCTTGGCCAGGTAGGGGCCGGTGTCGGTGCGGGTGCGCTCGACCAGGCCCTCGCGCTCGATGATCTCGATGTTCTTCAGCGCCACGGCCGCAGCGGTCGGATGGCCGGAATAGGTGAAGCCGTGCACGAAGTCGTCGCTGACGCTGCGCAGGGCCTCGACGATGAAGTCCGCCACGCCCACGGCCGAGATCGGCAGGTAGCCGGAGGACAGGCCCTTGGCCATGGAGACCAGGTCCGGCTTGATCCCGTAGTGGTGGAAGCCGAACCATTGGCCCAGCCGCCCGTAGCCGCAGATCACCTCGTCGACGGCCAGCAGGCAGCCGTACTTGCGGCACAGGGCCTCGACCTTGGGCCAGTAGCCCTCGGGCGGGATGATGACGCCGCCGGCGCCCTGGATCGGCTCGCCGATCACCGCGGCGACCTTCTCCGGCCCGACTTCGAGGATCTTGCTCTCGATGGCGTCGACGGCGCGCTGGCAGAAGGCCTCGGGGTCTTCGCCGAAGCCCTCGTTGAACTGGTAGGGCTGCATCACATGCTCGATGCCCGGCACGAACGGCCCGCCCTGGGCGTGCATGTGGCTCATGCCGCCGAGGCTGGCGCCGGCGATGGTCGAGCCGTGATAGGCGTTGTTCCGCGCGATCAGCACGTTGCGCTCGGGCTGGCCCTTGAGCTGCCAGTAGTAGCGGGCGAGGCGGATGATGGTGTCGACCGCCTCCGAGCCGGAATTGTTGAAGAACACGTGGCTCAGATTGCCGCCCATCAGCTGGGAGATCTTGGTCGCCAAGAGCACGGTCGGCGGCGAGGCGGTCTTGAAGAAGGTGTTGTAGTAGGCCAGCTCCAGCATCTGGTCGTAGGCGACCTTGGCCAGCTCCTCGCGGCCATAGCCGACCTGAACGCACCAGAGGCCCGCCATGCCGTCCAGGAGCGGCGTTCCCTCGCCGTCGAAAATGGTCGAGCCCTGCGCCCGGGTGATGATCCGGGCGCCGCCCAGATCCTGCATCAGCTTGTGGTCCTGGTGGCAGGGCAGGTGGTGGGCCACGTCCAGGCGGCGCAGCTCGGCGATGTCGTAGTTCTTCAGGGTCATGACGCAGTCCTCAGATCGGAAGCGGCCAGCTCGCCGCGCAGGGCGCGGCCGAGCAGGCGGAAAAAGCCTTGGCTGTCGGGATTGGCCTCGACCTGCCATTCGGGATGCCACTGCACGGCGACGACCGGAGCCCCGTTGATCTCGGTCGAGATCGCCTCGACCACGCCGTCCGGAGCGACGGCCTCAACTTTCAGGCCCGAGCCCAGCCGGCCGATCCCCTGGAAGTGGACGGAATTGACTGTCAGCTCGGTGCGGCCCAGGCTTCGCGCCAGGACGCCGCCCGGGGTCAGAGCCACCGGATGGAAGTGGTCGAACATCGCGTCAAAGCTGACGTCCAGCGGGGCATGATGAGCGATCAGGTCGGGATTCTCGCTGGTGTCCCGGCGCAGCGCGCCGCCAAAGGCCACATTGAGCTCCTGCAGGCCGCGGCAAACCCCGAACACGGGCTTGCCGAGGTCCATCATCGCCTTGGCCAGGCTGAGGGTTATTTCGTCCCGCCCAGGGTCGAAGGGGCCGGGTGCGTCGTCGATCGCCTCGCCATAGCGGTGCGGTTGAAGGTTCGAGGGGCTGCCGGTCAAGAGCAGGCCATCTAGCCGCGGGGCCACCTCCTGCGCGCTCATCAGGTCGGGCATGGCGGGAACCAGCAGGGCCGCGCAATCGGCGAACTTCATCGCCGCCCGCACATAGCGGTTCATGACCGCCTGGGCCGGCTCGGGCTCGACGATGCGCGTGCAGCAGGCAATGCCAAGGACGGGGCGGGCGGCGGTCATGACAACAGCACCGCGGGCGAGCAGGCGTGCCAGGCGAGCCATACCGGCTCGTCCCAGGTGAAGTCCTCCTGGTCCTGACGGGTGAGGTTGGTTCTGAGGGCCTTCACCCGCCGGCCATTGTCCAGCTCGACTTCGTAGACCGACTCCGAGCCCAGATAGGAGATCTGGCGGATGATACCGGCGGCGACGTTGGTCCCGGGGCGAGCGTCTTCCAGGAGCGGGGCTTCGGCCCCGTTGACGCGTTTGTGCAGCTCGATCTTCTCGGGCCTGAGGGCGACCCAGAGGTTGGTCTGGTGCGCTCCGGTGACGCCGTGGTCCAGGAAGATCGGGGCCGGCAGCTCGGGGCTGTCGATCACCGCATGGTCCGGCTCGTCGACGCTGAGCTTGCCCTCGAACAGGTTCACCGAGCCGATGAAGTCGGCGACGAAGCGCGAGTTCGGATATTCGTAGAGGTCGGACGGCGTCGCCACCTGTTGCAGGAGGCCCCGGTTCATCACCGCGCAGCGCGTGGCCATGGCCAGGGCTTCGTCCTGGTCGTGGGTGACGATCAGGAAGGTGATGCCGACCTTTTCCTGCAGGATGGCCAGTTCGGTGCGCATGGCCTCGCGCAGCTTGGCGTCGAGGGCCGAGAGCGGCTCGTCGAGCAGCAGCACCCGCGGCCGCTTGACCAGGGCGCGGGCCAGGGCCACGCGCTGGCGCTGGCCGCCGGACATCTGGTCGGGCTTGCGCGCGCCGAAGCCGTCCAGCTTGACCAGGGCCAGGGCCTCTTCCACCCGCTGGGCGCGCTCGGCGGCGCCCACCCCGTCGACCTTGAGGCCATAGCCGACGTTGTCGGCCACGGTCATGTGCGGGAACACGGCGTAGGACTGGAACACCATGTTCACCGGCCGCTTGTTGGGCGGGATCTTGCTGATGTCCTGGCCGTCGATCAGGATTCGCCCCTCGGTCGGGGTCTCGAAGCCGGCGAGCATGCGTAAGAGAGTGGTCTTGCCGCAGCCGGAGGGGCCCAGCAGGGCGAAGAACTCGCCCTCGTCGATCGACAGGGAGACATTGTCCACCGCCACCATCTTGCCGAAGCGTTTGGTGACGTTCTCGAAGCGGATGATGGTCTTTTTCTCGCTCATTCGTGTCCGTTTCAGCCGCCGGCGACGTCGCTGGCCATCTCGGTCCCCTGCAGGCGCAGGGCGATGGCGGTGAGGGCGACGGTGATGATGATGAGAACGGTCGAGACCGCGTTGATCTCGGGCGTCGGTGAGAAACGGGCCATGGAATAGACTTTGACCGGGAAGGTCGTGGTGTCCGGCCCGGACGTGAAGAAGGTGATCACGAAGTCGTCCAGGCTGAGGGTGAAGGCCAGCAGGCCTCCCGCCACTAGGCCCGGCCGGATGTGCGGGATCAGGATGTCGTTGAAGATGCGCCACTCGCTGGCGCCCAGGTCCTTGGCCGCCTCTTCCAGTTCTCGGTTGAACGAGGCCAGACGGGCGCGGATGACGATGGCGACAAAGCTGAACGAGAAGGAGATGTGCGAGATGATGATGGCCCCGAGGTTGAGGGGCCAGGGCATCTCGGTCGGCCAGGGCATGACCTGGGTGAAGAACACCAGCATGGCCACGCCCATGCAGATCTCCGGCACCACGATCGGCAGGGCCAGGGCGCCTTCCAGCGCCGGCTTGGCCGGGAAGCGGAACCGCCAGAGCAGGATCGCCGTCATCGCCCCCAGGATCACGCTCATCAGGGTCGAGACGGCGGCGATGGTCAGGCTGTTGCCGAAGGCCACCATCAGGTCGGTGTCGTGCAGCACCTGGACGTAGTAGTCGAGGGTGAAGCCGCGCCAGACGACGTTGCGCTTGGAGTTGTTGAAGCTGAACGCCATCAGGGTGATCAGCGGCGTGTAGAGGAAGATGCAGGTCCCGATCAGCCAGGCGCGAATGGCGGGTCGGCGCAGGTATTCGAGGGGGCCGGGGGGAGACTTGTCGCGCATCACGCGGCCTCCGCCTTTTTGCGGCCGCGCGAGACGATCGCCTGCACGGCGATGGCGACGAAGGTCATGTACATCAGCATGAACGAGAGGGCCGAGCCGAACGGCCAGTTGTTGGCGGTCTTGAACTGCCGCTCGATGACGTTGGCGATCATCATGCTCTCCGGGCCGCCCAGCAGGTCCGGGGTCAGGTAGGCGCCGATCGAGGGGATCAGGGTGACGATGATCCCGGAGATGATCCCTGGCGTCGCCAACGGGATGACCACGCGGCGGAAGGTGGTGAACTGGCCGGCGCCGAGGTCGAGGCTGGCTTCCAAG
Organism: Phenylobacterium montanum; assembly: GCF_018135625.1. Classification (NCBI taxonomy): domain Bacteria; kingdom Pseudomonadati; phylum Pseudomonadota; class Alphaproteobacteria; order Caulobacterales; family Caulobacteraceae; genus Poindextera; species Poindextera montana. Next base: position 5,409,759 of record NZ_CP073078.1, read on the forward strand.
AGCGAGCGGTCCAGCCGGTCCAGCGCCGCATAGAGCGGCAGCACCATGAAGGGCAGCTGCACATAGACGAGGCCGAACACCACGGCGAAATTGTTGTGCAGCAGCTCCAGCGGGTGGAACGGCGCCAGCGGATGGCCGGCCAGCGCGGTCAACTGGCTGAGGTGGTTCCAGAAGAAGGCCAGGGTGAAGTTGATGTAACCCTCAGTCCGCAGGACCGCCATCAGCGCATAGGTGCGGATCAGAAGGTTGGTCCAGAACGGCAGCATGATCAGAAGCAGCAGCCAGGCCTTGGTCTTCTCAGAGGCGAAGGTGATGGCGATCGCCACCGGAAAGCCGATCACCAGGCACAGAAGGGTGGTGAGGGCCGCGAACCAGAACGACTTGACGATGATGCCCAGATAGAGCGGGTTCAGCGCGTGGCCGTAGTTGGAGAAGGTCCCGTTGATGGCGATGTGCACCAGGTCGGTGTTCTCGCCGAAGCTGTAGGTCCAGATGATCGCCAGCGGGATCAGGAAGAAGGCCAGCAGCCAGAAGGTCGGCGGCCCGCCCACCGCGGCGAACACGCCCTTGGCGCGTTTCCAGTGCTCATCCATGGGCGGCGCTCCCTTCTCCGAGAGAAGAGGGGGCCTGCGCCAGTGGCGGGATGCAGCGCGCCCTCATGCCGCAAAGATCCGCGTCAAAGTCTCGTCGAACAGGCGTGAGCGCTGCAGGCCCTCGAATTCGGTGTATTCGCAGTGCGCCATCACTTCGGGCGGCGGGTAGATCGCTTTGTTCTCGCGATAGCTTGCCGGCATCAGGGCCAGGGCCGCGGCGTTCGGCGTGGGATACTTGATGGTGTTGTAGATCGCGGCGCCGTTCTTGGCGTCGAGGATGAAGTTGATGAACTGGTGGGCGTTGTCGGGGCGCGGCGCGCCTTTGGGAATGCACAGGCAGTCCGAGTTCAGGATCGAGCCTTCCTTCGGCACCACGAAGTCCAGGTCCGGGTCTTCCTGCATCACCTGGGCGATGTCGCCGTTGTACTCCATGACGATGTCGATCTCGCCCGAGAGCAAGAGGTCCTGGCCCTCATCGTTGTGGAAGATTTTGATGTTCGGCTTCTGCTTGATGTACATGCGCGCGATCTGGTCGAGCACCTCGGGCGAAATGTTGTGGATCGAGTGGCCCAGATATTTGGCGCCCAGGCCCATCAGGTCGTCGGCTTCCGAGAACAGGCCGATCCGGCCCTTGTACTGGTCGCTGTCCATCAACCACTTCCAGCTGTCGGGCACGCCGCCGGTCATCTTGGACTTTCGGTAGCCGACGCCCAGCACCAGCCAGGTATAGGGCATCGACCACCGGCGGCCGGGATCGAAGGCGGGATTCTGGAATTGCGGCAGAAGGTTCTTGTGGTTGGGGATCTTGTCCAGATCCAGCGGCATCAGCATGTCCGAGATCTTCAGCCGCGTAACGAACTGGTCCGACGGCACGATCACGTCGAAGCCCGGATTGCCGGCGCGCAGCTTTGAGAACAGTTCGTCGTTGGTGGCGAACAGGCTCATATGCACGTCGATCCCCGTGGCCCGCTTGAAGTCCGACAGGGTCGTCTTTGGGGTATAGGTGTCCCAGTTGTAGAGGTTGAGCCGTTGCTCCTCGCCGTTCTTGCCGATCGGATAGGTGTCGGCGCAGCCTTCCATGGCGCCGAAGCTGATCCCGGCCGCGGCTGCGCCCAGGCCCGCCAGCAGCGAGCGGCGCGTAGATGAGAAGCGTCTGGCCATCAGCGCCCCCTCAGACGTTCTTCAAGTACCAGTCGTAGTCCAGCGCCGGCACCTCGGCGAAGAAGCGGTCCTGCTCGGTGCGCTTGACCTTGCAGAACATCTCCACGAACCGGTCGCCGAGGTAGTCGCGCAGCACGGCCGAGCGGTCGAAGGCCTCGACCGCGGCGAACCAGTTGGCCGGCAGGCGCAGGTCCATCTTGGCCGCCGCCTCGTAGCCGTCGCCGACCACCGGCGGGCCGGGGTCGATCTGGTTCTTCAGGCCGTGGTGCACGCCGGCCAGAAGGGCCGCCAGCGCCAGATAGGGGTTGGCGTCGGCGCCCGCGACCCGGTGCTCGATATGCCGGCCCTTGGGCGGACCCGCCGGCACCCGCAGCGAGACGGTGCGGTTGTTCACCCCCCAGGTCGGCGCCACCGGCGCATAGGAGTTGGCGCGGAAGCGGCGGAACGAGTTGGCGTTGGGGGCGAAGATCGCCATGGCCTCGCCGAGCGTCGCCTTCATCCCGCCGACGGCGTGGCGCAGGGGCGGCTCGCCCTCGGGCTTCTCGCTGGCGAAGATGTTGTTGCCCTTGGCGTCGTTGACGCTGACGTGCAGGTGCAGGCCGCTGCCGGCGCGTTCGGCGAAGGGCTTGGCCATGAAGGTGGCCTCGCAGCCGTTGCGCACCGCCACACCCTTGGCGATGCGCTTGTACATCAGGGCCTCGTCGGCGGCTCTGAGGGCGTCGGGGCCGTGCTTCAGGGTCAGCTCGACCTGGCCGGGGGCGTATTCCGAGATGGCCCCCTCCAGCGGCACGCCCTGGATGTCGGCGCAGGTCCACAGGTCACGGAAAAAGTTGGCGAAATCCTCGATCTCGCGCAGGCCATAGACCCCGTGCAGCGACGGGCGCTCGCCGGTGACCGGCGAGGCCGCCAGCTCGATGCCGCCGGCCTCGGTGCGCATGGGATCGACTAGGTAATATTCGATCTCGCAGGCCACCACAGGGGTCAGGCCATCGTCGGCGAAGCGCTGCAGCACCCGGCGCAGCACGTGGCGCGGGTCGATGTCGTTGGGCGTGCCGTCCAGCTCGTAGAGCGAGGTCAGGACCTGGGCGGTGTCGTCGCCCAGCCAGGGCGCGCGCACCAGGGTGCCGGGCGCCGGCTTGGCCAGGCGGTCGGCGTCGCCATCGGCCCAGACCAGGCCCGTGTCCTCGCAGTCCTGGCCGGTGACGTCGCAGACCAGGATCGAGCCCGGCAGGAAGCGGCCATATTCATAGACCGCCATGATCTCGTGCCGGCGCAGGCGCTTGCCGCGGGGCACGCCGGAGAGGGCGGTGAAGATCACCTCGAAGAACTGCACATCCGGATTGGCGTCCAGGAAGGCCTTGCATTCGGCGGGATCGGCGATGGGGTGCGAAAGGGCGGTCAAGATGGCTTACCTGAGAGTGATCGAGATGGCCTTGAGGTCGGCGTATTTGTGCAGGGCGTGCAGGCTGCGGTCACGTCCAAATCCGGACTGCTTGAAGCCGCCGAAGGGCATGGTGATGTCGCAGGCGTCCCAGCCGTTGACCCAGACCAGGCCTGCGCGGAGCTTCTTGGCCGCCTTGTGCCCGAGGCTGAGGTCCGAGGTCCACAGGCCCGCGGCCAGGCCAAAGACCGTGTCGTTGGCGAGCGCGATGGCCTGGTCGGGCGTGTCGAACGAGAGCACGCCCAGGACCGGGCCGAACACCTCTTCCCGCGCCAGGGTCGAGCCGGGATTGAGCCCGTCGAAGATGGTCGGCTGGACATAGTAGCCGCCGGTCTCGAGGCGGGTGCGGCCGCCGCCGATCTTCAGTTCGCCGCCCTCGGCCTCCGCGGTCGCGATGTAGCGCAGGGCGGTGGCCATCTGACGCTCGCTGATCATGGCCCCGAAGCGGGTTTCGGGATCCAAGGGGTCGCCCACGGCTATGCCGGCGGCGATCTCGACCACGCGGGCCACGAAGGCGTCCTTGACGTCCTTCTGCACCAGGAGGCGCGAGGCGGCGGTGCAGACCTCTCCCTGGTTATAGAACACGCCCCAGGCGGCGGCCTGGGCGGCGGCTTCGAAGTCGGGGCAGTCGGCGAACACGATCTGGGGCGACTTCCCGCCCAGCTCCAGGCTGACCCGTTTCAGGTTGCTCTCGCCGGCATAGACCATCAGCTGGCGCCCGACCGGGCCCGAGCCGGTGAAGGCGACCATGTCGACATCCATGTGCCGGCCGATCGCCTGGCCGGCGACAGCGCCCAGGCCAGGGACCACGTTCAGCACGCCCGCCGGCAGGCCGGCCTCCAGGGCCAGTTCGCCGAGGCGAATGGCGGTCATCGGCGACTGTTCGGCCGGCTTCAGCACCACCGAATTGCCCATGGCCAGGGCCGGGGCGACCTTCCACATGGCCATGTGCAGCGGGAAGTTCCACGGCACGATGGCCCCGATCACGCCCAGGGGCTCGTGCACGGCCATGGAGATGCGATCGGCGGGCGAGGGGCCGACCTCGCCATAGACCTTGTCCAGGGCCTCGGCGTAGTAGCGGGTGGTGCCGATGGCCAACGGGATGTCGACATTGGCCGCGTCGTGCAGCGGCTTGCCGGTGTCGAGGCTTTCCAAGAGTGCCAGTTCGTCTGCGTGGGCCGCCATCAGGTCGGCCAGGCGGTGCAGCACCGCCTTCTTCGCCCTGGGTCCCTGGCCGCGCCAACGCTCGTCCTCGAAGGCGCGGCGGGCGGCGGCGACCGCGCGGTCCACGTCGGCGCCGTCGCAGGCCGCGACCTGGTTCAGAAGCTTGCCGTCGCGGGGGCCGGGATTGTCGAAGGTGGCGCCCGACAGGGCGTCCACGCAGGCGCCGTCGATCACCGCCTGATTCGGCAGGGACAGCGCGGCGGCGCGTCGCTCCAGGTCGCGAAGGGTGGTGTTCAGCAGCATTCCCGTCCCCAAACTGTGATCACTTGTTGGCGGAAAGGGCGGCGGAGTCAAGACGGCGGCCCGCCTCAGTAGCTTGGCAGCCCGCAGAATGGGCTGTGCGCCGGGCGCAGCGCCTCAACCTCTAATCTGTGATCACTAAAATAGCGCCGTATTTTCAGCGGGCGTGCAGTCTCGGCTCGCGCCTGCGACGCATTCGCAGCACATAGAAACCCTCTATCCAAAGGCAAAATTCTATCAATTGGACCGCTGTTCGGCGGCGGGCCTAAAACCGATTCCGCCAGTTCCGACGGCGGCTTTCGCCTGTCCGGCGGCCGCATCATTTGGGAGACGACCATGAGCCTCGCCACCAGCAAGACCCTCGATAATCTGAAGGCCGCCTTCGCCGGCGAAAGCCAGGCCAACCGCCGCTACCTCTACTTCGCGCAAAAGGCCGACATCGAAGGCTACAACGACGTCGCCGCCGTGTTCCGCTCGACCGCGGAAGGCGAGACCGGCCACGCCCACGGCCACCTGGAATTCATGGAAGCCGTCGGCGACCCCGCCACCGGCCTGCCGATCGGCGCCACCGACGCCAACCTCAAGGCCGCCATCGCCGGCGAGACCCACGAATATACCGACATGTACCCCGGCATGGCCCGCACCGCCCGCGAGGAAGGCTTCGACGAGATCGCCGACTGGTTCGAGACCCTGGCCAAGGCCGAAAAGTCCCACGCCGGCCGCTTCCAGCGGGCGCTGGACGCGCTTTGATCGCCGAAACCCCCTCCCCCTTGCGGGGAGGGGGCAGGGGGCGGGGGTGAGGCGCCGAACCTGCCGGTCCGAACCCAGACTCCTGAACTGACACCCCCACCCCAACCCCTCCCCGCAAGGGGGAGGGGCTCGAGGTTCAAATGCCCGAAACTCCGCCCGCCGCCCGCGAAGGCAGCCTGGACGCCCCGTTCCGCCATCCGCTGAACTGGCGCGACGAGAGCTTCTATGACCTCGCCGCCATCGAGCACGAGATGGAGCGGGTGTTCGACATCTGTCACGGCTGCCGGCGCTGCTTCAATCTGTGCGACAGCTTCCCCAAGCTGTTCGACATGGTCGACGAGAGTCCGACCGGCGAGCTCGATGGGGTGGCCAAGAGCGAATACGGCAAGGTCGCCGACGCCTGCACGCTCTGCGACATGTGCTTCATGACCAAGTGCCCCTATGTCCCGCCGCACAGCTTCGACGTGGACTTCCCGCACCTGATCCTTCGCCACCGGGCGGCGCAGCGGCGCGCCAAGGGCGGCGACTTCGTGCGCGAGCAGCTGGGCGAGACCGATCGCAACGGCAAGCTGGCCAAGCCGGTGGCGGGCCTCGCCAACTGGGCGACGGACGTCAAGAACAAGCCGGTCCGCGGCCTGATGCAGGCGGTGGCGCATATCGACGCTGAAGCCGAGCTGCCCAAGTACCATTCCAAGACTGCGACCGACCGGCTGAAGACCCCGCCGAAGGCCGATCCCGCCGGCCCCGCTGCCGGGCGCAAGGTGGCGCTCTATGCGACCTGCTTCGTCGACTACAACGCTCCCGACACTGCGACCGCCGCCGCCGAGGTGCTGGCGCGCCAGGGCGTCGAGGTCAGGGCGGTCTATCCCGAATGCTGCGGCATGCCCCAGCTGGAGGCCGGCGACCTGAAGGACGTGGCCGGTCGGGCCGAACGGGTCGCCGCCGTCTTTGGTCCCCTGATCGACCAGGGCTACGAGGTTGTGGCCCTGACCGCCAGCTGCGGCCTGATGATGAAGTTCGAATGGCCGCTGCTGCTGCCGGAGAGCGAGCCGGTGAAGAAGCTGGCGGCCGCCACCCGCGACATCAGCCAGTACGTGGTCGAGCTCTCAAAGTCGGTGGGCCTGGCTCCTGGCCTCAAGCCGATCGAGGGCGGGGTGACCGTGCATCACGCCTGCCACGCCCGGGCCCAGAACATGGGCGCCAAGTCGGCCGAGATGCTGAAGCTGATCCCCGACACCCGCGTCGAACTGGTCGAGCGCTGCTCCGGCCACGGCGGCACCTTCGGGGTGATGCAGGAGACCCGCCCGATGGCGGTCAAGGTCGGCAAGCCGGCCGCCCGCCAGGTGGCGCAGAAGAAGACCGAGACCCTATGCTCGGACTGCCCTTTGGCCTGCAAGCATCTCGGCCAGCTTTTGGTCGCCGAACTGCCGGCCGGCGCCGCCCAGCCGGTCCAAGCGCATCCGATCGAGATCCTCGCCCGTTCCTATGCCGGAGCCTGACCTCATGCCCGCCGCCCAGCGCCAGATCACCCGCGCCGACATCCTGCCCGACGCCGACTTCGCCAAGGTGCGCAAGGAGCGCCGCGCGTCGCTGCTGCCCGTCAAGCGGCTGCGCCGCGTGGAGCTTGGCCCCGTCTGCACCTTCTATTTCGAGACCTTCGAGACCATGCTGTTCCAGGTCCAGGAGATGCTGCTGGTCGAAAAGGGCGGCGAGGCCCAGATCGCTGACGAGCTTTCGGCCTACAACCCCTTGATCCCGCAGGGGGACGAGCTGGTGGCCACGGTGATGTTCGAAATCGAGGACGAGCGACGCCGCGCCGCCCTGCTGGCCCGGCTCGGCGGGGCCGAGGACAGCTTCTTCATCCAGATCGGCGCTGACAAGGTCATGGGCGTTCCCGAAGGCGACATCGAGCGCACGCGCGAGGACGGCAAGACCTCCTCGGTCCACTTCCTGCATTTTTCGCTGACCGAAGCCCAGAAGGCCAAGTTCCGCGACCCGACGACCGCCATCCTGGTCGGCTGCGACCACGAGCACTACGCGCACATGGCTGCCCTCAGCCCGGCCGCCCGCGCCGAGCTGAGCAAGGATTTCGCTTAAGCGACCTCCGCCGTGGCCGGTTCGCCGCCTGGGGCCCAGCGGTCGATCTTGCTCAAAAGCTCGCCCGGATTGATCGGCTTGGCGATATGATCGTTCATGCCCGCGGCGCGGCAGGCCTCGACCTGGGCGGCCATGACATTGGCGCTGAGAGCCAGGATCGGGGTCGCCGCGTTCAGGGGCGCCTCGCGGCGGATGGCGCGGGCGGCGGCCAGGCCGTCCATCACCGGCATCTGCAGGTCCATCAGGATCAGGTCGAACACGTCGCGCTGGGCCGCCTCCACCGCTTCGACCCCGTTTGCGGCCTCACAGACCTCGAGGTCGAATGGGGCGAGAAGGGCCGAAACCAGCTCGCGGTTCACCGCCACGTCGTCGACCACCAGGATGCGCAGCGGATTGGGCTCGACCCGCGCCTCTGCCTCCTGGGCCGCCGGTTCGGCGGCGGCGGCGACGGGAGCGGGAATATCGAACCAGAAGGTCGAGCCGACGCCTTCCACCGTATCCAGGCCAATCTCGCCGCCCATCAGTTCGATCAGCCCCTTGGAGATCGCAAGCCCCAGGCCTGCGCCCCCGTGCCGTCGGGTATTGGAGGCGTCGATCTGCGAGAAGCGGCGGAACAGGCGGGCGCGGTCCGCATCCGAAATGCCGTGGCCGGTGTCGCGCACCTTCACCAGCAGCCGCCCGCCGAGGTCGACGCGATAGCTGGCCTCTACCGTCACCGAACCGTGATTGGTGAACTTGACCGCATTGCCCACCAGGTTCAGCAGCACCTGCCGCGTGCGGGCTGCGTCGGCCACGACTTCCTTGGGCAGGGATGAGAGGGCCTGCAGGCTCAGCGTCAGGTCCTTCTTGTCCGCCTCCGGCCGAACCAGCTCGACCGCATCCGCCAGGAGGCGCTCCAGCGCGACCGGCTGAAGGTTCAACTCGACCTGGCCGGCCTCTATCCGCGAGACGTCCAGGATGTCGTTGACCAGGGCCAGAAGCGCCTGGCCGCCGGTTAGGATGCGCTGGGTATAGGCCTCGGCCTGGGCGGGCAGGCCGCCCATCTTGGCCACCAGGCCCGCAAAGCCGATCACGGCGGTCAGGGGCGTCCTGATCTCGTGGCTCATATTGGCCAGGAACTCGGCCTTGGCCCGCGCCGAGGCTTCGGCGGTCTCCCGGGCGACGCGGCTGGCCAGCAGCTCCTCGTCCAGCTTGCGCTTGGCCTCGGCATAGGTGCGGAACACGCCGAGCGCCCGGGCCAGGTCGCCAACTTCGTCCGGCCGCTCCATGTCGGGGATCGGGTGGTCCAGGTCGCCCTCGGCCACGGCGCGCATGGCGGTGGTGATGCGCCCGATCGGCTTCAGCACCTGGGCGCTGGCGAACACGGCGACCATCACGCCCAGGCCCACGGAGACGGCCATCAGGACCAGGGCGACGGAGAGGTCGCGCTCGGCGTCCGTGGCCTCGGCCGCGGCGTGCTCCGCCACCGCGCCGAAGGCGGTGTTGGCCACGTTCATCAGGCTGTCCAGCCCGGCGTTGTTGATCTGACGGCTCTGCTCGTTGGGCAGGATCGATGTGCGCCCGGCCGCAAGCGCGTCCAGGATCTCGCCGCGCATCCGCCGGTCGATCTGGTAGTAGAGCCGGTCCGAAGCGGCGATCGCGGCCAACAAGGCCGGCGGCGCTTCGTCGTGGGCGGCGTCGTCCTTCAGGATCGCCCAGGGAGCGTCGATGCGCTCCTTGAGCGCCTTGAACTCGTCGACCTGATCGTGGGTCAACTTGCGGCCAACGATGGCGGCGGTCCACCAGCGCAGGCTGTCGTTGCCCGCGGCGGCGCGCACGGTCCAGGCCAGTCGGCCGATATTGGTCATGCGGGCGATGAAGGGGTCGTCTCGGCCAATCTCGGCGCCCAACCGCTCGGTGGCGTCGGTCATGGCGTCGGTCAGGGCTGTGAGCCCCGCCAGATAGCGGTCGTGCAGGTCCGGCGGCCGCCGATCGAGCGGCTGGCGGATGGCGGCGTCGGACTCGGCGCGCAGGGCCTGGACCTTGTCGAAAAGGCGGCCGATCCCGGCTTCACCGAAGGCGTCGGCATGGGGCGACAGTGACCTGAGCGCAGCCAGGGTCGAGTGCATCCTGGACGTGGATTGCGACCTCAGCTCGGCCTGGTAGGCGACCTCCTTCGGGTCCGGATCGCCCGGCGAGGCGATCAGGCCCGCAGTCGTGCCCCGCTCGAGGCGCAGCAGGTTCATTTCGGTGAACAGGGCCCGCGAGGCCTCGCTGATCGCCACCACACGGCGGGCCTGTTGCAGCCGCTCGAAGGCCTGGTTGGCCGAAATCGCGCTCACGGCCGCCAGCACCGCGACCAGAAGGCCCACGATCAGCTGAATGCGAAGCCGGATCGAACGAAATGGCTTCATGGCCCCGCCGCAGTCGAGGCCGTTCTCCGACTGCCGGAAAACGGCCGCTCGCCAGAAGATTTGAGCTTAGCGGCGAACGCTTGAGCAACCGTGAAGATCTGGGCGCGTCGATTTCTCGCAGTGCAACCGGGTAGTCAGGCCGCGCCCCGTGCGAGCGCTACGCGGAAGCTCGCCCGCGCCCGGGCCACCGTCTCGCCGTCGGCGGTGATGTCCATCTCGGCGTGGCTCGAGCGGCCGCCGCCGTGGACGAACAGGGTGTGAAATTCCAGCCACTGGCCGGGCCTGGCCGCGCCCAGATAGTCGATGCCGAGCGAGGTGGTCCACAGCCCCTCGACCTGCGCGCCCTCGGCCCGCAGCCGCGCGCCGCAGGAAAGTCCCATCGCCTGGTCGGCCAGGGCGGCGTAGAGGCCGCCATGCACGGTCCCGCGGGAATTGGTGTGCGCTTCGCGCGCCTCCAGACCCAGCACGACCTGGCCCGGTTCGTTGCGCATGAAGATGGGGCGCCAGGGGGCGAGCAAAGGGCTTTCGCGGTCGAACGGTTCGAAGCCGGGCGGGGGCATGGGGCCTCCATCACTCATTTTCAAACGAATGTTTGAATCGACCGTTTAGATCGTCAAGCCGTTTCGCGCGCCGAGGCGGTCACGAAACCGGGAGCCTACCGCACCCCTTCCCGGGCGCCGGCAAAAGCGTAGGCCGGCAGGGCGCGAACGGCCTTCATCAGGGCGATCTGCTGCAGCCAGTTGGCGAACAGCACCTCGGCGTGGTGGCGCCAGGGATGCGGCGGGTGGAATTCGGCGGCGATCTCGGCGCAGCGTTCGATCAGCGCCGGCGAGCGGGCCCGCCTGGCTTCCTCGGCCAGGGCGCGGAAGGCCGCCTCGGTGCGGGCGTCGAAATAGCCCACCGGCAATGGCGGCGGATCATCCATCTCGCCGCGCAGGTGGCGGCCGACGTCGCGGCAGTATTCCTTGAGCAGGCCGTCGGCGTCGTATTCCGGATGCCCCTGGAAGAAGACGAACAGGCTCTCGCCCCGCCGCACGAACAGGTCCGCCCCGGCTTCGCGCGAATGGGTCAAGAGGTGATAGCCCTTGGCGGCGAGGTCGCCGACCGAAAGGCCGTTCCTGCGCGAGTGCGGCATGCGGATCATCGAGGCCATGCCGGCCATCAGGGGGTCGTCGGCCACCTGCTCGCACAGGAACACCCCGGCGCATTTCTGGGGCAGGGGGCGCCGCTCGACCCCGTCCAGGTGCAGCACCGCTGCGTGGGCCGCCAGGCAGGACCACAAGGTCGAAAGGGTGCTGTGCTCGGCCCAGTCGATCAGCCGGGCCAGGTGCGGGAAATAGGGCTCGCTGCGGATGTCGGCGGTCTTGGGCTCGTTGCCGGTGACGATCAGGGCGTCGACCTTCAGCGCTGTGGGGTCATCGATCTCGACATAGCGGTCTCTCATGGCGAGCCGCGCCGCGTCGCTGCGCGGAACCCCCGGCAGGCTGTAGAGCTTTAGCCGCACGTCCAGGCCGCCGCCCGCGGCCGCGATCAGTTCGGCGAATTGCCGCTCGGTCGCGGCGAGGGCCGCATCCGGCATGTTGTTCACCAGGCCGATCTCGATCCGCATGGGCGGACAGGAAGCGGGAAGGTCGCCGCTCTGAGGGACTTCGCCGTCGGCCATGGCCTCTTGTCCTCTGCTCTAGGGGCTTTCCGCCCGCGCAGGGGCGCGAGCCGCTTGGGAGGTGGACGGGGCGCCCAGCGCCTGGTCCAGGTCTTCGATGATGTCGTCGATGTGCTCGATGCCGATCGAGAGGCGGATCATTTCGGGCCGCACCCCGGCTTTCAGCTGCTCTTCCGGGTCCATCTGGCGGTGGGTGGTCGAAGCGGGGTGGCAGGCCAGCGACTTGGCGTCGCCGATATTGACCAGCCGCTTGATCAGGCCGAGGCGGTTATAGAACTGCCGGCCGGCCTCGAGCCCGCCCTTGATGCCGAAGGTCAGCAGCGAGGAGGCCTGGCCGCGCAGGTACTTCTGCGACAGGCCGTAATAGGGGCTGTCCTCGAAGGCGGCGTAGGAAACCCAGTCCACCCGCGGGTCGGCGCGCAGGAATTCGGCGACCTTGCGGCCGTTCTCGATGTGCCGCTCCATGCGCAGGGCCACGGTCTCGATGCCCTGCAGCAAAAGGAAGGCGCTCAGCGGCGCCAGCACCGCGCCCATGTTGCGCTGATAGACGCTGCGGGCGCGGGCGATGAAGGCCTCGGGGCCGAAGCGGTCGACATAGACCAGGCCGTGATAGGAGTGGTCCGGCTGGGTGAACATCGGGAAGCGGTCGGCGTACTTCGCCCACGGGAAGCGGCCGCTGTCGACGATGGCGCCGCCCAGGGTGGTGCCGTGGCCGCCCAGGAACTTGGTCAGGGAGTGGACGACGATGTCCGCGCCATAGTCGATCGGGCGCAGCATGATCGGGGTCGCCACCGTGTTGTCGACGATCAAGGGAACGCCGGCGGCATGGGCGACCTTGGCCAGCTCCTCGATGTCGCAGACATTGCCGGCCGGGTTGCCGATGCTCTCGCACAGCACCGCCTTGGTGTCCTTGTCGATCAGGCGGGCGATGTCGTCCGGCTGGTCGCTGGCGGCGAAGCGGCCCTGGATCCCCTGGCGTGGCAGGATGTGATGCAGCAGGGCGTGGGTCGCGCCATAGAGCTGGGGCACCGAGACGATGTTGCCGCCGTGGTCGGCGACATTGGCCAGGGCGAAGTGCATCGCCGCCTGGCCCGAGGCGGTGGTCAGGGCGCCGACGCCGCCTTCCAGGGCCGCCATCCGCTTTTCCAGGATGGCCGTGGTCGGGTTGCCGATGCGGCTGTAGCGGAAGCCCTCGACCTCAAGGTCGAACAGGGCGGCGCCGTGCTCGGCGCTGTCGAACGCATAGGAGGCGGTCTGATAGATCGGCACGGCCACGGCCTTGGTGACCGGGTCGGCGTCAAAGCCGGCGTGGATGGCGATGGTTTCCGGGCGCATGGCCAAGACCTCTCCTGTCGGGCCCGAACGAAAAGCGGTTCCAAATTGGCCCATGGGCGCCGACAAGACGAGCCAATGCAGGGAGCGTGCCGCAATATAAGAGAAGCTTCGCCTGCAATCCTACGTAAGCTGTTGGCGTAGAGATTGCAGCCCCGCTTGGCCCCTGCTCAGCAGGGGCTGACGATTATTCGGTCAATTTCGTGAGATCGGTGCATGAGCCTCCCCGCGAACAGCGCAGATGCGAGCGCCAGGCCGGCCGCCAAGGGCGGCGGCGCCAACCGCGCCTGGCTGCGGGCGCTGGAGATGACCTCGCGCCTGGACCAGGCGCCCGAGCGGCTGTTGTCCAGCGTCGTGGGAGAGATCGCCGCTGAGCGGCCCGATGCGCCGGCCCTGCTGTCCGATCATGAGACCCTGACCTATGCCGAACTGGCGGAGCGCTCGCGCCGCTGGGCGCGATGGGCCCTGGCCCAGGGGGTGGCCAAGGGCGAGGTGGTGGCCCTGATGGCGCCCAACAGCCCCTCCTACATGGCCTTCTGGCTGGGGGTGACCAGCGTGGGCGTGGTGGCGGCGCTGCTGAACACCAATCTTCGAGGGGCGGCGCTCGCCCATTGCCTCGCCGTCGCCGAGCCGAAGCATGTGGTCCTCGCCGAAGCCTTCGCCAATTGCGCCGAGGCGGCGCCGGACGGCGCGCGGGTCTGGCCGATGGAACAGGTCGATCTGGCAGCTGTTTCCGGAGAGCCGCTGACCGACGCCGAGCGACAGGGGACGCGCCTATCCGATCCGGCGCTGCTGATCTACACCTCGGGCACCACGGGCCTGCCCAAGGCCGCCCGGGTCAGCCATCACCGGATCATGAGCTGGAGCGGCTGGTTCGCCGGGCTGATGGACGCTTCGCCGGACGACAGGCTCTACGACTGCCTGCCCATGTACCACAGCGTCGGCGGGGTGGTGGCCACCGGCGCGCTGCTGATCCGCGGCGGCTCGGTGGTGCTGCGCGAGAAGTTCTCGGCCAGCCAGTTCTGGGACGATATCGTCCGCTGGGACTGCACCCTGTTCCAGTACATCGGCGAGCTCTGCCGCTACCTCCTGGCCGCCCCGCCGTCGGACCAGGAGCGGGCCCATCGCCTCAGGATGATCTGCGGCAATGGCCTTCGCCCTGACGTCTGGGCCCCGTTCCAGGAACGCTTCGCCATTCCGAAAATCCTGGAGTTCTACGCCGCCACCGAGGGCAATTTCTCGCTCTACAACGTCGAGGGCGAGGTCGGCGCCATCGGCCGCATCCCGGGCTTCATGGCCCATCGCTTCCCCGCCGCCCTGGTCCGTCACGACGTCGCCACCGGCCTGCCGGCGCGCGGCGAGGACGGCCTGTGCCAGCGCTGCGCTGTGGGCGAGCCCGGCGAGGCGATCGGGCGGCTGGCGGCGGGCGGCGACCCCGCACACCGCTTCGAGGGCTACACCAGCGCCGCCGAGAGCGAGAAGAAGATCCTGCGCGACGTGTTCGAACCCGGCGACGCCTGGCTGCGCACGGGCGACCTGATGCGGCAGGACGCCCGCGGCTTCTGGTATTTCGTCGATCGCATCGGCGACACCTTCCGCTGGAAGGGCGAGAACGTGGCCACTACCGAGGTCGCCGAAGCCCTGTCCGAAATCCCCGGCGTGATCGAGGCCACCGTCTACGGCGTGGCCGTCCCGGGCGCCGACGGCAAGGCCGGCATGGCCGCCCTGGTCACCGGCGAGGGCTTCGACCTCTCCGGCCTGCGCGCGCGCCTGGCCGGCCGCCTGCCGGCCTACGCCCAGCCGGTGTTTCTGCGCCTTTCGCCGGCCTTGGCGGTCACCGAGACCTTCAAGCAGAAGAAGGCTGATCTGGCCAAGGAGGGGTTCGACCCGGCCGTTGTCGCCGAGCCGCTGTTCGTCGCCCTGCCGGGGGGGGATGGCTATGCGCCGCTGGACGCCCCGCTGTTCGACCAGATTGCAGGGGGACGGATCAGGCTCTGACGCCTATCAGCCGTCCCCTTCCGGCGCTCACCAGGTCCGGCGGATGCGAATGTGCCAATAGGCGGGCCAGCGCACGCCGAACTGCTCTGAAACCAGTATCGGCGCCGCGCCCCGCAGGCCGGCATAGGCGGTGCTGGACCTGTAGCGTCCCCGGCCGGTGATGTCGCCGATCTCGAACAGGATCGCGAGCCGGTCGCTTGGCTTGTACTCCCAGCGGACATCAGCCGCCGTCTCCACGCGATAACCGAGCACCTCGTCGATGCGGTACTCGTGCGAGCGCGAGCCGTTGGTCACGTTGATGGTCCAGGTGGACTTGAGGGCCGGCGCCTCGCCGGTCAGGCTTATCGTTCCGCTGAACGGCAGGTCGGCGGTGATCGTCCGGGCCTGGCGGGTCGTGGGATCGGTCACCCGTGACTCCAGCCAGGTCCCGTCGAACTTGACCTGGCCGCCGGCCAGGCCGATCCGGTCGAGCGGCGCGGTGACGGCCAGCTCGGCGGTGTTGCGCCAGCCATCGCCGATATTGCCCGGGGCGTTCAGCCCCTGGATCGGGACAAGATCCACGACATCCTGCAGCTCGATGTGGCTCAGGGTCACGACCACCGCGCCATCGCCCGGAAAGCGCTGCTCCAGCGCCGCTTCGCTCACCCATCGCCGCTCCGGCTGCAAGGTTCCGTTGCCCGCGTCCACCGCGCCGGTGGTGAAGTCGGTGCTGGCGACGAAATTGGCGAAGTCGAGCTGGCCGACCTCGCGTTCGAAGCGCAGGCGCAGCTGCGAAGCCTTGCCCGGCGACCAGGTGAGCACGACACGCGGTTTGGGGAACAGGAACGATTGCGTCTGACGCACATCGCCCGTGTGGGCGAAGCTCGAGGCTTCGATCCTCGCGCCGGCTTCCAGGTCCAGGTCGCGGCGGAGGCGCCACGTCGCCGTGGCGAATACTTCCCCGCGCCGCTCCTGCACCGTCGCGTTGTCGTTGGGCAGGCGCGTCGGCACGCCGAACAGCACATAGGTCGAGCGACCGTCGAGGAAGTTGAAGGCGCCCTCGGCGCCAGTCTCCACGCTCAGCGAGGGCGAGATTGTGCGGGTCACGGTGGCGCGCAGGATGCTTTCGCCCGAGAAGCGACGCTGGGCGAAATTGGCCAAGGTCTGGTCAGCCTCTTCAGAGGCGTAGTGGCGCCATTTCAGCGTCTGCAGGAAGACCAGCTTCAATTCGGTGGCCTGGCCGATGCGGCGGTCGTAGTCGGCGCCCAACTCGCCGAGCGAGGTGCGGTAATGGTCGCTGATCGAGGCCGCGCCCGCGCCGTCGGCCGAGAATACCGGCCGGTCCTGTTCGTTCTTGCCGGTCCAGGCGTATTCGAAGCTGCCGTTCAGGTGAAAAAGGCCGCCCCAGGCGGGGGATTGGGCGGCGCCCTCCACCTTCAGCGACTTGTCGATATCGACCGAACGGACCCTCGAGCGAAACTCGGGCGCACCGCTGGGGAAAAAGTCCGCCACCCGGCCGCGGCCGGCGTCATCGCCCTCCTCATAGGCGTAGAGGATCGAGCCGGATAGGGCGCGCTCGCCATTGCGCCGTTCGACGTCCAGCTTCAGCACCGGCGGCGCGCGGCCATCGCCATAGAGCTTGAAATTGGCCTCGGCGGCGATGTCCGTCCGCGCTTCCTCGCGCAGGACAACATCGGCGAGGACGGTGCGCCCCTCCATGTCCAGGCCGGGAACGCCGCCGCGGATCAGCGCGATGCGGGCGACGCTGGCGGCGGGAATGCGCTTCAGAATGTCCTCCAGGCTGTCGGACTTGCTGGACGGGCGCTGGCCGTTGATCAGGACGTTTCCCGCCGCCCCGGCGAAACCGCGCACATTCTGGCCGGCGTCGAAGGTGAAGCCGGGTAGGCGCTGGACCATGTCGAAGGCGGTATTGGGGCGCGCGGCCGCGAAGAACTCCGGGCCGAACGAGGCCTGACCGCTTTCGGCTTGAGGAGGTGATGCGTGAGCGGGGGAGAGCGCGCCAATCACAAAAAGACCCGCGACCGCCAACAAGCCATTTGGCGGGCCCGATCTGCGGCGCCATGCACGGCCCCATTCCCCCAAGCGGGACCTCCATTTTCGTGCGGCGAGGTTGCCTGCGCAGGTCGCACGCCCTCGCTTCGCCCCTGGTTTCGCGCATGAAACTTACGCCAGCCTGACAGCGTTCAGTAGTCGCATCTGGTCACGGCGCTGAGCCTTGCGTTCCACGGGCGGCTGGCCGTATGAGATGTGCATCGGGCAAAGCGGGCGCCCGATCAGACGGTCACCCCGTCCAAGACCTGCTCCATTTCCCGTGCTCGCGGGTCTGGAGTATTGGCATGGACAAGGCCGATCCCAACAACGCCTCACTGTCTCCGTCCAGTGCCTCGAGTCTGAATCTCGTTGAGATCGGGGTCTATTTCCTGCGCCTTGGCGCGTTGGGGTTCGGCGGGCCGGTGGCCCTGTGCGGCCAGATGGAGCGGGAGCTGGTGCATGAGAAGCGCTGGCTGAGCCAGGACGAGATGCGCGACGCCATCGCTGTCTCGCAATCCCTGCCCGGGCCGCTGGCGATCCAGGTCGGCATTTTCATCGCCCATATGCGTGGCGGCTTCTGGGGGGCCTGGATCGGCGGCGCGGCCTTCATCCTGCCCAACTTCCTGATCGTCTCGATCCTGGCGGCGCTCTACGTCCACTTCGGCGGGCTCGGCTGGATGACGGCCGTGTTCTATGGCGTCAGCCCGGCGGTAATCGCCCTGATCCTGCATTCCTGCTGGCGGCTGGCCAAGCTTGGCATGAAGGACTGGCTGCAGGCCGCCATAGCCGTGATCTGCTTCGTCATGACCGTGATCCTCCAGGCCGAGGTTGCGCTGCTGTTCATCGGCGCTGGCCTGGTCGGCATCGCCTATTACGGCTCGCTGTTCCGCAAGGCCGGCGGGGCTGCGGCGGCCGGCGCGGCGGTTCCGGCCGGCGTGGGCGCAGCGAAAGCGCCGATCCTCGTCCAGCTGTTCGCGTTCTTCCTCAAGGCCGGCTCGCTGACCTTCGGTAGCGGCCTGGTGATCGTTCCGTTCCTTGAAAAGGGCGTGGTTCAACAAGCCGGCTGGCTGAACGGGCGCGAGTTCCTGGTGGCGGTCGCGGTCGGCATGCTCAGCCCCGGCCCGGTCGTGATCACCGCCACATTCGTCGGCTTCCTGGTCGCGGGCGTCTGGGGCGCCGCGGCCGCGACCGTCGGAATCTTCCTGCCCTCGTTCCTGTTCGTGCTGGTGGTCGCCCCGCTCCTGGCCCGCCACCGCCAGAACCCGAACGTCCAGGGCTTCATCAAGGGCGCCTATGCCGCGGCCATAGGGACGATCCTGGGGGCTTGCGTGCTCCTGGGGAAGATCGCCATCGGCGACTGGCTGACGGCGCTGATCGCGCTTGCGGCCCTGATCGTCCTGTTCCGCACCAAGGTCAGCAATCCGCTGCTCGTCGCCATGGCGGCGACCATCGGCCTGATCGCGTTCCCGCTGCTTCACCCCAGCTGGGTCTATGTGAAGTGACCCGGCCAGTTCCCGTCCGAAACCAGGAGACCTGCTCATGAACCGTTTTCTGTTCGCATGGATCGCCGCCGCGGCGCTGTTGGCCGGGTCGGTCGAGGCGGCGGAGCCCGATTGGGACGCCGTCGGCAAGGCGCTCGGCAAGACTGGCGCGGTCCAGCCTGGTGGGATCTACAAGGTCCCCCTGCCGCGCACGGACTTGAAGGTGACGCTCGACGGCGTGCCGCTGAAGGCCGGCTTCGCACTGGGCTCTTGGGTGGCCTTCGAGCCCATGGGAGACCAGGCCATGGCGATGGGCGACCTGGTCCTGACCCACGACGAGGTCAATCCGGTGATGTCAAAGCTGGAGGCCGAGGGCTTCGAGGTCACCGCTCTGCACAACCACCTGCTGCGATCCACGCCCGCGACGATGTATATGCACGTCGAAGGCCATGGCGATCCTGTCAAGCTCGCCGCGTCTCTGCATGAAGCCCTGTCCCTCAGCCAGACGCCCTTCGCGCCGCCGTCTGCTCCCGCGGCTCAGGCCGCGCCTGAAATCGACGCCGCCGCCATCGATCAGGCGCTCGGCGCCAAGGGCAAGCTCAATGGCGGCGTCCTGCAGTACAGCGTCGCGCGCAAGGACGAGGTTCGCGACGGCGGCATGGCCCTGGCGCCCGCCATGGGAACCGCCACGGCCATCAATTTCCAGCCGGCCGGCCCGGGGAAGGTCGCAGCCACAGGCGACTTCGTGCTGATCGCCAGCGAGGTCAATCCGGTGATCAAGGCCCTGCGCGGCCATGGAATCGAGGTGACCGCCGTGCACAATCACATGCTGAACGACCAGCCGCGGATTTTCTTCCTGCATTTCTGGGGGCACGGTGAGGCCAAGGCGGTCGCAGAGGGGCTGGCCGCCGCCCTGAAGCAGACCAACGTGCAATAGGGGGAGTCATGGCCTCGGATCGCCCTTTGCGGATCGCCCTGGTCTGGCGGGGCGACCCGCATGCCGTCCCGCTGCAGTTTCCGCGGCTGCAGCCGATCCACGACGCGCTCGAGAGGGTCGACGTGGCCCCCGCGCCCGTCGCCTTCTCCGAGGCGGCGGTCGAGGAGGCGCGCATCCAACTCCTCGCCTGCGACGGCGTCCTGGCCTGGGTCGACCCCCTGACCGAGGGCGTGGACCGGACCCGGTTCGACGCCCTGCTGCGGGAGGTGTCGGAGGCGGGCGTCTGGGTCAGCGCCCATCCGGAGGTGATCCTGAAAATGGGGGTCAAGGAGGTGCTGGCGCGAACCCGGAGCCTGGGCTGGGGGACCGACACCCACGCCTATGCGACTGCCGAGGCCTTTCGCACGGCCTTCCCGGCGCGGCTGGCGGCCGGCCGCATCCGGGTGCTGAAGCAGAACCGCGGCAACGGCAATCAGGGGGTCTTCAAGGTGGAGCTCGAAGACCCGGCGCAACCTGTCGGCCCGGGGTCTCTGGTGACCGTCCTGGAAGCCCGTAGCGACCGGCCGGAACCTGGCGTGCGTCTCGGCGACTTCATGGCCCGGTGCGAGGCGTTCCTGGCCGGCGAGGGCCGCCTGGTCGACCAGGCCTATCAGTCCCGTGTCGGTGAGGGCCTGATCCGCTGCTACATGACCCAGAACCGGGTGATCGGCTTTTCCGAGCAGTTCCCGCGCAACCTGGCGATCGGCGAGCCGGACCTGCCGAGCTTCGGCATGGCGCGCGAGAAGACCATGCACGACGAGGCCGCGCCTCGCTTCCAGGGCCTTCGCCGCAGCATGGAGCAGGATTGGACGCCGGGGCTGCAGGCCCTGCTGGGCATAGAGACCCGCGACCTGCCGGTCCTGTGGGACGCCGACTTCCTCTATGGGCCGAAGACGGCCGCGGGTGACGACAGCTTCGTTCTCTGCGAGATCAACGTCAGTTGCGTCGTCCCCTATCCGCTGACGGCGGTGGACGCGATCGCTGGCGCTGCAAAGGCGCTGGCCGCGGCCCATCGATCGAGGCGAGCAAGCCGAGACGGAGATTGACCATGCTCAAGATGATCCGCCCGGCGCTTGCGCTGTCGGCCCTGCTCCTGCTCGGCGCCGCGAGCCCGCCCCTGCCGCTGAAGCTGGTGAAGGACGTCCCGTTCGGCTCGTCCAGCGGACGCTTCGACTATGCCAGCCTGGACCCGAAGACGGGGTTGCTGTTCGTCGCCGATCTGGCCGGCGGCCACGTGCGGGTGTTCGACGTGCGGCAGGAGCGCCTGGCGGGGTCCATCGACAGCGTCCAGGCGGCGCACGGCGTCCTGGCCGTGCCCGAACTCGGCCGCGTCTACGCCTCGGCGACCAGCGCCGATCAGGTGGTGGCGATCGACGAGGCCGCGATGAAGATCGTCGCCCGCATCCCCGCCGGCCACTATCCGGACGGGATCGCCTGGGAGCCGAAGGGGCGCAAGCTCTATGTCTCCGACGAACATGGCGACAGCGTCACCGTGATCGACGCGGCCGCCAACAGGCGCCTGGCGACGATCCCGCTCGGCGGGGAAGTCGGCAACACCCAATACGATCCCGGCTCCGGCCTGATCTATTCCAACGAGCAGACGCACGACGTGCTGGTGGGCATCGACCCGAAGACCGACCGCGTCATCTCGCGCGAGGCGCTGAAGGGCTGCCGTGGCGCTCATGGCCTGCAGATCGTGCAGAAGCCGCACCTGGCCCTGATCGCCTGCGAGGACAATGCGACCCTGGTGGCCTTCTCGCTCGACCGCCACGTTCAGCTCGCCCAGGCGCCGATCGGGGCCGACCCTGATGTCCTGGCCTATGATGACCAGGCCGGACGCCTCTATGTCTCGGCTGAGAGCGGGGTGGTGTCGGTGTTCCAGGTCGGGGCGGCCGGGGTTACGAAGCTCGGCCAGGCGTTCCTGGCCGACAATGCGCATGTCGTGGCGGTCGACCCGGCCTCCCACCGGGTGTTCTTCCCGCTGCGCAAGGGCGCGGCGATGCGGATCATGACGCCGGGCCAGGGCCCCTCATAGCCGCTTGCGATACACCATGAACCCTGACGCCGTGGCCACCCGGTCATAGAGCCGGCGCGCGGTCGCGTTGGTCTCCTGGGTCTGCCAATAGACCGTGCTGAGCCCGGCCGCTCGCGCCGCGTCGTAGACCGCCTCGATCAGGCCCTCGCCCACGCCCCTACCGCGGGCCTCGGGGGCGGTGAACAGGTCCTGCAGGTAGCAGTTTGGCGTCAGCATGGTGGTGCTGCGGTGGAACAGGTAGTGGACTAGGCCCAGGAGCTTGCCGTCGGCCTCAGCCACCAGGGCCCAGACCGGCTCGTAGGCGTCGAAAAAGCGCGCCCAGGTCGCCTGGGTGACCGCGGCGGGGAGGGCGGTCTCGCCGGTGCGGCCATAGAAGGCGTTGTAGCCGTCCCATAGCGGCAGCCACCGGTCGAAGTCGTCGGGGCGGACGGGACGGACGATCGGGGCGTCGGGCATGGCGGGGCTCCGGGGACGTCAGGCCGAGATGGCGACCCAATCTGGGCGGTTCAAGCCGTGAGCGCGGCCGCCAGTTGGGCGCCGATCGCCCGGGCCGCCTCCAGGGCGTAGGGGATGGCGCGGGGCAGGGCGTAGAAATAGTGGATCATGCCGCCATGGTCGGTGTGCCGTACCGGGACGCCGGCCAGGGCCAGCCGGCTGGCGAAGGCCTCGGCCTCGTCTCGGAAGGGGTCGAACTCGGCGCTGTGCACCAGGGTCGGCGGTAGGGCCGAAAGGTCCGGGGCGAGCAGGGGCGAAAGGCGAGGGTCGGCCGGGTCGGCGCCCGGCGGCAGATAGTCCGCCAGGTCCGCCGCCATGGTCGCGCGGTCGAGGAAATAGCCCTCGGCATAGGCCAGGCGCGAGGCGCTCTCGCGGGCGACGTCGAGGATCGGGCACACGAGCAGCAGCGCCTTGGGCGCGGGGGCGCCGGCGGAGGCCAGCTCCAGGGCCGCCGCCGCCGCGAGCCCGCCGCCGGCGCTGTCGCCGCCGAAGCCCAGGCGGTCGGGGTCCAGCCCAAGCTCATCCGCCTTCGCGACGGCCCAGCGGAACGCCGCGGCGGCGTCCTCCAGCGCGGCCGGAAACGGATGCTCAGGCGCGAGGCGATAGCCGACCGAAAGCACTTTGCACCCCGCGGCCAGGGCCAGCCGGCGGCAGACCCCGTCATGGGTCTCCAGGCTGCCCGCGACCCAGCCGCCGCCGTGCAGGAAGACCAGCCCGGGCGCAGGTTCGTCCAGGTTTTCAGGGGTATAGAGGAAGGCGCGCAGGACGCCGGCGGGGCCGGAGATCTCGACGGACAGCGCAGCGACGCCGGGCTCTGGGTCGAGCTCGCCGATATCCTTCAGGGCGTCCAGGTCGCGTCGACGCTGCGCTGCGCCCGCAGGCGCGGCAGGCCCTGACAGGGCCAACATCTTCAGGAAACGCTGGGCGTGACGGTCGAGCGGCATGGGGCCAGCCTAGCCGTCGCTCAGGCGGCGGTCACCTTCGCCACCAGGGCTTCGATGGCGCGCAGGGTGCGGAAATGCTCGGGCTTCATCAGGGCGGCGGGGATTTCGATATCGAACTCGCCTTCCACGGCCAGCATCAGGTTGACCATGTCGACCGAGGTCAGGCCGGCCTCGTTCAGGTCCTGGTCCAAGTCGGTCACGGCCGGCCGGCCGCGCTTGGCCAGAAGGCCTTGCACGATGCCGTCGATCCGCGGATCGCACGCCGCCCTACGCTGTTCCGCAATCATCGCCTGTCCCCCGGCAGGACCAAACAGGTCCCGAAACCCCGGCTCCGCGTGGCGCCGGTCTTGCAACCGCCTGCTCGTCCACCGGCTGCATCCGCATCTGTGGAACAAGTCAGCCGGGTCAGTGTCAAGGCATAAGGTGAACGCAGGGTGTAACCGTGGTCACTATCGGATGTGAATTTCGCTGAACAAGGATCCAAACCTGGATCAAGCATTCGGAAACGTCATTGCGCAAATTTGGCCGTCCAGTCTCGCCAAGTCACTAGCAACGCGACCGGGCCAGGGATAGCGTGGCTTCGTCGAGGCCACGGCGCAGGGGCAAAGTGTGGGAACCGAGGGCCGTAACATGACCGTTCATGATCTGAGAGGCGCCGGGAGCGCCGCAGCGACCTTGGAAGCGTCGCCGGCGGCGGGGCCCGGCGAGGCGCCGACCGACAGCATGTTCGAACGTGCCCGCCGCGTCGCTGCGGTCGCCGCCAGCTTTGCCGAGGCGGTCGACCGCGAGGCTCGCTTCCCCGCCGAGGCCATTGCGGCGATCAAGGCCGAGCGGCTGTTCGGCGTGCTGGTCCCCAAGGCCCTGTGCGGCGAAGGCGCCAGCCACGGCGACGTGGCCGAGATTTGCTACATCCTGGGCCAGGCCTGCGCCTCCTCGGCGATGATCTATGCGATGCACCAGGTGAAGATCGCCTGCGTGGCCAGGCACGTGGAGCCTGGCGCCTGGCATGAGGGCTTCCTGCGGCGCGTGGTCGAACAGCAATGGCTGGTGGCCTCGTCCACCACCGAGGGCCAGGCCGGCGGCAATGTCCGTTCCAGCGCGGCTCCAGTGGCCCCCGTCGGCGGCCGCATCACCCTCGACCGCGACGCCAGCGTGATCTCCTACGGCGCCGACGCCGACGCCCTGGTCACCACCGCCCGCCGCTCGGCCGACGCGGCCAGCTCCGACCAGGTGCTGCTGGTGCTGGAACGCGCCGACTACAGCCTGGCCCAGACCCAGACCTGGGACACGCTGGGCATGCGCGGCACCTGCAGCATCGGTTTTGCGCTGAAGGCCGACGCGGACCGCGCCCAGATCATGGGGCCGGCCTACGAGGTGATCCACAGCCAATCCATGGTGCCCTCGGCCCACATCTTCTGGTCCTCGGCCTGGGCCGGCGTCGCCGCGGCCGCGGTCGAACGCGCCCGCAAGTTCATCCGCAAGGCCGCTCGCGGCGCCGGCGGCCAGTTGCCGCCCGCCGCCGCCTATCTGAACAAGGCCCAGGCCTCGCTCCGCGCGCTCCGGGCGCTCCTGGCCGCGGCCATCGACCGCTACGAAGCGATCAAGCACGACCCCGCGGCCCTGGCCGAGATCGAGTTCCAGACCACCATCAACCTCTTGAAGGTCGACGTCTCCGAATTGGCGGTGGCCACGGTGATGAGCGCGCTGCGCACCTGCGGCCTGTCCGGCTATCGCAACGACAGCGACGCCAGCATCGGCCGCCATCTGCGCGACGTGCTGTCCTCGCCGATCATGATCAACAACGACCGTATCCTGGCCAATCTCGCGGCTTCGAGCCTGGTCGCCGAAACGCCCCAGGGCCTGCGTGGCTGAGACCCCTTTCAAATGAACCAGATGGCCAAGTTTGTCGAAGATGCGGGCGATGATCGACTGGAGCGCCTGACCCGGGCCCTGTTCCACGAGACCGGCGTCGATGGAGTCTACGCCCGCACCGGCCTCTACGAGGGCGTGGTCGAGGCCCTGGCGGCGCTGATCTCCACCTACCGGCCCAAGGGCGCCGAGATTTTGCGCTTTCCGCCGGTGATGAGCCGCAAGCAGCTCGAGCGGCACGGCTACCTGAAGAGCTTTCCCAACCTTTTGGGCTGCGTCAGCTGCCTGTCGGGCAGCGAGCGCCAGATCCGCGGCGTGGTCGACCGCTTCGAGGCGGGCGAGGCCGAGTGGACCGACGAGCTGGACGCCGCGGACCTCGTCCTGGCGCCGGCCGCCTGCTATCCGGTCTATCCCCTGGTCGCCGAGCGCGGTCCGGTGCCGGCCCACGGCCTCGTTTTCGACGTCGCCTGCGACTGTTTCCGCCGCGAGCCCTCGCGTGACATCGACCGCTTCCAGTCCTTCCGCATGCGCGAATATGTCTGCATCGGCGCGCCGGACCAGATCCGCGCCTTCCGCGAGGACTGGATCGGGCGGGCCAAGGGCCTGGCCGACCGCCTGGGTCTGAGCTACCGCGTGGACGTGGCCAGCGACCCCTTCTTCGGCCGCGTCGGCCAGCTCGCTTCGCAGATGCAGCTGGAAAACGAGCTGAAGTTCGAGCTGCTGGTGCCGGTGAAGTCCGAAGAGGCGCCCACCGCCTGTATGAGCTTCAACTACCACAAGGACCATTTCGGCGAGGTCTGGGGCCTTCACACCGAGAACGGCGACCTGGCCCACACCTGCTGCGTCGCCTTCGGCATGGACCGCCTGACCGTGGCCTTGTTCGCCACCCATGGGACCGATGTCGAGGCCTGGCCGACGCCGGTGCGCGAGGCGCTGAGGGTCTAGGTCCGCTCCACCTGCCGTAGAAACGTCCGCTCCTCGGCCTGGATGAACTTCTGGGCCTGGGCGAACTCGAAATTGGCGCGGCCGGCCGGGTCGGCGCGCAGGCGGGCGCGGTAGGCTTCGTAGGCGGCCATGCTTTCGAACGAAATCAGGCCGAAGGCGATGTTGTTGGTCCCTTCGTGCGGCATCCAATAGCCCAGAAGGTCGCCGCCGCAGGCCGGGATGATCTCCAGCCAGCGCTGGGCGTAGGCCTCGAATTCGCGCTGCTGGAACGGGTCGATCTGGTAGCGGATAAAGACGGTGACGGTCATGGCGGCCTCGGGTTGCGATGCGTGACTATCGCCCCCCGAAGCGCGCGCATGCTTCGGCCGCCGCCGTAGCGGTCAGCCGAGCTGAAGCTGGAACCGGTCGCGGAACACGCTTTGACCCTTGGGGCTGATGGCCAGGGCCCGCGCCCCCTCCAGTCGGCGCACCCAGCCCTGGTCGAGGCAATGGCGGCAGAGAGCCGCGCCCATCACCCCGGCCAGGTGCGGCCGCCGCTCGCTCCAGTCGAGACAGGGGCGGCAGAACAGGCGTCCCGAGCGCTTGCCGCGCCGATCGGCCAGGGCGTCGTCGCTGAGGCCGAGCCCAGCCAGGAACTCAAGGCCCGCCTCGGTGACCTCGCCCGCATCGGCCTCCAGCTCGACGAAGCCGCGCCGGGTCATGGAATCGCAGATCGCCACGCCGAGCTGGCCGGCGATGTGGTCGTAGCAGGTGCGGGCGGCCCGCATGGCCGCATCTCGCGGCCCGGTGCTGAGCCGGCGCGCCGGCGCGGGCGCCTCGCCCGCCACCTGCATGATGCTCTCGATCATCCGCGCCACCGACGCCGAGGCCAGGCGATGATAGCGATGCCGCCCCTGCCGGGTCACGGCCATAAGCCCGGCGGTGGTCATGCGCGCCAGGTGCCCGCTGGCGGTCTGCGGCGTAACGCCGGCGACCCCGGCCAGCTCGGAGGCGGTCAGGGCGCGGCCGTCCATCAGGGCCTGCAGCATGGCCGCGCGAGCCGGGTCTCCGGCAAGGGCGGCGATTTCGGCGAACTGGGCTGTGGTGGTCACGGGCGGATATCCTCCGGGCGTATCCCAGGCTAGGCGAGGGCGCGCCAGCATGCTTCGGCAACGGCCGAAGTGTAACCCCCGGTGTCGTCCGGCCTTTGCCGAAAGGCCGGACATGGGCTCTACTCTTCCGCAAAGACCGCCGCAAAAGGCGCAAGGGAGGAACAAGGCATGCGCTTCGGCGTGTTCTACGAGCATCAGCTGCCCAGGCCCTGGCTGCCGGGCGACGAGGCGCGGCTCTATCACGAGGCCCTGGATCAGGTCGTGCTGGCCGACCGGCTGGGCTACGACTACGCCTGGGAGGTCGAGCACCACTTCCTCGACGAATATTCCCATTCCTCGGCGCCCGAGGTGTTCCTGTCCGCCGCCGCGGCGCTGACGAAGACCATCCGCCTTGGCCACGGCATCCGCCAGGTGATCCCCAACTACAACCACCCCGCCCGCACCGCCGAGGCCCTGGCGACGCTGGACATCATCTCCCGCGGCCGGGTCGATTTCGGCATCGGCGAGGGGGCGACGCGGCTGGAGCTGGGCGGCTTCCACATCCCGGCCAAGGAAAAGCGGGCCATGGCGCTGGAGGCGGCCGAGCAGATCGCCAACATGATGGCGCTGACGCCGTATCCGGGCTTCGAGGGAAAATATTTTTCCATGCCCTGCCGCAACGTGCTGCCCAAGCCGGTGCAGAGCCCGCACCCGCCCATGTGGATGGCCTGCACCAACCGCGACACGATCAAGGTCGCCGCCTCGCTGGGCATGGGCGCCCTGGCCTTCTCCTTCGTTGACCCGGACGAAGCGCGGGCCTGGGCCGATATCTACTACGGGATCATCAAGTCGGACGCCTGCACGCCGCTGGGCCGCACGGTCAACGCCAACATCGCCATGGTCTCGAACTTCTCGGTGCACCACGATCGCGCCGAGGCGATCCGGCGGGGGCACGAGGGCTTCGAATTCTTCGGCTATGCCCTGAACGCCCTGGTGGCGCACGACACGGTTCCCGGCCGCACAAACCTCTGGGGTGAGTATCTGGCCCTGCGAGGCGACCGCACGGAAGAGATCGTCCGCGCGGCGCAAGGGGCCGAGGGCTATGCGTCCGGCATCGGCACGCCGGCCGATATCCAGGATCACATCCAGGCCTTCCAGGACGCCGGCATCGACCAGGTGATCTTCATGCAGCAGGCCGGCCGCAACCGGCACGACCACATCTGCGAATCGCTGGAGTTGTTCGCCGCCGAGGTCATGCCGCGGTTCAAGGCCCAGGTCGCCGCGCGCGAGGCGAAGAAGGCCGAGGACCTGGCGCCCTACATCCAGGCGGCGCTGAACCGCAAAGCCTGGATGCAGCCGCTGGCGGATCAGGATATCCCGGTGGTCAAGGCCTCGGTGGCCAAGGCGCAGATCAACCAGGTGGTGGAGCGGTAGCATGCGGGTTTGGGCGATGGGGTTTCTGGCGGGCCTCGCTGCCCTGGCGATCGCGTGGTCGGCCGCTGCGGCCGAGCTCTGGAACACCCTGCCGCCGATGCCGACCCTGCCGGCCGACGGGGTCCAGGGGCATCTGGCCGAGAACGGGGCGGTGATCTGGTACGAGCGCTTCGGCGCCGGCCCGCCGGTGATCCTGCTGCACGGGGGCCTGGCCAACAGCGCCTATTGGGGCAACCAGGTCCGGTTCCTCGCCAAGGATCACACCGTGATCGTGATCGACAGCCGCGGGCACGGCCGCTCGACCCGGGACGAGCGCCCTTACACCTATGAGCTGATGGCCTCGGACGTGGCGGCGGTGATGGACACGCTGAAGATTCAGAAGGCGCCCGTGGTCGGCTGGAGCGACGGGGCCATCATCGGCCTGGTCATGGCCATGAAATACCCCGAGCGCCTGACCCGGGTGTTCGCCTTCGCCGCCAACATGGACCCCTCAGGCGTCAAGCCGGACATGCTGTCGACCCCTACCTTTGGCGGCTTCGCCAAGCGCGGCGCGGCCGAGTACGACGCCATCTCGCCCACCCCCGGTCACTACGCCGAGTTCGAAAAGGCGATCGAGAAGATGTGGGACACCGAGCCCAACTACAGCGCCGCCGACCTCGGCAAGATCACAGTTCCCGTGGTCATCGCCGACGGCGACCACGACGAAGCGATCAAGCGCGAGCACACCGAATATCTGGCCCGCAGCATCCCGGGGGCCAAGCTGGCGATCCTGCCCGGCCTGTCGCATTTCGCTATGCTGCAGGACCCGGCGGCCTTCGATTCCGCTCTGCAAAGCTTCCTTTCGGCGCAATAATCGGTCCCATGTGCGTTGAATCGTCGTAAGACCGTGCTGAAACGGCGCTGAATGGCGCAAGCATGAGGCGCGCCGCCCGGCCCGTCGCCGGCGGGCTCGAAAGCCAGGGAGAACGGACCCATGTCCCAGCCTGAAGCCGTCGCCCCACCGGTGGTGAAGACCGCCCTGGACCTGATCGGCCACACCCCCCTGGTTGAACTGACCCGGCTGGACACCGGGCCTTGCCGCCTTTTCCTCAAGCTGGAGAACCAGAACCCCGGCGGCTCCATCAAGGACCGCATGGCCATGTCCATGGTCACCGCGGCCGAGCGCGATGGGCTTCTGAAGCCCGGTGGAACCCTGATCGAAGCCACCGCCGGCAATACCGGCCTGGGCTTGGCCCAGGTGGCCACGCTGAAGGGCTACAAGCTGATCCTGGTGGTGCCGGACAAGATGGCGCGAGAAAAGATCCTGCATCTGCGCGCCATGGGCGTGGACGTGCGCCTGACCCGCTCGGACGTCGGCAAGGGCCATCCCGAATACTATCAGGACATGGCCCAGACGATCGCCGACGAGACCGGCGCCTTCTATGTCAACCAGTTCGAGAACCCGGCCAACCCGCTGGCGCACGAGACCAGCACAGCGCCGGAGATTTTCGCCCAGATGGAGGGCGACGTGGACGCGGTGGTGGTGGGCGTCGGCTCGGGCGGCACCATGACCGGCATCGGCCGCTTCATGAAGCGCATGTCTCCCAAGACCGAGATGGTGCTGGCCGACCCGGCAGGCTCGATCCTGGCCGACTATGTGGCCACGGGAAAGATCGGGGAGGCGGGCTCGTGGACTGTCGAGGGCATCGGCGAGGACTTCATCCCCGTCAACGCCCAGATGGACCTGATCAGGAAGGCCTACTCGATCACCGACAAGGAGAGCGTCGAGACCTGCCGTTTGCTGCTGAAGCGCGAAGGGGTTCTGGCCGGCTCGTCCTCCGGGACGCTGCTGGCTGCGGCCCTGCGCTATTGCCGCGAGCAGACCACGCCCAAGCGGGTGGTGACGCTCGCCTGCGACACCGGCGGCAAATACCTGACCAAGGTGTTCAACGACTTCTGGGTCGCCGCCCAGGGCTTCGACGAGCGCGAGATGCACGGCGACCTGCGCGACCTGATCGCCAAGCGCTATTCCGAGGGCGGGGTGATCACCATCGGGCCGGACGACAGCCTGCTCACCGCCTACAACCGCATGCGCAACGCTGACATCAGCCAGTTGCCTGTGGTCGAGGGCGGTCGGCTGGTGGGCATACTCGACGAAAGCGACATCCTGGCCGCGGTCGAGGGCGGCGACGACGGTCGCGCCGAGCGCTTCCGCCGTCCGGTGCGCCAGGCCATGACCAGCAACGTCAAGACCCTTCAGGCCAGCCAACCGGTCGACACCCTGCTGCGCGTGTTCGACCGCGACGAGGTCGCCGTGGTCCTGGAGGGAGAGGCCTTTATGGGCGTGATCACCAGGGTGGACCTGATCAACTACCTCAGGCTCAATGCCTGATGGCCCGACCTCGCTGTGAATTGAACGAGAAAACCCCCGCATGACCGACGCCGGCAAGAACCGTCTCGCCTTCTCGACCCGCACCATCCATGCGGGCCAGGAGCCGGACCCCACCACCGGCGCGGTGATGACGCCGATCTACGCCACCTCGACCTATGCCCAGTCGAGCCCCGGGGTTCACAAGGGTTTCGAATACAGCCGCAGCCAGAACCCGACCCGCTTCGCCTTCGAGCGCTGTGTCGCCGACCTGGAGAGCGGGGCCCAGGGGTTCGCCTTCGCCTCGGGCCTGGCGGCGGCGTCGACGGTCTGCGACCTCCTGGACAGCGGCGACCACGTGATCGCCTCGGACGATCTCTATGGCGGCTCGTTCCGCCTGTTCGACAAGGTCAAGAAACGTTCCGCGGGCCTGAGCTTCAGCTTTGTCGACCTGACCGACCCCGCCGCGCTCGAGCGCGCCCTGACGCCGAAGACCAGAATGGTCTGGATCGAGACCCCGACCAATCCGACGCTGAAGCTGACCGACCTCGCCGCCGTCGCGGCCATCGCCAGGAAGCACGGGGCGATCACCGTCGCCGACAACACCTTCGCCAGCCCCTACATCCAGCGCCCGCTGGAGCACGGCGTCGATATCGTAGTGCATTCGACCACCAAGTACCTGAACGGCCACTCGGACATGGTCGGCGGCGTAGCGGTGGTGGGCGACAATGCCGACCTGATCGAGCAGCTCAAGTTCCTGCAGAACGCGGTCGGCGGCATTTCCGGCCCGTTCGACAGTTTCCTAGCCCTGCGGGGGGTCAAGACCCTGGCTGTGCGCATGGAGCGGCATTGCGACAATGCGCTGAAGATCGCGCGTTGGCTGAGAAACCACCCCGAGACCGGCAAGGTGATCTATCCGGGCCTGGAGGACCATCCGCAACACGACCTCGCCAAACGGCAGATGACCGGCGGCTTCGGCGGCATCGTCACCCTGGTCCTGAACCGCGACATGGCCGGGACCCGGCGAATGCTGGAGCGCACCCAGCTCTTCACCCTCGCTGAGAGCCTCGGCGGCGTCGAAAGCCTGATCGGCCACCCCGCCACCATGACCCACGCCTCGGTCCCGCCTGAGACGCGGGCCCGCCTCGGCATCACCGACAGCCTGGTGCGCCTTTCGGTCGGCATCGAGGACGGCGACGACCTGATCGCGGACCTGGAGCAGGCGCTGAGGGGATAGGGTCGTGGAGCAGGTTCTGGCGGTCAGGCCCTTCGTGCCAGCGAAGGACTTCGAGGTCTCCAAACGGTTCTACCAGGCGCTTGGCTTCAGGATCAGCCTGGAGAACGCCGAGATCGCCGCCATGAAACTCGGCGGCTTCGGCTTCATCCTGCAGAACTACTACGTCGAGGAATGGGCTGGCAATTTCATGATGCAGCTGATGGTCCGCGACCTCGACGCTTGGTGGCGCGACACGGACCCCGACAAGCTCGCCGCCGACTTTGGGACCCGGCCAGCCCGGGCGCCGGCCATGCAGCCCTGGGGCCTGCGCGTAGGCTACATCGTCGACCCGTCGGGCGTCCTCTGGCACGTGGCCGAAGCCGCGTTCTAGGGAGATGGGGGTGCTTGCTCCCCATCTCCTCGGCTGAAATTCAGGCCGTATTCCCCGCATCCACCGTCATCACCGCGCCGGTGATGTTGCGCCCGCCTTCGCCAAGCAGGTACTCCACCATGGCCGCCACGTCCTCGACTTCGGCCAGGCGGCGCAGGGCGCTGCGCCTCATGACCTGGTCGCGGCCTTCGGCGTCCAGACCCTCGGTCATTTCGGTGAGCATGAAGCCGGGGGCGATGGCGTTGACGGTGATCCCGAGGCGCCCGACCTCGCGCGACAGCGACTTGGTGAAGCCGATCAGCGAGGCCTTGGTGGCGCCATAGACCGACAGGCCGCTGTAGCCGGTCGAGCCGATGATCGAGCTCATATTGACGATGCGGCCCTCGCCCTTGGCCATCATCGCCCGCACTACGAACTTGGTCAGGGCGATCGGCGAGAGGGTGTTCAGGCGGATCAGGGCCTCGATCTGGGTCAGGTGCATGTTGGCCAGCAGCCCGTCGGTGCCCAGGCCCGCATTGTTGACCAGGGCCCAGGGCGCGCCGAACTCGGCCCTTAGGCCCCGCACGAACTCGCCGAGGCCTTCGATGTCCGAGAGGTCGAAGGGGCGGAAGACGATCTCGCCTGCGCCGGCCGTCGCCTTCGCTTCGGCCATGGCGACGGCCAGGGGCTCGCTCTCGCGCCGGGCGATGGCCACCACGCGGTAGCCGGCCCCGGCCAGGCGCTGCGCCACGGCCAATCCCACCCCGCGGCTGGCGCCGGTGACGATGGCGCTACGCACGATTGCGGTCCAGCTTGCCGCCGGCCGTGACCGGCAGGCTGGGCACGAACTTCAGGTTCACCGGGACCTTGTAGGCCGGCAGGGCCTCGCGGCAGCCCTCCAGGATCTGGGCCTTGAGGTCAGGGTCGGGGATTTCTGCCAGTTCGCCCGAGCGCACCACCTCGGCCGCCACAACAGAGCCGGTGATCGGGTTCTTGCGCGCCTTGACCAGGGCCATGCGCACGCCGGGCTGGCGATTGATCACCGCCTCGACCTCCTCGGGGTTCACCTTCAGCCCGCCGACATTGATGATGCCGCCGCGCCGGCCCATGAAGTAGTAGCGGTCGCCGCGCAACTCGACCATGTCGCCGGTGTCGACGAAACCGTCGGGGCGAACCAGCGCCAGATCGATGCCGGCATAGCCGCTGGCGGTCCGCTTCGAGCGGATCAAGAGCACGCCGTCCACAACCTGCATTTCCACCTCGGCGCCCGGCGCGCCGACATAGGCGGCGGGAAAGCCCTCCAGCCCGTCATTGACCTCGAACCCCACGCCGGCCTCGGTGGAAGCGTAGGCATGGCCGACCGCGGCCTTGGGGAAGAAGGCGGCCAGGCCGTCCAGAACCGCCTGGTCGGCGATCTCGCCGGAAAGGCGCACATAGGCCGGATCGATCAGCTTCAGCTCCGGGTTCATCAGCGCCCAGCGCCAGTGCGAGGGGGTGCCGGTCTGGTGGGTGACGCCGATCTCGCCCAGGCGCGCCAGGAAGGCCGGCGTCGGCTCGTCCGGGTCCGACAGCACGATCGCCGAAGGGCCGGTCAAGGCGCGCAGCAGGATCTG
This sequence comes from Phenylobacterium montanum, assembly GCF_018135625.1. Lineage (NCBI taxonomy): Bacteria > Pseudomonadati > Pseudomonadota > Alphaproteobacteria > Caulobacterales > Caulobacteraceae > Poindextera > Poindextera montana. The sequence continues at coordinate 5,443,477 of NZ_CP073078.1, forward strand.
CAGGCCGCCATAGCGGCGGATGTCGTAGAAGGTGCCCCAGACCACCGGCGGCGCGCCCGCAGGCCGCGGCTTGATCGCCCCGGTCAGGCCGTCCAGCTTGTGGATGACCATTTTCGGCGCCCCGGTCGTGCCGGAAGTGAACAGCAGCCACTCGGTCGGCCGTGTCGGCGAGGGCAGGGGCGCGGCAGGCTCGGCCGGCGCCGCCAGCCGGTGGATGGGCAGGCCGAGGGCCTTCAGCGGCTCATGCTCGCCGTCAACGACGATCGCCTCGGCGCCCGAATGCTCGACCACTGAAGGCAGGTGCTCGTCGGCCAGGTCGGGTGGGCAGACCACGATCCGCTGGGCCAGGCCGTCGAGCTCGACCATGGCCTGGGCGGCGCCGATCTGGCTCCTGGTGTGGATCAGCACCGAGCGGCCGGCGAGGCCGGCGCGCGCGGCGCCGAGGCCCGTCCTGGCCGCCAGATCCTCGAACGCCAGCGAGCGCTCGCGCCCGTGCAGGCTAAGGCCCGCCTTGCCGGGCGCGGCCGCAAGCCCCTCGCGCAGGCTGGTCATGCTCAGTCCGCCGCGTTCTCGTAGAACTTGATGAAATCGCCAAAAGTGACCGGAAAATAGACTTCTTCGGCGCTTGAGAACGGGTCGAGGCCCAGGTCGTCCTCCAGTTCGGCGACGATGATGGCGAAGCACAGGGAGTCGAGGCCGGATTCCAGCAGGATCAGGTCGTCCGTCAGTGGGCGCAGGAGCTTTTCCTGCGCCGCCGCCACCTGCTTGAACTGGGTCACGATCGCCTCGCGGACCTTCGAGGCCGCGCCTGCGCCGGAGCCCGCGCCGCCGTCGTGCATGAATCTTGCTGAGCCATGGCCCAGGCCGCCGGCGATGCTGGTTTGCTTCATGGTAGAACTCCGATGCTTTCGTCCGCCGTCCCGATGGTCCGTTGCCGCCAGATCCAGGACGCAGACCTGGACCGTATCACCGACTTGTTGACCGAGGGGTTTCCGGATCGCCCTCGCAGCTACTGGGCCAGCGGCTTTCACCGCATGGCGAAAAGGACGGCTCCGGAAAGCTTCCCCCGGTTCGGCTATATGCTGGAGAGCGGCGGCGCGCCAGTCGGTGTTCTACTTACCCTGTTCACCGGTTCGGGTGCGCCCGCGGAAGCGGCGCCGAGGATCAATGTCTCGAGCTGGTACGTGCAGCCCGCGTTCCGCTCTCACGCCACGCTGATGGTGGCCATGGCCCTGAAGCACAAGGGGGCGACCTATCTCAACACATCGCCCATGCCGCACACCCTGCCGGTGCTGAACGTCCTGGGGTTCAGGCCCTTGAGCAGAGGCCAATTCCTCGCCGCGCCGGTGCTGTCCGCCGGCGGCAGGGGCCTCACCGTGCACGAGATCGGCCCCTACAGCCGCCAGGGCGCCTATCCCGACGCGGAGGCGTTCGAGCTGTTGCGCAGCCATGCCGCGCACGGGTGCATCAGCCTGGCGGTCTCGGACGGCCGTTCGTGGTCGCCGTTCGTCTTCCTGCGCCGCGAGATCCGATATTCCCCAGTCGGGGTGGCCCAGCTCGCCTATTGCCGTGACACCGCCGATTTCGTCCGCTGCGCCGGCGCCCTTGGCCGACGCCTGGCCCGGCTCGGCTGCTTCCTGACCCTCTGCGACTCGAACGGGCCGGTCGCTGGCCTCGTCGGTCGCTACTTCCCGGGCAAGGCCCCGAAGTACTTCAAGGGACCCGCCGGCCCCCGCCTGAACGACCTGGCCTTCACCGAGGCGGTGGTTTTCGGGCCATAAAACTTCACCCGTGGGCGAAGGCCCAATAGAGGTCCCGCGCGCGCTGGCGGATGGGGCCAGGCTGCAGCTCGCGATCCTCGATGCGGATCATGGCCGTGACCTTGCCGTAGTTGCCGGAGGAAAAGATCTCGTCCGCGTCCAGGAACTCCTTCCAGGTCAGGGTCTTTTCCACCACCTCGATCCCGTCGCCGCGCAGAAGGCCGATCACCCGGCGGCGGGTGATGCCGTCCAGGAACACCCCGTTGGGCGCGGGGGTGAATACGACCCCGTCCTTGACCATGAAGATGTTGGCGTTGGCCAGCTCGGCGACATTGCCCAGCATGTCCAGCAGCACGCAGTTGTCGAAACCGCGGGCGTTGGCCTCGAACAGGGCCCGGGCGTTGTTGGGATAGAGGCAGCTGGCCTTGGCGTCGACCGGGGCGATCTCGATGCTCGGCCGGCGATAGGGCGAGAGGGTCAAGGCGCTGCCGCGGGTCTTGGGCATGGGCGCCTCGTAGATCGAGAGGCACCAGCGCGTGCTCTCCGGGTCGAACTTCACCCCGCCGCCCAGGCCCGCCTCGGCCCAGTACATCGGGCGGATATAGAGTTCGGCGTCCGCAGCGAACTTCTTCAGCCCCTCTCGCGCCAGGCCGACCCAGGTCTCGGTCGGGACCACAGGCTTCAGATGGAACCGCTCGGCCGAGGTGTTGACCCGGGCGCAATGCTGGTCCAGGTCCGGCGTCACGCCTTCGAAGGCGCGGGCGCCGTCGAACACCGACGAGGCCAGCCACGAAGCGTTGGTGCGCACCCCCATGATGGCGACGTTGCCCTCGTGCCAGTCGTCCTCGAAGAAGGTCCAGGTCTTCGAGATGGGACCTAGGGTGGACACGACGCCGGCCATGGACTGCTCCCGCAATGGACTCGCCGGCGCGTCAGCGGGCGCCGGCGAGTTTGTCCTATAGCCGAAGATTTAAGGCTTCGCCTGGCCTCACACCAGGATTTGCGACGCCAGAAGGATCAGGCCCCCGGTGCTGACCAGCCAGACCAGCGAACGGATCTGGCGCACCCCGAAGGCGTAGAGCGGGACATAGGCGACGCGGCCCCAGAAATAGATCTGCGCGCCCAGCGCGGTCATGGCGTTGTCGCGATGGGCGAGATTGCTGATCAGAACCGCAGCGATGAACAACGGCAGGGTCTCGTAGAGATTGTCCTGCGCCCGCCTCAGGCGTTCGGCGACCGCCGACAGCGGCGGCATGGTCTCGTCCCTGGGGCCGGTGTTCCACTTCAGCCCGTATTGGCGGGTCCTCGCCACGTCGAACAGCAGGATCTGCACAAAGGCCAGGACCAGGGTCCAGGCCAGGATCTTCAGCTCGGTCGTCATTAGCCCTCCCGTTCGCGCTCTCTGCTTCGCATAGTTTCTGGAGCGCTAAGCCTGAGCTTAGGGCGAATCTTAAGCACGGCCACCGGATTTTCCGCGCGAGAGACCGGCGCCATGAACCACCTGCGTTTCCAAGATCTGTTCGGCTGCTTCTGGCGCGACCGCAAAGGCGCCACGGCGATGATCTTTGTCCTGGCTCTGCCCGTGATCATGGCCTGCGTGGGTGGGGCGATCGACTATTCCGGCCGTCTGACCGCCCAGGGCCAGTTGCAGGATGCGGTGGACGCGGCCAGCGTCGGGGCCGTGGCGACCAATTCGGCCGCCTTCATCGCCGGCCAGAACATGACCAGCGATGGGCTGATCCCGGTCGGGGTCACCAACGCCACCACCATCTTCAACAGCAACGCCGCCAACATGAAGACGGTGACCAACACCCAGCTGAACGTCAGCGTGGTCAAGTCCAAGGGCTATATCAACGCCACGGTCACGGCGACGGCGACCTATCCGACCACTTTCCTGGGCCTGTTCGGCTTCACCACCCTGCCGATCTCGGCGGCTTCGTCGTCGCAGAACGGCATGCCGCCCTATCTCGACTTCTATCTGCTTCTGGACGTGTCCGGCTCGATGGGCCTGCCCTCGACCAACAGCGAGGAGACGCGGCTGGCGGCGGTCAATCCGGACAACAAGTCGCTCTATCCCGGCGGCTGCACCCTGGCCTGCCATTTCTCAGGCTACCAGGGCTATACGTTGTCGCGGAATGGCGGCAATTCGCACAACCCCCAGGTCACGTCCTGCCCGACGCCCGGAACCAGCACCTGCATTCAGCTGCGCCTGGACGCGGTGGGCTATGCGGTCAACGCGCTGATCCAGACCGCCAACCAGACCCAGAAGTACGCCCAGCAGTTCCGGATCGGGCTCTATCCCTTCATCCGTTACATGTATGCCTACTACCCGGTGACCTATAACATCTCTGGCTCGATCACCGACCCGACCACGGTCAACTACGCCGCCGCCAACCTGGCGACGTTGCTGGACACCGGCGCCAACGCCAGCCTGGGCTCGGGCGGCACTCATTTCGAGAACGCCCTGCCGGCGGTCTCCACCGCGATCCAGAAGAACGGCATCGGCACGGGCGCCTCGGCGAGCAGCCGCCAGCCCTGGGTGTTCTTCGTCACCGACGGCTCGCAGGACAGCCAGTACTACTGGTCGGGCAGCTGGAACGGCAGCAACCACGCCACGACCCTGGACCCGACGCTCTGCACGGCCCTGAAGACCATCGGCATCCGAATCGCCGTGCTCTACATCCCCTATCAGCCGATCCAGAACCCCAATCCCAGCTTCGCGGGCGACGAGGACGACTACGCCAACAACAACATCGCCAACATCCCCGCGCCCCTGCAGTCCTGCGCCTCGCCGGGCTTCTACTGGACGGCCAATTCGCCGGCCGACATCACCACCGCCATGAACGCCATGTTCAACGCGGCCGTGGCCACTGACCACCTGACGCAATAGAGGCTGCGCTTGCGCGGCGGGCCTGAGCGGCCGATGCTGGGTCCGCCCGCCGACCCGAGACCTCGCCATGGACGCCAGCCGCCCGCACCTGATCTATTTCGCCGATCCCATGTGCTCGTGGTGCTGGGGCTTTTCGCCGGTGATCGGGGCGGTGGCGGCGGTGTTCGGCGACGACCTGCCGATCCGGCTGGTCATGGGCGGCCTTCGGCCAGGGACCGACCAGCCGATGACCGACAAGGCCAGGGCCGAGGTGCGCCATCACTGGGAGCATATCGCCGAGCTGACCGGCCAGCCGTTCGACTACGGCTTCTTCGACCGGGCGGGCTTTCTCTACGACACCGACCCGGCGGCCCAGGCGGTGGTGCAGGTGCGCCAGACGGCGCCGGAACTGGCGCTGGCCTATCTCGCCCGGGTCCAGCGGGCCTTCTACGCCGAGAACCAGGACGTGACCTCGAACGTGACGCTGGCCGATCTCGCCGCCGAGCTGGGCCTGGACCGCGCCGAATTCCTCGCCGGCCTGGGGAGCGAGGCGCTGCAGAAGGCGACCTGGACCGACTACGCCATCTCCCAGCGCGCCGGGGTCACCGGCTTTCCGACCCTGATCGCCGGCCCCAATCCCGACGGGACCTATGGCGCGGTGGCCCGCGGCTATCGACCGACTGACGAGGTGCTGGCGGTGCTGGCGGGGTGGCTGGAACGTCAGGCCGCCTGACCCCGCCGTAGCGGCGCCCCGCTGTGCAAGCGCGATTGCGCCGCTAATGTGCCCGCCCAGCAAAGACAACAGCGGAGGAGGCGGCCATGAGCGGCCTGAAGGATGGACTACTCAAAGGCAAGGTGGCGTTCGTCGCCGGGGCCTCCAGCGGCATCAACCTGGGCATCGCCCAGCATTTCGCCCGGCATGGGGCCAAGGTGGCCCTGATCAGCCGCAGCGCCGACAAGATCGCCGCCGCCGCCGAGACCATCACCGCCGAGGGCGGTGAAGCCTTTGGCCAGGCCGCCGACGTGCGCGACTATGCAGCGGTGGACGCGGCCCTGAAGGCGGCGGTCGAGCGCTATGGCAAGATCGACGTGGTGCTGTCGGGCGCGGCCGGCAACTTTGTAGCCCCGGCCCTGGGCATGAGCGCCAACGGCTTCAAGACTGTGGTCGACATCGACCTGATCGGCACCTTCAACGTGCTGAGGGCGAGTTTCGAGCATCTGAACCGCCCCGGCGCCTCGCTGATCTCGATCACCGCCGGCCAGGCCGTGCGGCCGTCGATGTACCAGGCCCATGTCTGCGCGGCCAAGGCGGGCATCAACATGCTGACCAAGTGCCTGGCCATGGAGTGGGGGCCGGAGGGCGTGCGCGTCAACGCCATCTCACCCGGCCCGATCGCCGACACCGAGGGCATGCGCCGCCTGGCCCCCACGCCCGAGGCCGAACACGCCATCAAGTCGCGCATCGCCCTGCGCGACTATGGCAGCAAGCTCGATATCGCCGAGGCCGCGCTCTACCTCTCCACCGACAGCGCCAAGTACATCACCGGGACCATCCTCAATGTCGATGGCGGCTCGGAGCTGGGAGACGCCAGCGGGCGGGCGGGCTTCGGCTGAGGTCGCCGCTGCTGCGACCTTTCCAGCTTTGCGCCCGGCTCCAACCCGTCCTATGTCAGCGGCTCCCGAACTAGAGCCCAGGTCGCCCCATGCCCGTCTCCCGCCGCGGTGAAATCCCTCCCTTCGTGGTGATGGAGGTGGCCAAGGCGGCGGTGGAGCTGGAGCGGGCAGGGCGGCCGGTCTTCCATCTTGAGGTCGGCCAGCCCTCGACCCCGGCGCCCCAGACGGCCCTGGCCGCGGCTCGGCGGGCGCTGGACGAAGACATCCTGGGCTATACCTTGGCCACCGGCGTCCATCGCTTGCGCGCCCGCATCGCCGAGCACTATCGCCGCGTCCACGGGATCGAGATCCCGATCGAGCGCATCGTCGCCACCACCGGCTCGTCGGGCGGGTTCCTGCTGGCCTTCCTGGCCGCCTTCGACGGCAAGGGCCGGGTGGCGATCGCCGCCCCCAGCTATCCCTGCTACCGCAACATCCTGGGCGCGCTCGACGTCGAGGTGGTCGCCGTCCCCTGCGGGCCCGAGACCCGCTACCAGCTGACCCCGGCGCTGATCGAGGAGGCCGCCCGCGTTCACGGCGCCTTCGACGGGGTGATCGTGGCCAGCCCCTCGAACCCCACCGGCTCGATCATCAGCGAGCCGGACATGCGGGCGCTGTCCGGCTATTGCCGCGCTGCGCGCATGACCCTGATCTCGGACGAGATCTACCAAGGCATCCAGTACGACATCCCGGTGGTCACCGCCGCGGCCCTGGACGAGGAGGCCATCGTCCTCAACAGCTTCTCCAAGTACTTCTCCATGACCGGCTGGCGGATCGGCTGGATGATCACCCCGCCCACGCTGCTCCGCTCGGTGGAGAAGCTGGCGCAGAACTTCTTCATCTCGCCGCCGACGATCTCCCAGCTCGCCGCCAGCGCCGCCTTCGACGCCACGGAAGAGCTGGACGGCCACGTGCGCCGCTATCGCGCCAACCACGACATCGTCATGGCCGCCCTGCCGTCGCTGGGGATCAACCAGTACGCCCCGCCGGACGGCGCCTTCTACGTCTATGCTGACGTCAGCCATCTTACGGACGACAGCGTCAAGTTCTGCGCCGACCTTCTGCAGGCCACGGGCGTCGCCATCACCCCCGGCGTCGACTTCGATGTCGAGCGCGGCCACCGAACCATCCGCATCTCGTACTGCACCAGCACCGGGGCGGTCACCGAGGCGATGGAGCGACTGAAGGCCTATTGCGCCGAGCGGGGGTAGGCGAATGGACATGCACTTCTACGAGCCCGCCCAGGGCCATGGCCTGGCGCACGATCCGTTCAATTCGATCGTCGGCCCCCGGCCGATCGGCTGGATCTCGTCGCGCGACGCCGAGGGGCGGCTGAACCTGGCCCCCTACAGCTTCTTCAACGCCTACAATTACCGCCCGCCGCTGATCGGCTTCACCTCGATCGGGCGCAAGGACAGCCTGGCCAACGCCGAAGCCACTGGCGAGTTCTGCTGGAATCTGGCCACAAAGGCCCTGGCGGAGCAGATGAACGCCTCCAGCGCCAGCGTGGCGCACGAGGTCGACGAGTTCGAGCTCTCGGGCCTGACGCCGGCGCCCGCACGCCTGGTCTCCGCCCCGCGGGTGGCCGAGGCGCCTGTCTCGTTCGAGTGCAAGGTCTCGCAGATCGTCCAGCTGCAGGCCGCCGACGGCCGCCAGCTCAAGACCTGGCTGGTGCTGGGCGAGGTGGTCGGCGTGCACATCGACAAGACGCTGATCGTGGACGGCGCCTACGACACCGCCGCCGCGCACCCGATCCTGCGCGCCGGCGGCCTGGACGCCTATGCCGAGATCACCCCCGGCGCCATGTTCAAGATGATGCGGCCCGCCTAGACCTTTCAGCGCAGTTCAGAGTTTCTCGATGTCCGACCTCTTCTTCGACCTCCGTTCGACCCACAACCCGCACCGCTGGTTCATGCCCCTGACGCCCGAGGTCTGCGTCGGGCCGCCGGACAATCAGTTCATGTTCGGCGGAGTGGGCATGGCCGCGGCCATCGAGGCCATGGAGCGCACCTGCGAGCGGCCGGTGGTGTGGGCCACGGCTCAGTACCTGTCCTATGCCCGGCCGGGTACCGTGGTCGACTTGGACGTCTGGGTCCCGGCCAAGGGCAACAACATCAGTCAGGCCCGGGTGATCGGCCATGTGGGCGACAAGGAGATCTTCACCGTCAACGCGGCGCTGGGGACCCGGCCAATGGAGCTGTCTCACGCCTGGGCCCGCGCGCCCGAGGCGCCGCCGCCGGCCGAGTGCCCGGAGACCCCGCACTGGCGGGGGCAGGGCGAGAACCTGCACAGCCGCATCGAGGTCAGGGTGGCCAAGGGCCGCTATGGCCTGTCTCCCGAGGACGAGCTGAGCGAGGACGGGCGGCTGGTGCTGTGGATCCGGCCCAAGGGCGGCATTCCGGTCACCCGCGGCATGCTGGGGGTGATGGCCGACTTCGTGCCGTCGGGCTTCGCCAATGCGCTGGGCCGGGGCGGCGGCGGCAACAGCCTGGACAACACCATCCGCCTCTTGCAGGTGGTCCCGACCGAATGGGTGCTGTGCGAGATCCAGATCCACGCGGTCCATGGCGGCTTCGGCCACGGCTCGATGCACCTGTTTTCCGAGAGCGGGGTGCTGATGGCCACGGCCAGCCAGTCGGTGATTTTACGGCTGCGATAGGGCGGGCGTGCAATCTTCGCCGGTCGGGCCTATGTTAGGCTCGAATTGAGCAAAAGGGGGTCCCGAGCCTCGTGCCCTACGATTTCCACTCCCTCTACAGCCACGATTTCCTGCGGGTGGCGGCGGCGACCCCGCGCGTTGCGGTTGCCGATCCGGCGTTCAATCTCGCCGAGACGCTGAAGCTGGCGCGAGAGGCCGACGCCAAAAAGGCCGGGCTGATCGCCTTCCCCGAACTCGGCATCTCCGCCTACGCCATCGACGACCTCCTGCTGCAGGACGCCCTGCTGGAGGCGGTGGATCGGGCCTTGGTGGACCTGGTCGAAGCCTCGCGCGACCTCTATCCGGTGATCGTGGTCGGGGCGCCGCTCGGGCTGGACGGGCGGCTTTACAACACCGCCGTCGCCATTCACCGCGGTGAAGTCCTGGGCGTGGTCCCCAAGACCTATCTGCCCAACTATCGCGAATTCTACGAGCGGCGTCACTTCACACCGGGCGTCGGCGTGCAGGGGCGCACCATCGCCGTCGCCGGCCAGGAGGCGCCGTTCGGAGTCGATCTGCTGTTCCGCTCGGTGGGCGAGGTCGCCTTCACCTTTCACGTCGAGATCTGCGAGGACGTCTGGGTCCCGATCCCGCCCTCCAGTCATGCGGCCCTTGCCGGGGCCGAGGTGCTGGTCAATCTCTCGGCCAGCAACATCGCCATCGGCAAGGCCGAGACCCGCAAGCTGCTCTGCGCCAGCCAGTCGGCCCGCGCCCAGGCGGCCTATGTCTACACCGCCGCGGGACCGGGCGAATCGACCACCGACCTAGCCTGGGACGGCCAGGCGGGGGTGTACGAGTGCGGTCGGGTGCTTAACGAAACGCCGCGCTTCGTTTCGGGCTCGATCGCCTTCGCCGATGTCGACCTGGGCCGTATCCGCCAGGAGCGCATGCGCATGGGCAGCTTCGGCGACAACGCCCGCAGCGAGGCCGAGCGGGTCGAGGCCTTTTCCTACGCCCTGTTCGAACTCGACGCGCCGGAGGAGGCGGTGGCGCTGGAGCGGCCGATCGAGCGCTTCCCCTTCGTGCCCTCGGACCCGAGCCGCCTCGCGGAGGACTGCTACGAAGCCTACAACATCCAGGTGCAGGGCCTGGCCAAGCGGCTGGAGGCCTCCGGCGCCAAGAAGATCGTGATTGGCGTCTCCGGCGGCCTCGACTCGACCCAGGCCCTGCTGGTCGCCGTCCGGGCCATGGACCGGCTGGGCCGGCCGCGCAGCGACATCCTGGCCTATACCCTGCCGGGCTTCGCCACCTCAGAGGGCACCAAGTCCAACGCCTGGGCCCTGATCAAGGCCATCGGCGCCACGGGCGGCGAGATCGACATCCGCCCGGCGGCCGAGCGCATGCTGGCCGACATCGGCCACCCCTACGCCGCCGGCCAGAAGCAATATGACGTCACCTTCGAGAACGTGCAGGCGGGCCTTCGCACCGACTACCTGTTCCGCCTGGCCAACCACCATGGCGGGATCGTGCTGGGCACCGGCGACCTGTCGGAACTGGCGCTGGGCTGGTGCACCTATGGCGTCGGGGACCAGATGTCTCACTACAACGTCAATTCAGGGGTCTCGAAGACCTTGATCCAGCACCTGATCCGCTTTGTGGCCAATTCCGGTGACGTGGACGCGGCGACGGCCAAGCTGCTGCTGGACATCCTGGCCACCGAGATCTCGCCGGAGCTGGTGCCGGCGGATGCCGACGGGGCGATCCAGTCGACCGAGGCCATGGTCGGCCCCTACGCCCTGCAGGACTTCACCCTGCACTATGTCGCCCGCTACGGCTTCCGCCCGTCGAAGATCGCCTTCCTGGCCCTGAGCGCCTGGGGCGATGTGGAAAAGGGGGCCTGGCCCGAGAACACCCCGGACAGCGCCCGGCGCGCCTATTCCCTGGCCGAGATCCGCCGCTGGATGGAGGTGTTCCTGACCCGCTTCTTCGCCACCAGCCAGTTCAAGCGCTCGGCCGTGCCCAACGGGCCGAAGATCTCATCGGCCGGAGCCCTGTCGCCGCGCGGCGACTGGCGCGCGCCGTCGGATGGGAACGCGAAGCTGTGGCTGGCGGAGCTGAAGGAGAAGGTGCCCGCGGGGTAGGAGCAGAATTCAGATTGCGCTGAATTTTCAACCGCTCATCCCGGCGAATGCCGGGACCCAGATCCTATGGCGCAGGCTTTTGGGCTGTGATGATGAGCAAATATCTCCCGCTCGGAGCTTTATGATCTGGGTCCCGGCATTCGCCCAGACGAGCGGGTTTGGGATTGGGATCCAGGTAGATCCCAATCCGTCCTAGCCGTGATACCGCGACCTGAAGAATGGAATGACCTCGTCCGCCGGCGCCGCCTTGCCGTCGCCGGCGCCGATGGTGATGGCCTTCACGGCGTCGATCGAGATGCGGGCGTTCTCGCCGGGCTTCAGGTCGCGCCGCAGCACCTCCCCGTCGACATCCTCGCTGATCACGATGCTCTGCGGGCTGTCCAGGGTGTTCTCGATCACGATGATGGCCATCCCGATGGTCCTCCCGGCTTCGTTGGGCGGCGCGTCAGGGACGGGCCGCGAGGTGGAAGAAAACGCAAGGAACGCGCGTCAGACTGAACCTTGGCGGTGCGCCGCGACAGGCGCCGCGAGCGTCCGTCCACAACTAATCCGCTCCCCATGTCTTGACGCCGATTCGCCGGGGTCAGGCTTCGCGTCATTTCGCCACGGCGACGCTGGTCAACCGTTCCGGCGCGCATCTTCCAGCACATAGGGCACGATGGCGCGCTCGTTGGCCGGCACCCTCAGCGGCCGGTCGATCGGTGGGAAGGCCCGCTGGGGGCAGTTGTCGCGCTCGCAGATGCGGCACGAGACCCCGATCTGGGCCGCCGGGCCATTCAGGTCCAGGCCGCGGGAATAGACCACTTGGCTGGCGTGGCCCACGTCGCAGCCCAGGCCCACGGCATAGCGCCGCTCGGGCTGGATGTAGGAGCCGGAGCGCTTGATGATCCCCCGGGCCATGCACAGGTATCGCGCGCCGTCCGGCATCTCGGCCAACTGCACCAGGATGCGGCCCGGCTGGCCGAAGGCCTCGTGCACGTTCCACAAGGGGCAGCCGCCGCCGAAGCGGGCGAACTGCAGGCGCGTCGCCGAATGGCGCTTGGTGATGTTGCCGGCCAGGTCCACCCGCACGAAGTAGAACGGCAGGCCCCGGTGGCTCGGCCGCTGCAGGGTCGAGAGCCGGTGGCAGACCTGCTCGAAACTGGTGTGGAACACCGCCTGCAGCCGCTCGACGTCGTGGCTGAGGTCCGCGGCGGCCTGGCGGAAGCGCATATAGGGCAGGACCAGGGCCCCGGCGGCATAGTTGCCGAGGCCGATACGGCAGACATCGAACGCGCCCTGGGTGCGGAAACCCGCCTGGGCCAGCTCGGCCTCGATCAGGTCCTTCAGGTCGTGGCTGGCGATCTGGTAGGCCAGCTGGAACACCCGGGTGGAGGAGGGCTGGGTCGCGTCCAGGGTCAGCACCCGGCTGTCCGGCTCGAACCGGCGCAGCACGCCCGCGCCGCTCTGGACCGTCACCGGGCGGATGTCGCAGGCTTCGCGCAGATAGGCTTCCAGCGCCGGCATGGGCGCCGCGCCCGCGCCCAGGCCCAGCTGCTCGGCCAGGGCCTCGGCCGCCAGGTCCAGGCTGTGGATGTAGTTGTTGCGGTAGTGGAAGTAGTCGCGAACCTCCTCGTAGGGCAGGGCCGCGCTGGCGGCCGTCGCCTCGTCCAGGGCCACCGCCTCCTCGGTGGTCTTCAGCCGCTCGTCCAGGCGGCGATAGGCGCGGTGCAGGCGCAGGTACTGGTGGGCGAAGCCGGGGGCGCTGGCCACCACCTGCTTGATCTCGGCCAGGGAGGGCGGGTCGCCCTGGGCCTGCTCGGCGCTGGCTTCGCGCAGGTCGGCGATCAGCCGCTCGTCGTCCTCGGCGTCGAAGGTCGAGGCGTCGACCTCGAACACCCTGATCAGTGAAATCAGGACCCGCGCCGTGACCGGCCGCTGGTTGGTCTCGATCTGCGACAGGTAGCTGATCGAAAGGCCCAGCTGGGCGGCGCAGGCCTCCAGCGTCCAGCCGCGCGCCTCGCGCAGGTGCCGCACCTTGGGGCCGACAAAAAGTTTGGTCGCCATTTTCGCTATTTTGCAAAAAGCGCCGTTTGTGAAACGCTCGCTTCACAGGAAAGCCGCTTTTTCGGCGCGCCGCAATTGAGTTTTTTGCGAAAAGGCCAGAACACTTGCCGCTACGTCCGCAGGGGTAGTGAAACCTGCGTAGCTTTGCAATTTCGACGAGGCCCCGTGCAGCACATCCTGGAAGAACTGGACCGCCGCAGAGCGCAGGCCCGACTGGGCGGCGGCGAGCGCCGCATCGCCGCCCAGCACAAGAAGGGCAAGCTGACCGCCCGCGAGCGCATCGCGCTGCTGCTCGACGAAGGCAGCTTCGAAGAATTCGACATGTTCGTCGAACACCGCGCCACCGAGTTCGGCATGGCCGAGACCAAGATCCCCGGCGACGGGGTGGTGACCGGCTGGGGCACCATCAACGGTCGCATGGTCTATGTCTTCTCCAAGGACTTCACCGTGTTCGGCGGCTCGCTGTCGGGCGCCCACGCGGCCAAGATCCTGAAGGTCCAGCGCCAGGCGATGAAGGCCGGCGCGCCGATCATCGGCCTGTTCGACGCCGGCGGCGCCCGCATCCAGGAAGGCGTCGAGAGCCTGGCCGGATACGCCGACATCTTCCTGGAAAACACCCTGGCCTCGGGCGTGATCCCGCAGATCAGCGTGATCATGGGCCCCTGTGCCGGCGGCGACGTCTATTCGCCGGCGATCACCGACTTCATCTTCATGGTGAAGGACACCAGCTACATGTACGTGACCGGGCCCGACGTGGTCAAAACGGTCACCAACGAGGAAGTCAGCCACGAGGAGCTGGGCGGCTATCGCGTCCACGCGATCAAGTCCGGCGTGGCCGACGGCGCCTTCGAGAACGATCTGGAGGCCATGACCCAGGTCCGCCGCCTGGTCGACTTCCTGCCCCTGTCCAACCGCGAAAAGCCGCCGGTCCGCGAGAGCTTCGATGAGAAGTATCGCGAGGAGGCCTCGCTCGACAGCCTGGTGCCGGAGAACCCGAACAAGCCCTACGACATGAAGGAGCTGATCCTCAAAGTCGTCGACGAGGCCGACTTCTTCGAGATCAGCCCGGAGTTCGCCAAGAACATCATCACCGGCTTTGCTCGCCTGGACGGTGAGACGGTCGGCGTGGTGGCCAACCAGCCCCAGGTGCTGGCCGGGGTGCTGGACATCGACGCGGCGCGCAAGGGCGCCCGCTTCGTGCGCTTCTGCGACGCCTTCAACATTCCCCTGGTCACCTTCGTCGACGTGCCGGGCTTCATGCCGGGCACGCGCCAGGAGCAGGGCGCCCTGATCAAGCACGGGGCCAAGCTCTTGTTCGCCTATGCCGAGGCCACGGTGCCCAAGCTGACCCTGATCACCCGCAAGGCCTATGGCGGCGCCTATGACGTGATGAGCTCCAAGCACATCCGCGGCGACGTCAACTACGCCTGGCCCACCGCCGAGATCGCGGTGATGGGGGCCAAGGGAGCGGTGGAGATCATCTTCCGCGCCGAGGCGGGCGACCCGCGCGCCCTGGCCCAGCGCGAGGCGGAGTACAAGGACCGCTTCGCCAACCCGTTCGTCGCCGCCTCGCTAGGCTATATCGACGACGTGATCATGCCCCATTCGACGCGCCGGCGCCTGGTCCGCGCGCTGAAGTCGCTCCACGGCAAGGTGCTGACCAACCCGTGGAAAAAACACGACAATATTCCCCTTTAGAACCGGAGACTTTTCAATCATGTCGATCGATTACGCCCCGTCCCACGTGGAGCCCAAGGGCGCCATCCGTTCCTTCGAATATTCCATCAACCAGCTGTCCAAGCTTCTGGGCCTGACCGCCCGGGCGATCCGCTTCTACGAGGAGAAGGGCCTGGTGAAGCCTGGCCGTTCGTGGTCGGGCCGGGTCTACACCCGCCGCGACTTCCAGCGCCTGTCGGTGATCGCCCGCGGCCGCAAGGCGGGGCTGAGCCTGGAGGACCTGGAAGACATCCTGGACGCCTACGACCCCGCCGACCACGGCCACAAGCAGGTCGAACTGGCCCTGGACCGCCTGCAGGAAAAGCTGGTCGAGCTCGACACCCAGCGCGCCGCCATCGTCGCCGAAATGGCGGTGCTGGAGAACGCGCGGGACTGAGTCAAACAGACCCGATATCCGCTCATCCCGGCATTCGCCGGGATGAGCGGTGGTTGTTGCAGTTCAAGCTGATCTCGACATGACCAAAGGGGCCGCCCCTCAGCCCCCCAACAGCCGCTCGATCACCCGCGCCACCCCGTCCTCGTCATTGGACGCCGTAACCTCGTCCGCGGCGGCCAGCACCTGCGGGTGGGCGTTGGCCACCGCGACGCCAAGGCCGGCGAAGGCCAGGAGCGGCAGGTCGTTGGGCATGTCGCCGAAGGCCGCCACCGCCTCGCGGCGCACGCCCAGGGCCTCGCACAGGGCCGCGACCCCGCTGCCCTTCGAGACCCCCGCCGCGCCGATCTCCACATAGGGCCCGCCCGAGTGAGTGACGAAGGCGCGCAGGCCCACCACCGCCTCGGCCAGGGCCGTCAGGCTGTCGCCGTCGTGCTCGGGATGGTGGGCGATCAGCTTGGTCACGTCGGCGTCGCATAGCCGGTGGACCAGGTCGACCCGCGTCGGGTGATGGCGCATGGCGTCGCTGAAGATTTCGGGAAAGCCGGGCTCGTAGCCCAGGGCGTGGCCGTGCTCGGTGGCGAAGACCAGGCCCGGCGCCGCCTGGCGCAGTTCCTCGATCAGGGCGATGGCCAGGTCGGCCTCCAGCTTGTCGTGCCGGCGCACGGCCTCTTCGGCCAGGTCGTAGAGGATCGCCCCGTTGGCGCAGATGGCCAGGCCCGTCAGCCCGGCCTCGGCCGCCACCGCACGCATGGTCCGGGGCGGGCGGCCGGTGACGAAGACGAACGGGACGCCAGCGGCCTCGGCGGCGCGGATCGCAGCGCGGGTGCGCTCGGAAATGGTCCCGTCCGAGCGCAGCAGGGTGCCGTCCAGATCGGTGGCGATCAGCCCTATGCCGTCAGTGCGCGCCTCGGCCATGGAACGGCTCCGCGGGGTTCAGGGGCGGTGTCGGCCGATTTGCGCGTGCGCGCAAGCCGGGCCTTGCGGCGGCGGCGCTTTGGCGCAAGCCTGGGGCGAACAGAAGCGCGAACCGCGCGCAAGGAGACGCCCATGTCCGCCCAGGAAAAGCCGCCCGTCGTCCTGATCACCGGCGCCTCGACCGGGGTCGGCGCGGCCGCGGCGGTCAGCTTCGCCAAGGCCGGTTATCGCACCATCGCCACCCTGCGCAATCCGGACCGGGCGGGCGAGCTGAGGGACCTGGCCGGGACGGCAGGCGTGACGCTGGAGATCGAGCGGCTGGACGTCGAGGACCGGGCCTCGATCGATGAGCGCGCAGCCGCTGCCCTGGCCCAGGGCGGGGTGGACGTGCTGGTCAACAACGCCGGCGCCGGCTTCCTCGGCAGCCTGGAGCAGACCACCGACGAGGACCTCGACCGGGTGATGAACGCCAACTTCTTCGGCGCCTGGCGGCTGACCCGGGCGCTGCTCCCGCACATGCGCGAGCGCGGCTCGGGCCGGATCATCAGCCTCAGCAGCGTCGGGGGCCTGGTGGGCCAGCCGTTCAACGACGCCTATTGCGCCGCCAAGTTCGCCCTGGAGGGGGCCATGGAGTCCCTGGCGCCGGTGGCCCGCGCCTTCGGCGTCCATGTCAGCCTGGTCGAGCCCGGACCGATCAACACCGCCTTCGTCGCCAATGTCCGCGCCACGAGCCAAGAGGTGCTGGGCCGCCTGGTCCCGCCCTACGACCAGCTGGCCGCCGCCTATATGGGCGCCTCGGGCAATGTCTTCGCCACCTACGGCCAGACCGGCGATGACATCGCCGAGATCATCCTGAAAATCGCCCAGGACCCGGCCCCCAAGCTGCGCAACATCACCTCAGACTTCGCCGCCGGCTTCGTCGGCTGCAAGCTGAAGGACATGACGGGGGAGGCCACGCTGGCGGTGACGGGGGCGCGGCTGAAGGCGGGGTAGGGGCGCCGGGCTCCAGGATCAGCCGTCCTTGGGGCCTTTGGCGCTCGACTTCCGGGCGGCTTCAAGCTCGGCGCCTTCCGGGCCATCCAGCGCCTGTTCGGCTTCTCGCGCCTTCTGCTCCACCGGACCCTTCCGGACGAAGTCGGCCTCGTCCTTCTGAAATTTGCGGGCGCCGATATAGTCGCCTTCGCCCTGTAGGGGCATGGGTTTGTTGGGGGTGGGTTCGGCCATCGAAGCCTCCGTTGATCTGAAATCTGTCAGTCAGGGAATTCGCCCAGAGGCCAGCGGTTCCGATCCTGACTCGGCCGATGTAGGCCCGGCCGGCGGCCAGGGCCGCGCGCTTGATCATCTCTGGTTCATCTGAAGGTCTCCACGATCATGGACGCGGCCGGTGAGCTGCATCTTAGGGGCGAGGTGTGATGCAGAGAGCGATCCTTTCAGCCGTGATGACAGCTTTCCTCGCGGCTAGCGCCCCCCAGCCCGCCCACGCCGCCGACCTCACCGAAGCCTACTCCGGCCGGCAGATGATCGTGCATGTGCCGGACCACCTTCCGCCCGCCGGCGCGCGGGCGCTGGTGGTCGTGCTGCATGGCGGGCTCGGCAACGCCCAGCATATCGCGGGCGGGGGCGCCGAGAGCGCGCTGAACATGGACGCGGTCGCCGACAAGGCCGGGTTCGTGGTCGCCTATCTGGACGGGACCCCGGTGACGCGGCGGCTGGGCGGCCAGTTCCTGGGCTGGAACGCCGGGGGCGGGTGCTGCGGCGTCCCGGCCGAGACCGGCGTGGACGACGTGGCCTACATCAAGGGCGCGGTGGACGACCTCGCCGGCCGCTATGGGATCGACCGGGCGCGGGTGTTCGGCATGGGCCATTCCAACGGGGCGATGATGACTCAGCGGCTGGTCTGCGAGACCCGTCTCTACGCCGCCGCTGTGGCCATCTCCGGCCCGCTGAACCTGGACGCCGAGACCTGCCCGGCGGCCAAGGGCGCGCGCATCCTGGCCCTGCACGGCGCCGACGACGAGAACGTGCCGGTGGCGGGCGGGGCAGGACAAAAGGGTCTCTCGCGCGTCGCCTACAAGTCCGAGGCCCGCTCGCGCCAGGTGATGACCGCCTCGGGCGCGGACTATCAGCTGCAGATCGTCCCCGGCGCACCCCACCGCCTGGCCGACATCGAGGCGGCGATGGAGAAGGCCGAGGGCCAGACCATCGCGGAAAAGGCGGCGAGGTTCTTCGGTCTGATGCCGCGTTGATCGGCCGCCCTGCTACCCAGCGGCGAGTTCAAGCTTGACATTAGAACAAATATAGAACAAATGGCTTGTTCCGATCGATGACGGACCGCGCGAACTCAACCCCGCCATAAAGGTCTCCAGATGACCAATATATACCGGATGAAGGCGAAATTTTCGACAGACCTGGCTTTGGCGGTCGGCGGCTCCGATGATCTTCCTTTGATAGAATTGAGCTACAATGTCCGGCGCGGCGAGGGGAAGAATTTTCAGCTGAGCATGTATCAGCGTGTAAAAATGAAACCTCCGAAGTTGGCGGCGGAACTTGTGCTTCGGAAAGAAGATTTCGATTTCGATTATTTTCAGTGGGGGCCGACGGTGCTGGTGTCGGAAAGGATGCGGCAGGTCATGGCGCTCGACGCCGCTACCGCGCGCTATCTTGAAGTCGACTCCAGCAGATCGGCGCCGCTGCCGCGATCGAAGAACTACAAGATCTTGGAGCCTGAGGCGGACGAAGACGTGTCAGACCTGGAAAGGTCGGAATACGAGATGGTCCAATTCATGCCCGGTCTGCCTTCGACGCCCAGTTTGTACGGCCACCTCGTAGTGCGCACCGACACAGAGCCGAGGCATGAGCTGTTCTACGACGCCTTCTTCACCGCGGACATCTTCTGTACGGAAGCGTTCGCCCTGCGGGTCCTCAGGGCCGGTTGCACCGGTGTGGAGTTCGGCGTGCTGAATGAGGGAGAGCATCGACTCTGCCGGACGCTGCGTGGAATCGAAAGAGTCCGGGGCTACGACGAGGCCCGCCAGGAAATCATGGAACTGGTTTGAGCCATCGAACCAGGCGAATCCGCGCTGTAGCCAGCTGGGCGCCTGTCTGCACCGCCTGCATGAAACGCAGAACGGCCCGGGGATGTGCGCCCCGGGCCGTTCACACCACAAACTATCGGGCCGTTGGGTTTTAGCCGAACTGGTTCATGGTGTTGTCCTTGCCGCCGGCCTTCAGGGCCGCCTCCCCGGCAAAGTACTCCTTGTGGTCGTCGCCGATGTCCGAGCCGGACATGTTCTGGTGCTTCACGCAGGCGATGCCCTGGCGGATCTCCTGGCGCTGGACGTTCAGCACGTAGCCCAGCATGCCCTGCTCGCCGAAATACTCCTTGGCCAGGTTGTCGGTGGACAGGGCCGCGGTGTGGTAGGTCGGCAGCGTGATCAGGTGGTGGAAGATGCCCGCCCGCTTGGAGGCGTCGCGCTGGAAGGTGCGGATGCGCTCGTCGGCCTCGGCGGCCAGTTCGGTCGCGTCGTACTCCACGCTCATCAGGCCGGCGCGGTCATAGGCCGAGACGTCCTTGCCCGCCGCCTTCCAGGCGTCATAGACCTGCTGGCGGAAGTTGATGGTCCAGTTGAACGAGGGCGAGTTGTTGTAGACCAGCTTGGCGTTCGGGATCACTTCGCGGATGCGGTCGACCATGCCGGCGATCTGTTCGATGTGCGGCTTTTCGGTCTCGATCCACAAAAGGTCGGCGCCGTTCTGCAGCGAGGTGATGCAGTCCAGGACGCAGCGGTCCTCGCCGGTGCCGGAACGGAACTGGAACAGGTTGGAGGGCAGGCGCTTGGGGCGCATCAGCTTGCCGCCGCGGTTGATGACCACGTCGCCGTTCTTGAAGTCGCCGGGGGCCAGCTCTTCGCAGTCGAGGAAGCTGTTGTACTGGTCGCCGATGTCGCCCGGCTGGCTCGAGAACGCGATCTGCTTGGTTAGGCCCGCGCCCAGGCTGTCGGTGCGGGTGACGATGATCCCGTCCTCGATGCCCAGTTCCAGGAAGGCGTAGCGGCAGGCGCGGACCTTGGCCAGGAAGTCGTCGTGCGGGACGGTGACCTTGCCGTCCTGGTGGCCGCACTGCTTTTCGTCCGAGACCTGGTTTTCGATCTGCAGGGCGCAGGCGCCGGCCTCGATCATCTTCTTGGCCAACAGGTAGGTGGCCTCTGCGTTGCCGAAGCCGGCGTCGATGTCGGCGATGATCGGGACCACGTGGGTCTGATAGTTGTCGATCTTTTCCGCCAGGGCCTTTTCCTTGGCCGCATCGCCGGCCGCGCGGGCGGCGTCGAGGTCGCGGAACATGAGGCCCAGCTCGCGGGCGTCGGCCTGGCGCAGGAAGGTGTACAGCTCTTCGATCAGGGCCGGGACCGAGGTCTTTTCGTGCATCGACTGGTCGGGCAGGGGGCCGAACTCGGAGCGCAGGGCGGCGACCATCCAGCCGGACAGGTAGAGGTAGCGGCCCTTGGTGGTGCCGAAGTGCTTCTTGATCGAGATCATCTTCTGCTGGCCGATAAAGCCGTGCCAGCAGCCCAGCGACTGGGTGTAGTTGGCGGCGTCGGCGTCATAGGCGGCCATGTCGGCGCGCATGATCGCGGCGGTGTAGCGGGCGATGTCCAGGCCCGACTGGAAACGGTTCTGCAGCTGCATGCGGGCCACGCCCTCGGCGCTGATGCCGTCCCAGGTCCCGCCCTTGCTCTCGATGAGCTTCTGGGCCTTGGCCACGAGGCCCGAATAGGGCGTGCGCTGTTCGGTCGGGGTGATCGCGCCTTGGTAGGTCATATGCCGGATCCATCAGTCGGGAGGAGAACTGACCTGGGCGATAGCGCGGGGCTTGCTCCGTGCGGAGAGCGATCGAAGCCAAGCTGTCACACTTTACAAACAATACCTGTAATGATGTAAGAATGTGACAATCTGATCGGAGGGCCGGGCCGGATGTCCAGCCAGAGACCCGTCTTCATGGGGCCGCGCCTGCGTCGGCTGCGGCGCGACCTGGGCCTGACCCAGACGGCCATGGCGGCCGACCTGGAGATCTCGCCGTCCTATGTGGCGCTTCTGGAGCGCAACCAGCGGCCCCTGACCGCCGACATGCTGCTGCGTCTGGCGCGCACCTACAAGATGGACATGGCCGAGATCGCCGGGGACGGCGGGGCCGAATACACCGCGCGGCTGCAAGGGGTGCTGAAGGACCCGATGTTCGCCGACATCGACTTGCCGCCGCTGGAGGCCGCCGACGTGGCCGCCAGCTATCCCGGCGTCGCCGAGGCCCTGCTGCGCGTCTACACCGCCTACAAGGAAGAGCAGCTGGCCCTGGCCGACCGGGGCGCGGAGGCGCGGGCGGGCTCCAGTCCGGACGCGGACTCCACCGATCCCGTCGGCGAGGCGCGGCGCTTCCTGGCCGCCCGCCGCAACTGTTTCCCGGCCCTGGACGAGGCGGCCGAGCGGCTGTCGCAGCAGGCCGGCGGCCAGGCGGGGCTGATCGAGCGGCTGAAGGCCCGGCACGGCTTTCGCGTGCGCCGCCTGCCGCCCGAGGTGATGGTCGGATCGCTGCGACGGCTGGACCGGCACCATGACGAGGTGCTGCTCGACGACAGCCTGGACACCGCCAGCCAGACCTTCCAGCTGGCCCTGCAACTCGCCTATCTGGAGCTGAGGGACGAGATGGACCTGGCGCTGAAGGACGGCAGCTTCGCCAGCGACAGCGGCGAGCGCCTGGCCCGCCGCGCATTGGCCAGCTACGCCGCCGCCGCCATACTGATGCCCTATGCCGCCTTCGCCCGGGCGGCCGAGGCCCGGCGCTACGACGTCGAGGCCCTGGCGCGTCAGTTCAGCGCCAGCTTCGAGCAGACCGCCCACCGCCTGACCACGCTGCAGAAGCCGGGGCAGGAGCGGGTGCCGTTCTTCTTCATCCGGGTCGATCCAGCGGGCAACGTCTCCAAGCGGCTGGACGGCGCCGGCTTTCCCTTCGCCCGGCACGGCGGCGCCTGCCCCCTGTGGTCGTTGCACAACGTCTTCAAGACCCCGCGCGAGATCGTCACCCAGTGGCTGGAGCTGCCGGACGGGCAGCGCTTCTTCTCCATCGCCCGAACGGTCACCGCCGGCGGCGGGGCCTATGGCGCGCCCAGGGTCGAGCGGGCTATCGCCCTCGGCTGTGCGGCCGAGCACGCGGGCCGGCTGATCTATACCCAAGGCCAGGGCGACCTCGCCCAGGTGGAAGCGACGCCGATTGGGGTCACCTGCCGCCTGTGCCAGCGGGCGCGCTGCACGGCCAGGTCCGCCCCGCCGATCGGCCGCCAGGTGCTGCCTGACGACTACAGTCGCGCCATGGCGCCCTTCGGCTTTTCCGACAGTTGACCCTCTCAGGCGCGGGCGGTCGAGCCGTCAGCAGCCGCCGCTGTCCGCTGAGGTTCGCCCCAGTGGGCGATCTTGCCCAAAAGGTCCTCCGGCCGAATCGGCTTGGCGATATGGTCGTTCATGCCGGCCTCGCGACAGGCGGCCAAGTGCGCCGGCAAGATGTTGGCGCTGAGGGCCAGGATCGGCGTCTCGTAGTTGAGGTTGGAATTGGCGCGGATGGCGCGGGAAGCGGCCAGGCCGTCCATGCCGGGCATCTGCAGGTCCATCAGGATCAGGTCGAAGGGCTGCTGCATGGCCGCGCTGACCGCCTCGGCGCCGCCGGCGGCTTCGACCACCTCGACGTCGAACGGCGTCAGCATGGCCACCACCAGCGCGCGGTTCATCTCCACGTCGTCCACGAGGAGGATGCGCAAGGCGCCGACCTCGAAGGCGCCGCTCTCCCGGGCCGGCTCGGCCTCGACCTGGTCGGCCGCAGGGGCGGGGACGGTGAACCAGAAGGTCGAGCCCTGCCCGAGCTGGCTTTCGACCCCGATCTCGCCGCCCATCGCATCCACTAGCCCCTTGCAGATGGCGAGGCCCAGGCCCGTCCCGCCGAACTCGCGCGAGATCGACCCGTCGACCTGGGAGAAGCGCTGGAACAGCCGGTGCGACAGCTCCTCGGGCACGCCGATGCCGGTGTCGATCACCTCGAAGCGCAACGACCCGCCGAGGGCCATCGTATAGTCGGCGATCACGGTCACAGAGCCGCCCTCGGTGAACTTGATCGCGTTGGTCAGCAGGTTCAGCAGGATCTGGCGGATGCGGGCCCAGTCGGCGAAGGCCGCGACCGGCAGGGCGCCTGAGGGCCGGACCTCCAGCGCCAATCCCTTGGCCGCGGCGTGGCTGGAGACCAGGGTGACGGTCTCGGTGATGAAGGCGGCGGGGGCGAAGGCGTGCGGGTCCAGCTCGATCTGGCCGGCGTCGATCTTGGAGAAGTCCAGGATGTCGTTGACCACCGACAACAGGGTCTGGCTGGCGGTGGTGATGCGCGCGATATGGCGGACGGCGGCCGGCGGCAGGCCCTTGACCTCTTCCAGGAGCGCGCCGAAGCCGATGATGCCGGTCAGCGGGGTCCTGATCTCGTGGCTCATATTGGCCAGGAAATCGCTCTTTGCGATGGTCGCCGCCTCGGCCTCGCGCTGCTTGCGCACCAGTTCGGCCTCCAGCGCCTTGCGGGCGCTGACGTCGCGCACGCAATCCTGGATCGCGATCGGCCGCCCGCTTTGAGGGTCCAGCACCAAGGTCGGATCGGCCTCGATCCAGGCGTATTGGCCATCCTTGCGTTTCAGACGGTACTCTAGGCGGATCGAAAGCCCGGTGGCTGGGTGCTCGATCACCGCGCGCACCCGCGCCGACACCCGCGCCCGATCGTCTGGGTGCATGTAGTCGAGGCTGTTGCGGCCGACCAACTCCTCCGGCTTGTAGCCGAACACCGTCTCGCAGGATGGAGACAGATAGGTCAGCACGCCATTCAGGTCGGCCCTGGTGATCACGTCGCTGACGTTTTCGGCCAGCATGCGGAACTTGGCTTCGCTTTCCGCCAGGGCCAGCTCGGCCGCCTTGCGCACGCTGACATCGCGCCAGACCGAAAGGGCGCCGGTGACTTCGCCCTTGTCGTTGGTCAGGGGTGAGGGACTGCCCTGCATCCAGACCCACTTTCCGTCGGCGCATCGCACGCGGAATTCGAGATCGGCCGCATCCAGGTCCCGCGCGCCCCCCGCCAGGGCGCTCCTGGCGCGGCGCGTGGAGGCTCGGTCTTTCGGGTGCATCAGATCGGTCACCTTGGTTCCGATCAGGGCTGCAGGCTCGTATCCGAGGCGCCGCACGGCCGGCGAGACGAATTCGATGATCCAGTCGGGATCGTAGCGCAGGGTGATGTCGACCGCCTTGTCGGTCAGCAGGCGATAGCGCGCCTCGCTTTCGGCCAGGTCAGCCTGCAGGCGGCGGCTGCGAGCCAGGGCCGCGCCCACTGAAAGGTTCAGCACCGCCGACACGCCCAGGAAGATCTGCAGCGAAAGCTCGCTCTCATGCGCGGTCTGGCCGACCAGGGGGGTCGGGCCGAAGCCGAAAACGCTAAGACCCTCGCCGATCAGGGCCGTCAAGACCAGGCCGGCTGCTGCGCCGACTGTCTCAAGCTCGAACACCAGCACCAGCATCGCTGCCGAGACGACGAAGAGCACAGAATAGCGGGTCTGCAGGAAGGCCATGCAGTCGGTGGCGGCGAAGGCCGCGAGCATGGCCGCTGCGCGCCATTTCCCGGCGCCGCCAAGCGCGGCCCGGAGTTTCGGCCCGGTGAAACTGATCAAGGCCGGCGTCACGATCAGCAGCCCGAGCCCGTCGGACAGGGTCCACATCAGGATGTCGCGCAGCGACTCGCGCCCCCGATAACCTTCGAAGAAGCGGGAGGTGGTCAGGGCCGAGGTGATCGCCGCCGCCGAGCAGAGCAGCACGAAGGTCACGAGGTCCCGGCGCTTGGAAAAATCCGGCGGCCCCTTCAGCACGAAGCGCAGGCCGAAGCTGCAGATCGAAACCTCGATCGCATTGGAGGCCGAAAGGATCACGCTCAAGGCCGTCGGGTTGCCGCCGGCGAGGTTGCCCAGGAGGCCGCCCACAAAGCCGAATGCCAGCAGCGGCGCCCACTGGCCCTCGGGCCGCGCCAGCATCGCCGCCAGCACCACGGCGTTGGCCGGCCAGATTGGCACCACCCCCTTGGTATAGGTGCTGATCAGGACGCTGAGCCAAGTGGTGACGAACACCGCCGCTCCCGTCAGGAGCGCGATTTTTAATACTTCGACTAGCCGTTGATTTCTCGCCGGACTGTCCAAGTGTCTCGCCCTTTAACAGGCGCAGCTTAAAGGCGATGCTGCCAAGTCGCTATAGCCAAAATGGAACGACAGAATTTTGGGTTTTGCTTGATTTTCAAGGGTCAGAGTGCACCGGGCGCAGTCTTTTCCTTTGACGATCACCTTTTGCGACGATCCGAGTCTTGCCTAAGCGCCGATCAGTTCGGGGCTTCCGCTTCGCCCAGAATGCGATCGAGCGCCTTGCAGCAGAGGTCGACGGCGCGTTCGGCCGCGAGGGCGCCCGGCGACAGGCAGAATTCCAACCACAGGCCGTCCATCACCGCCGACATCAGCATGGCGCAGTCCTCGGCGGGCAGGCCGGCGGCTGTCGGCGCTCGCCTCTGGAAAGCCGTGGCCAGCAGGCTTTCCTGCCGGCGCTTGTGCTCGTCGTGTACGCGGGCGAAGCGCGGGTCCGAGCCGACCATGGACCAGAAGGCGATCCAGGCTCCGAAGATGTCTGCGCCGCCCCAGTCCTTCGAAAACAGCGCCTGGAATAGGGCCCGCAGGGCGATCCGCGGCTCGCTCGCTGCGCCAAGGGCGCGGGCCAGGTCGTCCAGGAAGCGCGCCGACAGCGCCTCGTAGGCCTCGAGAAACAGGTCCTCCTGGGCGCCGAAATAGTGCTGCAGCAGGCCGTGCGACACGCCCGCGCGCCGGCAGACCTCTCGCCCCGTGGCGCCCCGCGGGCCGTGCTCGGCCAGGCAGGCGACGGCTGCGTCCAGCAGGTCCTGTCGCCGGTCCTCGGGCTTTTTGCGGCGCCGGGTGCGGGGGGCCGCGACGGGAGAGGCTGTATCCACCAAGATTGTCCTTGCGCGAAGCAGGTGCGACCATCGGCCAAGGCTGGCCGAATGTCCAATAGGGCAGGCGCCGGACCGGGCTGGGCTGCGCACGCAATCGGGGCGCCGGGGGCGCAGGCCGCCCGATACTTGAAAAAATCGCTTGCGTGGCGGCAGCTTGTCTTTGAATGCGGGGCTTTGCGAGTCTCCGGCGCATGAGGAACCAGGACGTGAACAAGAGGACCGCGCGCCGCGGCAGCAACGTGGTGACCATCCGCGACGTGGCGCGCCACGCCGGCGTCTCGCCGATGACGGTCTCGCGGGTGGTCAACGGCGAGAGCAACGTGCGCGAGCCGACCCGCGCCAAGGTCGCAGCCTCGATCAAGGCGCTGAACTATTCGCCGAACCTTGCCGCGCGCAGCCTGGCCAGCGCCGACGCCCTGAAGATCGGCCTGCTCTATTCCAATCCCAGCGCCGCCTATCTCAGCGAGTTCCTGGTCGGCTGCCTGGAGCAGAGCAGCCAGAGCGGGTGTCAGCTGCTGATCGAGAAATGTGACGGGCCCAAGAGCGAGCAGGCGGCGATCGAGAAGCTGCTGGCCGCCGGCGCCGATGGGGTGATCCTGCCGCCGCCCCTGTGTGATTCCGAGACCGCGCAGAAAGCCTTGATCGGCTCGGGCGCGCCGGTGGTCGCCGTGGCCACCGGGCGGGAGCGGGAAGACCTGCCGGCGGTGCGGATCGACGACTTCGAGGCCGCACGGGCGATGACCCGGCACCTGTTGTCGCTCGGCCATCGCGACATCGCCTTCATCAAGGGCAACCCGAACCAGACCGCCAGCGCCGAGCGCGAGCGTGGCTTTGACGCCGCCATGGCCGAGGCGGGCGCCCAGGTCGCCAAGGGCCATGTGGTGCAGGGCTATTTCACCTATCGCTCCGGCCTCGACGCCGCCGAGGCCCTGCTCAAGAAGGGCGCCAGGCCCAGCGCCATCTTCGCCAGCAACGACGACATGGCCGCCGCCACCGTCGCTGTCGCCCATCGCATGGGCCTGGACGTGCCCCGCGACCTGACCGTCGCCGGCTTCGACGACACGGCGCTGGCGACAACGGTCTGGCCGAACCTGACCACGGTGCGCCAGCCGATCGGCGAGATGGCGCGGGCGGCGGTGGTGCTGCTGATCGAGCAGATTCGCCGCAAACGAGGCGGCCAGCCGCCCGAGGTGGCGCACAAGCTCTTGAAATACACCCTGGTGAAGCGGGATTCGACCGCGGCCCACACAGGCTGAGCGCCGGCTCGCCTCAGAGCTGTGATGCCTCAAATCCGCAAACCACCCTTGACAGGCGAACCCACCACGTAGATTGGTAGCGCTACCAAACAAGGCGGCGCCAGTTCTGCGCCGGATGGGTAGGGGCGACAACTCCATGGACGGCGTCAGTGCTTGATCTTCTGCCGGTGGACTGGCGCGCGGCGACCCTGGTCGGCCGCGCCGATCTGGGCGAGGGGCCGACGCCGATCCTGGTGCGCCGGGGCGAGGTGTTCGACGTTTCGGCGATCGTACCCACCGTCTCGGCCCTGATGGACGCCTGGCCGCTGGCCGAAGGCGCCGGCCGCTCGCTCGGCCGAATCGACGAACTGGCTTTCGACATCGCCGCGGTGCTCCTGGCCCCCATCGACCTGCAGTGTGTGAAGGCCGCCGGCGTGACCTTCGCCGTCTCGGCGGTCGAGCGGGTGATCGAGGAGCGCGCGCGAGGGGACGCCGGCAGGGCTCTGGCGATCCGCGAGGCGCTGAAGGAGCGGGTGGGCGCCGACATCCGCGCGGTCCAACCGGGCTCGCCCGCAGCGGCGCGGCTGAAGAAGGCCCTGATCGCCGACGGCCTCTGGTCGCAATACCTGGAAGTCGCCATCGGCCCCGACGCCGAGATCTTCACCAAGGCCCCGGTGCTGTCGGCGGTGGGGGCAGGCGCGGAGGTCGGGGTGCGCTCCGACTCCGACTGGAACAATCCCGAGCCCGAGATCGTGCTGGTCTGCGACGGCGCTGGCCGGGCGGTCGGCGCCAGCCTGGGCAACGACGTCAACCTGCGCGACTTCGAGGGCCGCAGCGCGCTGCTCTTGGGCAAGGCCAAGGACAACAACGCCTCCTGCGCCATCGGCCCGTTCGTGCGGCTGTTCGACGAGGGCTTCACCCTGGACGACGTGCGCCAGGCCGAGGTGGCCTTGAGGATCGACGGGCCGGAGGGGTATCGGCTGGAGGGGGTCAGCTCCATGGCCCAGATCAGCCGCGATCCGCTTGAGCTGGTCCGCCAGGCCCTCAGCGAGCACCAGTACCCCGACGGTTTCGCCCTGTTCCTCGGGACCCTGTTCGCGCCGACCCAGGACCGCGACACCCCGGGCCGCGGTTTCACCCATAAGGTCGGCGATGTCGTGCGGGTCTCGACCCCAAAGCTCGGCGCGCTGCAGAACCGGGTCACCACCAGCAAGGCGGCTCCGCCCTGGACCCTTGGCATCGGCCAGTTGATGGGCAATCTCGCGCGCCGCGGCCTTTTGCCGGCGCCGGGAGACCTCTGATGACCGAAACCCTCACCCACCTGATCGGCGGCAAAGCCGTCTCCGCCGTCGCCGAGCGCGAAAGCCTGAATCCCTCAGACACGCGCGAGGTGGTCGCTCTGGCCCCCGACGGCGGCGAAGCCGAGGTGGACGCGGCGGTCGCCGCAGCACGAGCCGCATTCCCGGCCTGGGCCGGCGCATCGCCGGAAGTGCGCTCGGATCTTCTCGACAGGGTGGGAGAGCTGATCCTGGCCCGCCGCGCCGATCTTGGCCGCCTCCTGTCGCGCGAGGAGGGTAAGACCCTGCCCGAAGGCGTGGGCGAAGTGGCCCGGGCCGGACGCATCTTCAAGTATTTCGCCGGCGAGGCCCTGCGCCGCCATGGCCAGTTCCTGGATTCCACGCGCCCCGGCGTCGAGGTGACCACCGCTCGCGAACCGGTCGGGGTGTTCGGCCTGATCACGCCCTGGAACTTCCCCATCGCCATCCCGGCCTGGAAGGCGGCCCCGGCGCTTGCCTTCGGCGACACGGTGGTGATGAAGCCGGCTGAGACCACGCCGGCCATGGCCCGGGCCCTGGCGGCGCTGATCCAGGAGGCCGGCGCGCCGGCAGGCGTGTTCAACCTGGTGCTGGGCGCCGGCGCCGCAGGAGCGGCCATCGCCAATCACCCGGGCATCGACGGCGTCTCCTTCACCGGTTCCCAGGCCACCGGGGCCAAGGTCGGCATGGCCGCCATGGCCCGCCAGGCGCGGGTGCAGATGGAGATGGGCGGCAAGAACCCGCTGGTGGTGCTGGACGACGCCGACCTAGACCGCGCCGTGGCCTGCGCCCTGGACGGCGCCTTCTTCCAGACCGGCCAGCGCTGCACCGCCTCCAGCCGCATCATCGTCACTGAAGGCGTGCACGACCGTTTCGTCGAGGCCCTGGTGGCCAAGGTCGCCGCGCTGAAGGTCGGCGACGCTCTGGACCCTGCGACCCAGATGGGTCCGGCCGCCAGCGAGCGGCAGTTCGAGCAGAACCTTTCCTACGTCGACATTGCGGTGAAGGAGGGCGGGCGCCTGGCCTTCGGCGGCGAGCGGCTCAAGCTCGACAAGCCGGGCTACTACATGAGCCCGGCGGTGATCACCGGGACCGATCCGGCCATGCGCATCAACCGCGAGGAGGTGTTCGGCCCCGTCGCCAGCCTGGTCCGGGTGAAGGACTACGAGGCCGCGCTGGAAGTCGCCAACGCCGGCGGCTTTGGCCTCTCGGCCGGCATCGTCACCACCTCGCTCAAGCACGCCACCCATTTCCGCCGCGCGGTGCGGGCCGGGATGGTGATGGTCAACCTGCCCACCGCTGGCGTGGACTACCACGTCCCCTTCGGTGGCGTGCGCGGCTCCAGCTATGGCGCACGCGAGCAGGGCTTCGCCGCCATCGAATTCTACACCCAGACCAAGACCGCCTACTGCCTGGCTTAAGGAGCCCAATGTCGTCAGCCGTTTATCCAAGCCTGAAGGGCAGGCACGTGGTGGTCACCGGCGGCGCCTCCGGCATCGGCGGCGCCATGGTGGCGGCGTTCGCGGCCCAGGGCGCGCGCGTCGCGTTCCTCGATATTCTCGAGGACGAAAGCGAGGCCTTGGCCGAGGCGCATGCGGGCGCGGCCTATCCGCCGGTGTTCCATCGCTGCGACCTGACCGACCTGGACGCGGTGGCGGCGACTTTCGCCGGCCTGGACCCGGTTGACGTCCTGATCAACAACGCCGCCAACGACGATCGCCACAGCCTGGCCGAGATCACCCCGGAATACTGGGACGATCGCATCGCGGTGAATCTGCGCCACTTCCTGTTCTGCGCCCAGGCGGTCGCGCCGGGCATGAAGGCCGCGGGCGGCGGCGCGATCATCAATTTCGGCTCCATCTCCTGGCATCTCGGCCTCTCGGACCTCGTGCTCTACGAGACCGCCAAGGCGGGGATCGAGGGCATGACCCGCGCGCTGGCGCGCGAGCTGGGTCCCGACGGGATCCGCGTCACCGCCGTGGTGCCGGGCAATGTGAAGACTCCTCGGCAGCTGCGCTGGTACACGCCGGAGGAAGAGGCCGAGATCGTCTCGCAGCAGTGCCTGAAGAACCGGCTGGAACCCGACCACGTGGCCGCGCTGGTGCTGTTCCTGGCCTCGGACGACGGGCGCATGTGCACCGGCCACGAATACTGGGTCGACGCCGGCTGGCGATGAGCGCGCTGTTCGAGCCCCGGTGCGTCTGGCCGCTTCAGGCCGAGCTGGGAGAAGGGCCGGTCTGGTCCGCCGCCGAGAACGCCCTGTGGTTCGTCGACATCAAGCAGCAGCGGCTGCATCGGTTCGATCCCGCTGGCGGCGAGGGGCGAAGCTGGGCCGCGCCGGCGCCGCCCGGGTTTCTGGCGCCCTGCGAGGCCGGCGGCTTCATCGTCGGGCTCAAGACCGGCCTTTGCCGCTTCGACCCGGCCACGGGCGCCTTCTCCGAACCGTCGCCGGTCGAACCTGGCCTGCCGGGCAATCGCCTCAACGACGGCGCAGTCGATCCGGCCGGCCGGCTATGGTTCGGTTCGATGGACGATGGCGAGGAACAGGCGACCGGCGCGCTGTACCGGTTGGACGCCGGGGGCCTCAGCCTCGCCGAGCCCGGCTATGTGATCACCAACGGCCCCGCCGTCAGCCCGGACGGCCGCCGGCTCTATCACACCGACACCCTCGAACAGGTCATCTACGCCTTCGACCTCAGCCCAGGGGGCGAGCTTTCGGGCAAGCGCGTCTTCGCCCGCATCGAGCCCCGCGGCGGCTATCCCGACGGGCCGACGGTCGACGCCGCCGGCAAAGTCTGGACCGGCCTCTTCGGCGGCTGGGGCGTGCGCTGCTACTCGCCGCACGGCGAACTTCTGCGTTCGGTGTGTTTTCCCTGCGCCAACATCACTAAGATCGCCTTCGGCGGCGAGGACCTGCTGACCGCCTACGCCACCACCGCCTGGAAAGGGCTGGACGGCGCGGGACGCGCTGAGCAGCCCCTGGCCGGCGGCCTCTTCACCTTCCGGGTCGATACGCCCGGCCAACCCCAGCATCGCGTCCGCCATGAGTTCACGCATCCCCGCTAAGCCGTTCCGCTCCCGCGACTGGTTCGCCGCGCCCGGGCACATCGACATGGCCGCCCTCTATCTCGAGCGGTTCATGAACTATGGGATCACCCCGGCCGAGCTGCGCTCGGGCCGGCCGATCATCGGCATCGCCCAGTCGGGCAGCGACCTTTCCCCCTGCAACCGCATCCACCTGGACCTCGCCCAGCGGGTGCGCGACGGCATCCGCGACGCCGGCGGCATTCCGATCGAGTTCCCCACCCACCCGATCTTCGAGAACTGCCGCCGCCCGACCGCCGCGATCGACCGCAACCTGTCGTTCATGACCCTGGTCGAGATCCTGCACGGCTACCCGATCGACGCGGTCGTTCTGACCACCGGCTGCGACAAGACCACCCCGGCGGCGATCATGGCCGCCTCCATGGTCGACATCCCGGCCATCGTGCTGTCGGGCGGGCCGATGCTGGACGGCTGGCACGAGGGCGAACTGGTGGGCTCGGGCACGGTGATCTGGCGCAGCCGCCGCAAGCTGGCCGCCGGAGAGATCACCGAGGATGAGTTCCTCGACGCAGCCTGCGCCTCCGCCCCCTCGCCGGGCCATTGCAACACCATGGGCACGGCCTCGACCATGAATGCGGTGGCCGAGGCCCTGGGCATGTCCCTGCCGGGCTGCGCCGCCATTCCAGCCCCCTATCGCGAGCGCGGCCAGATGGCGTTCGAGACCGGCCGGCGGATCGTGGACATGGCCTATGAGGACCTGGCCCCATCCAAGATCCTGACCCGCGCCTCCTTCCTCAACGCCGTCGCCGCGGTGGCCGCCCTGGGCGGCTCGACCAACGCCCAGCCGCACATCGCCGCCATGGCCCGCCATGCCGGGGTCGAGATCGGGCCGGCCGACTGGGCCGCGGCCTACGACATCCCGCTGCTGGTCAACATGCAGCCCGCGGGCAAATACCTGGGCGAGCGCTTCCACCGCGCCGGCGGCGCGCCGGCGGTGCTGTGGGAGTTGCTGCAGGCCGGCCGGCTCGACGGCGCCGCCCTGACCGTCACCGGCAAGCCCATGGCCGCCAATCTCGAAGGCCGTGAGAGCCCCGACCGCGAGATGATCCGCCCCTATGCCGATCCCCTGATGGAGCGGGCCGGGTTTCTGGTCTTGAAGGGCAACCTGTTCGACTTCGCGATCATGAAGACCAGCGTGATCTCGGACGAGTTCCGCGCCCGCTACCTGTCCGAGCCGGGGCGGGAAGGGGTGTTCGAAGCCCGGGCGGTGGTGTTCGACGGCTCGGACGACTACCACGCCCGCATCGACGACCCGTCCCTGGGCATAGACGAGCGCAGCATCCTGGTGATCCGCGGCGCCGGGCCGGTCGGCTGGCCGGGCTCGGCGGAGGTGGTCAACATGCGCCCGCCAGCAGAGCTGCTGAAGCGCGGCGTCACCAGCCTGCCGACCCTGGGCGACGGGCGCCAGTCCGGCACCGCCGACAGCCCCTCGATCCTGAACGCCGCTCCGGAAAGCGCGGTCGGCGGCGGGCTCGCCTGGCTGAAGACCGGCGACATGATCCGCCTTGATATCAATACGGGCCGCTGCGACGCCCTGGTGGACGAGGCCGAG
The DNA here is from genome assembly GCF_018135625.1 of Phenylobacterium montanum. Classification (NCBI taxonomy): domain Bacteria; kingdom Pseudomonadati; phylum Pseudomonadota; class Alphaproteobacteria; order Caulobacterales; family Caulobacteraceae; genus Poindextera; species Poindextera montana. The sequence continues at coordinate 5,476,889 of NZ_CP073078.1, forward strand.
ATCGCCCGCCGCAAGGCCGAGCCGCCGCCGCCCGTCCCCACCAGCGCCACCCCCTGGCAGGAAATCTATCGCGCCACCGTCGGCCAGCTGGACACCGGAGCCGTGATGGAGCCGGCGCTCAAATATCAGCGACTGGCGGCCAAGACGCCGCGGCACAACCACTGAAGGCCGCCGTCCGGGGCTGCGACACAATCGGTTCGGCTCAGGTCTCCAGATAAGGCGCGCCGTCCTTATGCACGAAGCGGCCATCGGCGTTGGCGCTCATCATGTCGATGTCGGAACAGGTGGTCAGGTCCAGCGGCCAGCGCGAACCGACTTCGAGATAGACTGCGACCATGTTGGATCGGTTGATCAAGTGGTGCCCGTCGCCGGTCCCCTTGGGGAAGGCCGCGCAGTCACCGCCGCGCAGCAAGGTCTCGCCGCCATCCTCGATCAGGGTCAACTCCCCCTGAAGCACGAACACGAACTCGTCCTCGTGCGAATGCCAGTGGCGCTGGCTCGACCAGCCGCCCGGCGGCAGGCGCATCAAGTTGACGCCGAAATCGACCAGCCCGCCGGCTTGGCCCAGGCGCTGCCGGATGCGGTCGGCGCAAGGTTGGTTGAACGGCGGCGGATAGCCCGAGCCTGGACGCTCCGGTACGGCGGCGAGATCGATCTTGGGCATGGCGGTCGTCCCTCAATTCGATGGTCGAGCCTAGAGCGGGATGAGGAAAAGTGCGAAGCGGTTTTCCGCCCGCATCCCGCTCTAAACTTTTAGAATCGATCACGTTTCATGAATTCGGATCGATACGATCCGAATTCATCGTGATCTTGGCCAGGCGCCGGCCTTGCGGAAGCCAGCGCCGCCCCGCCCAATTTCCTGACTTCCCGCCCTCAGCGACGCCCTGTACCCCTCTATCACATCGCCGCTTGCGGAATGTTACCGCTATCAGTAGGGTCGTCGGCGACAGAAGAGCAAGGCCCCAAGGGCCGCGTAGAAGGGGAGGGGCCGATGGCCGCCGCTGACAACCGATCGCTGGTGCTGGGCCTGACCCTGATCACCACCCTGGGCGGGCTGCTGTTCGGCTACGACACCGCGGTGATCTCGGGCGCGGTCAGTTCGATCGACGTCAACTTCATCGACCCCTTGAACCTGCCGGAGACCCAGCGGTCGACCCTGTCCGGCTTCACCGTAGCCAGCGCCCTGTTCGGCTGCGTGATCGGCGGAGCGAGCGCGGGCTGGCTGGGCGACACGATCGGCCGCAAGCGCGGGCTGATGGTCGCCGCCCTCCTGTTCCTGATCTGCTCCCTGGGCTCTGCGGCGCCCGAGTTCGGCCTGGGCGCCATCGGCCACATGGGCTGGAAGGCGCTGATCCCGTTCAACGTCTATCGGGTGATCGGCGGGGTGGGGGTGGGCCTGGCCTCGCTGCTGGCCCCGCTCTACATCGCCGAGATTTCACCGCCCAAGGAGCGCGGCCGGCTGGTCTCGTTCCAGCAGTTGGCCATCGTCGGCGGCATGAACCTGGTCTATTTCGTCAACTACGCCATCGCCCTGCGAGGCAATGAGACCTACCTGCACACGGTCGGCTGGCGCTGGATGTTCGCCTCCGAGGCCATCCCCTCGGTGCTGTTCTTTGGGCTCCTGCTGCTGGTCCCCGAAACCCCGCGCTGGCTGGTGCTCAAGGGGCGCGATCCCGAGGCGCACAAGGTGCTCTCGCGCCTGACCGACGAGGCCGACGCCCGCCAGGTGCTGGGCGAGATCGAGGCCAGCCTGAAGTTCAAGTCCGAACCCCTGTTCGCCTTCGGCGGCCTGGTGATCCTGGTGGGGGTGATGCTGTCGGTCTTCCAACAGCTCGTCGGCATCAACGCGGTGCTCTACTACGCCCCGATGATGTTCAAGAACATGGGGGCCTCGACCGACAGCGCCATGCTGCAGACGGTGGTCGTGGGCGCCGCCAACGTGCTGTTCACCATCGTCGCCATGGCCACGGTCGACAGTCTGGGGCGCAAGCCGCTGCTGATCGCCGGCGCGGTGCTCATGGCCGTCTCCATGCTGGCGCTGGGCGGGCTGTTCGCCTCGCACCAGATGGGCCTATGGTCCCTGGTCATGGTGATCCTCTACATCGCCGGCTTCGCCTTCTCCTGGGGGCCGATCGTGTGGGTGATGCTGGCCGAGATCTTCCCCAACGCCATCAAGGGCCAGGCCATGGCCATCGCTGTCGCGGTCCAGTGGCTGGCCAACCTGGTGGTCAGCTGGTCGTTCAAGGTGATCGACGGCAATTCGGCGCTGAACGCCGCCTTCAACCACGGTTTCGCCTATTTCTTCTACGGGGCGATGAGCATCCTGGCGGCCCTGTTTGTCTGGCGCTTCGTGCCCGAGACCAAGGGGCGCAGCCTGGAGGCGATGCAGGAGCTCTGGGGGCGGCGCCTGCCCGAGCCGCCGGCTGACCTGGCCGGCGCGCCGGCGGTCGAACTCTCCTGAGCCGCGCCCCGACCCCGATCGTCCTCGAACACGGGCCGCTGCGGCTCGAGATCCTGCCGCATGTCGGCGGCGGGCTTTCGCGCCTGACCTTCGGCGGGCGCGAGGTGCTGAGGGCGGCCGGGGCCGATCCGGGACCGCTGGACCTGGCTTCGTTCCCGCTGGTTCCCTATGCCAATCGCATCGCCCACGGCGTCTTCAGCTTCGGAGGGCGCGACGTGCGGCTGCCGGGCAACCTCGCCGGCCACCAGCACCCGCTGCACGGCCACGGCTGGCTATCGGCGTGGACGGTGGAAGTGGCGGCGGCCGATCGCGCCGTGCTGGCCTTCGACTATCCAGGCGGTGACTGGCCCTGGTCCTATCGCGCGGTCCAGACCATCGCCCTGACCGATGAGGGCCTGGAGCTGACCCTGGCCCTGACCAATCTGGCGGAGGAGCCGGCCCCGGCGGCGCTGGGCTTCCACCCCTATTTCCCCCATCGCAGCCGGGCGACGCTGACGACCGAGGTCTCGGGCGCCTGGGCGATCGACGAGGCCTGCCTGCCGGTCGGCGAGGCGCCGGGGCCGCCCATGGCCGATTGGCGTTCCGGCGCGCCCCTGGCCCAGGCGGGCCTGATCGACCACTGCCATGTCGGCTGGCGCGGCCCTGCGCGAATCGACCTGGGTGAGGGGCTGGTCGTCACCCTGTCGGCCTCGCCGAACCTCGGCTGGCTGCACCTCTATTCTCCGCCGGGCCATGACTTCTTCTGCGTCGAGCCCGTAAGCTGCCGTCCGGACGCGCTGAATGCGGAAAACCCAGCGGCGCAAGGCATCGCCACCCTGCCTCCCGGCGAGGCTCTGGCTGCCTCGATGTCGATCAATGTAGCGGTAACATGATTTGTGTTGCATTTCGGAAAAGTCCGGCCATGATGCGCCAATCGCGATGTGAGCGGTAACATGAATAGTCGGACGGGCGCCAAGACGCCGAGCCGGCGAGGAGCGGGGGGGACGAATGATCGCCAAGTCATTTTCGCGTCGGGCAGGTCTGCTGGTGGGGGCATCCGCGGTTGCGATGACAGCGCTGGCGCTCGGCTTGCCAGCGGCGGCGCAGACTGCGGCTTCCAGCGCGCCGGCGGCCGACGCCAAGAAGATCGACACCGTCGGCGAGGTGGTGGTCACCGGCCAGCGCGCGGCGCTGCGCTCCGCGCAGACGATCAAGATGAAGTCGACCCAGATCGTCGACTCGATCACCGCCACCGACATCGGCGCCTTGCCGGACCGCAGCGTCACCGAGGCGATCCAGCGCATCCCCGGCGTCACCATCACCCGCACGTCCGACCCGCGCGACGCGGACCGTATCTCGGTGGAGGGTAGCGGGGTACAGATCCACGGCCTCAGCTACGTGCGCAGCGAGTTCAACGGCCGCGACAGCTTCTCCGCGGTCAAGGGCCGCTCGCTGAGCTTCGACGATGTGCCGTCCGAGTTGATGGCCGGCGTCGACGTCTACAAGAACCCCTCGGCCGAGCTGATCGAGGGCGGCATCGCCGGCACGGTGAACCTGCGCACGCGCCTGCCGTTCGACCAACCCGGCCATCTGATCGGCTACGCGGTCGACATGAGCTATGGCGACCTTGCCGATTCCTGGAAGCCGACTGGCTCGATCTTGCTCAGCGACCGTTGGGACACCCCGATCGGCCAGATCGGCCTGCTGTTCGATTTCGCCGACTCGAACTTCGAAAGCCGCACCGATACTTTCTCGGTCGATCCGTTCTATGTGCACAACGCCGCGAACGGCAACGAGATCGTCGCCGGCAAGACAGTCTACGTGCCCGGCGGCTTCGGCTACCGGAGCCTGATCTTCGATCGCGAGCGTCAGGGTCTCGATTTCGCTGCTCAATGGCGACCGAAGGACAACATCCTCGTCACGGCTCAGCATATCCGATCGGCCGCCTATTCGAGCGAAAACGAGCACGCGGTCGGCATCGATCCCAGCGGCAGCACCTCGCCGGCGGCCGGGACCAGCTTCACCTTCAATTCGGCCGGCATCTTCCAGTCGGGGACCTTCGCCGGGTCCGCCGGGGGCTCGACAGTTTCACCGGACGTGCTCGACGAGCGCTACAACACGACCCATTCGGTGACGTCGGATTCGTCGATCAACATCAAGTGGGATGTCACCGACAAGCTGTCACTGTCCGCGGATATCCAATACGTCCGGGCGACCACCAAGCAGATCGACTTTACGCTGTTCGACTCGTTGCACGGCAGCCTGGGCGCGCCGACCCTGGACCTGACAGGCAGCCTGCCGCGCGCCAGCATTCCGGCTTCGAACCTGCTTTCCGATCCCGCGAACTACTACTGGGACGCGGCGATGGACTTCCATGATCGCAACGAGGCCGAGGAGTGGGCGGAGCGGATCGACGGATCCTACAATTTCGATGGCGATTGGCTGAAGAGTTTCCGGTTCGGTGTGCGCCACACCGGCAAAACCGCCACCACGCGCGAGACGCCGTTCAACTGGGGTTACGTCACTCAGACCTGGTCGGGCGCCGGCCTCGCCTTGCTGAACGGTCAGGGGCCGACCGCGGCGGGCAACAGCCTGCCTTCGGCGCCCATGCCGCTGTCGAATTTCTTCCGTGGCCAGATCCCGCTTCCGGACGTGTTCTATGCCGGCACGATCGACATCATGAAGAATTTTGCGCACGCCTCATCGCTGATTGAGGCTGCGGAAAACCGCTCGGCGTCCTGCTGCGGCCCGTGGTCGCCCTTCAACGGCAACTACAACTCTTATACCTCCAGCGGCGGTCTATCGGGCGTCAACTACCAGCGGGAACAAACGACCGCGGCCTATGGTTTGGTGAATTTCGGCCATGACATCGACTTTGGCGGCCGCACCTTCCCGCTGGACGGTAATGTGGGTCTGCGCGTGGTCAATACCGAGGCGCGCGGCCAGGGGCTTGGCGCATTCCAGTCTTGCCAACCCGATCCGAATACGCCGACGACCTGTTCGACCTTCTATACGGCTGCCCAGCAGGCCTTCTTGAGTGGCGGAAAATCTGCTGTCAACGGCGGACGCGACTACACCAACGTCTTGCCGAGCTTGAACCTGCGCTTTGTTATCGCGCCCAAGCTCTATCTGCGCTTCGCCGCGGCCAAATCCATCGTGCGCCCGGACTTCTCCCAGATGCTGCCGAGCGTAAACGTCAGTGGCAGCCCAGGCTGGCTCAATGGCACTACGACCTGCAACAAGACGTCCACGGTCGCAAACGCGGCGGCCAACTGCCTCTATGACTTTACGTCCTATACCGGGAACCCGGACCTCAAGCCGATCCGCGCAAATACCTACGATATCTCTCTAGAGTGGTACTTCGCCAATACCGGCAGCCTGTCGGCAGTGGCGTTCCACAAGGATATTTATAATTACATCACTACCGCGACCAGCGACATTAACATCACCAACAATGGGGTCACCGAACCAGTACTGGCCACGCACCCCTACAACGCCGGTCATGGCACGGTCGATGGTTTCGAAGTCGCTTATCAGCAATATTTCGACTTCTTGCCGGGCCCGCTGAAAGGGCTTGGCCTCCAGGCCAACTACACCTACGTCGATAGCGAAGGGGCCAAGAACGCATCTGCCGACCCGTTCGATCCGGGGCAGGTGGCGGCGGCCAATCCCGGCGTGAAGCTGCCGCTCGAAGGGTTGTCGAAGAATTCGTACAACATCAACGGCCTGTACGACTACGGGCCGTTCTCGGCCCGGCTCGCCTACAATTGGCGTGAACGCTATCTGCTGACCACCGACGCGGCCAACATCAATATTCCGGCCTGGACCGATGACTACGGGCAGCTCGACGGGTCGGTGTTCTACACCTTCTCGCAGAAGCTGAAGGTCGGGGTGGAGTTCGCGAACCTCACCAACGCCACAACAAAGATCCTGGTCAGCTATCCCACGACCACCAACAACCCCGGCTTCACCGGACACAACTGGGTCCTGGCCGACCGGCGCTTCACCTTCGTCCTGCGCGGGCAGTTCTAAGCCTTCCCCAACTGTGCGGCCCTCGTCCCCCTCCGGGCGAGGGCTTCCTTTTTTGGGGCTGGACGGGTCTTCTCAAGCGGTTGAACTAGCATCATGAAGAATCCCAAGGACCGCAGGATCGTCATCGTCGGGGGCGGCACGGCCGGCTGGATGGCGGCGGCCTGCCTGGCCCACGCGCTCAAGGGGCGCTGCGGCAAGATCCAACTGATCGAGTCCGAGGAGATCGGCACGGTCGGGGTGGGCGAGGCGACCATCCCGCCGATCCAGTTCTTCAACACCCTGCTGGGAATCGACGAGCGCGAATTCATCAAGAAGACTCAGGCGACCTTCAAGCTGGGCATCGAGTTCCGCGACTGGACCCGGCTTGGCCATCGCTACTTCCACCCCTTCGGCCCGCACGGCGTCGACATGGAGGCCGTGGCCTTCCACAACTACTGGCTCAAGCTGAACCAGATGGGCGAGGGCGGCCCGCTCGACGACTATTCCCTAACCTCGGTCGCAGCGGCGCAGGGCAAGTTCATCCGCCCCTCGCGCAGCCTGCCGCCGGGCACGCCGAGCCTGGCCTATGCCTTCCACTTCGACGCCTCGCTCTATGCCCGCTACCTGCGCGGCTATGCCGAGTCGCGTGGGGTGGAGCGGATCGAAGGCAAGATCGTCGAAGTGCGCCAGAGGCCGCTGGACGGCTTCATCGAGGGCGTGACTCTGCAGGGCGAGCGCCGCGTCGACGGCGATTTCTTCATCGACTGCTCGGGCTTCCGCAGCCTGATCCTGGGCCAGACCCTGGGGGTCGGCTTCGAGGACTGGTCGCACTGGCTGCCCTGCGACCGGGCCCTGGCGGTTCCCTGCGCCAGTGTGGCCGACATCACCCCCTACACCCGCTCCACCGCCCGAAGGGCCGGCTGGCAGTGGCGCATCCCGTTGCAGCACCGCATCGGCAACGGCCATGTCTATTGCAGCGAGTTCATCAGCGACGACGAGGCGGCCTCGATCCTGCTGGCCAATCTCGACGGCGAGGCCCTGGCCGATCCGCGTCCCCTACGCTTCAAGGCGGGCCGCCGCCAGGTGGCCTGGAAGAAGAACTGCGTGGCCATGGGCCTGGCCGGCGGCTTCCTCGAGCCCCTGGAGTCCACCAGCATCCACCTGGTGCAGTCGGCCCTGTTCCGCCTCCTGGCCCTGATGCCGGTCGACGACGCCGACGAGGCGACCATCGAGGAGTTCAACCGCCTCTCGGCCATCGAGTACGAGCAGGTGCGCGACTTCATCGTGCTGCACTACAAGGCGGTCGAGCGCGACGACTCGCCGCTGTGGAACCACTGCCGCAACATGCCCATCCCCGAGGCGCTGCAGCACAAGATCGATCTGTTCCGCAACCGAGCCCGCATCGCCCGCTTCGACGGCCAGCTGTTCATCGAGCCCAGCTGGGTGGCGGTGTTCCTGGGCCAGGGGATTCATCCCCAGCACTACGACCCCCTGGTCGACGCCATGGATATCGGCGAGGTGCGCATGCGCCTGGCCAAGATCCGCGAGACCATGCGCCAGACCGTGGCGGCCATGCCCAGCCACGAGGCCTTCATCGGCGAACACTGCCGGGCCGAGCCGGTCGCGGCCTGACGCCGTGCCCGGCGCCGCCGAGGCTGTCGTACAACTGCGCGCCAGGATCGCGGCGCGGCCAGCGGAGGTGGGCCTTCACCACCAGCTCGGTCGCCTGCTGCAGGCCCTGGGGCGGCTGGACGAGGCCGCAAAGGCGTTCGAAGCGGCCCTGGCCCTGCAGCCGCGGGTCGGCGAACTGCACCGCAACCTGGCCGAGGTGGTCCGCTTCGCTGAAGGCGACCCGCGCCTTGCCGCCATGGCGCGGCTGGCGGCGGAGCCCTTGCGCGACTCTGACCGCATCAGCCTGGGTTTCGCCCTCGGCAAGGCCTACGGCGACCTCGGCCGGCATGAGGCGGCGTTCCGCAGTGTCCAGGACGCCTGCCGCCTGATGCGGGCCAATATCGACTATGACGAGGCCGGGACCCTGGCCATGTTCGAGCGCATGGCGGGCCTGTTCACCGCCGAGGCCCTGGCCGAACGGGCGGGGCAGGGGGAACCGTCCGACGCGCCGATCTTCATCCTAGGCATGCCGCGCTCGGGCTCGACCCTGGTGGAGCAGGTCCTGGCCGCTCACCCGGATGTCGCTGCGGGCGGCGAGCTGACCCTGTTCCGCGACATCGCCGCCGCCATGCTGGGCCAGCCGGAGCGCGCTCTTTCGCTGGACGTCGCCGGCCTTCGAGCTATCGGCGCGCGCTACCTCCAGGCGACGATGGGGCTCACGCAGGGACGGGCACGCTTCACCGACAAGATGCCGGCCAATTTCCTGATGGTCGGGCTGATCCATCTGGTGCTGCCCAATGCGCGCATCATCCACACCGTGCGCGACCCGGTCGACACGTGCCTCTCCTGCTACGCCACACTGTTCGGCGATGGCCAGCTCTACAGCTATGACCTCGGCGAGCTCGGCCGCCACTACCGCGCCTATCGCCGGCTGATGGACCACTGGCGCGCGGTGCTGCCGCCCGGCGTCATGCTTGATATCGTTTATGAGGACGTTGTCGCCGATCTGGAAGGCCAGGCCCGGCGGCTGGTCGATCACTGCGGCCTTCCCTGGGACCCCGCCTGCCGCCAGTTCCAGTCGGCCGAACGCCCGGTCTGGACCGCCAGTGCGGCCCAGGTGCGCCAGCCGCTTTACGCCTCGTCGCGCAGCCGTTGGCGGCCCCCGGCGGAGGATCTGGCGCCGCTCATCGAAGGCCTTGGACCGGCGGCGGGCGAAGTCGACAAAAGCAGGTTGCAATCTGCGCCCGGATAGTGAATATCAAACAGGTAAATGGTAGCGGTAACAATCCGCACTCGGAAACCGGGAAAGAGCAGGGCATGGGGGCGGTTCGCACGGCATGGGCGGCAGGCGTTGCGGCGCTCGCACTTCTGGGCGGCCCGGCCTTCGCCCGCGAGCCGACGCCCGTTCCCCAGATCGTCAGCCAGAACGGCCGTTTCGCCCTGATGGTCGATGGCGCGCCCTATCTGATGCTGGGCGCGCAGATGAACAATTCCAGCGCCTGGCCGGCCGTGCTGCCCAAGGTCTGGCCGACCATCGACAAGCTGCACGCCAATACGCTCGAGGCGCCGATCGCCTGGGAGCAGGTCGAGCCCAGGGAAGGGCAGTTCGACTTCTCCTTCCTCGACACCCTGCTGGCCCAGGCGCGCCAGCATCGCGTCCGCCTGGTGCTGCTGTGGTTCGGGGCCTGGAAGAACAATAGCCCCAGCTACGCGCCCGAATGGGTCAAGCTGGACAACGCCCGCTTCCCCCGCGTGATCACCGCCCGTGGTGAGACCCGCAATTCCCTGTCGCCGCTCTATACCGCGACGATGGAGGCCGACAAGAAGGCCTTCGTCGCCCTGATGAGCCACCTGAAGGCTGCCGATCCCCAGCACGCCGTGATCATGGTCCAGGTGGAGAACGAGACCGGAGTCTACGGCTCGGTCCGCGATTTCTCCCCCGCCGCCCAGGCCGCCTTCAAGGGGCAGGCGCCCGACGCTCTGGTCAAAGCCCTGGGCAAGCCGCCGGGAACCTGGGCCGACGCCTTCGGACCGGACGCGGACGAGTTCTTCTACGCCTGGTCGATGGCCCGCTATGTCGACGCCTTGGCCGAAGCCGGCAAGGCGGCCAACCCGCTGCCGATGTACGTCAACGCCGCCCTGCGCGATCCGGCCGGCTATCAGGACCCGATGTCGTTTTCCAGCGGCGGGCCGACCTGGGACGTGCTCGACATATGGAAGCTGGCCGCGCCGCACATCGATGTGGTGGCCCCGGACATCTATATGCGCGACTACGCCAGCTATGTGCGGACCCTGGAGCAGTACAGCCGCCCCGACAACGCCCTGATGGTGCCGGAAACCGGCAACGGCGAGGCCAACGCCCGGATGGTGTTCGAGGTTTTGGGGCGCCGCGCCCTGGGGTTTGCGCCGTTCGGCATGGACGAGACCGGCTATTCCAACTTCCCCCTCGGCGCGCCCAAACTGGATGAGGCGACGGTCGAGGCCTTCGCCCAGAACTATCGCCTGATCGAGCCCTTCGCCCGCCAGCTGGCCGCCCTGAGCTACCAGGGCAAGGTCTGGGGCGCGGCCGAGCCGACCGACACGCACGTCCAGCGGGTCAGTCTCGGCGACTGGCAGGTCACCGCCAGTTACGGCATGCCCCAGTTCGCCTTCCCCGCGCCCACCGGCAACTCGCCGCCCTCCGGCGGCTTCCTGGTCGCCGAGCTTGGGCCAAACGAATATCTGCTGGCCGGCTACCATGTGCGGCTGAACTTCGATTTGACCAGCCCCGCCGGCCGCAAGGTCCAGTTCGCCCGCGTCGAGGAAGGCCACTACGCCGACGGCCAGTGGGTGTTCGACCGCATCTGGAACGGCGACCAGACCGACTACGGCCTCAATTTCACCTCCGCGCCCCAGCTGCTGCGCGTGCGGCTGGCGACTTACTGATGGATGATCGAGTGATCCGGACCCCTTCTGCCGATGCCGCGGTGGCGGCAGCCCCCTCCACCGCTTCGCGGTCCCCCTCCCCCGATGGGGGAGGAGTGTTGGCGGCGGCTCGCTCCGATCAATTCCTCCCCCATCGGGGGAGGGGGACCATGCGCAGCATGGTGGAGGGGGCCAGCCGCTGTGCGCTGGCCCTCGCTATCTTCTCCGCCACCGCCGCCCATGCCGCCGGGACCTTCGAGAAGACCCCTGACGGCGTCGTCGTCACCCCCGCCGCCGGCCCGGCCAAGCACGTGCGCATCCAGGTGATGGGGCAGGGGACCTTCCACGTCACCGCCGTCCCCACCGACAGCTTCGACTTGCCCAAGAGCTTGATGGTGCTCGCCAGGCCCGAGGGCGCCTTCACCGTGTCCGAAACTGGCGGCGAGGTGGTGATCAGGGCCGACAAGGCGACCGCCGAGGTCTCGCTGGCCACTGGCCAGGTCCGCTTTCGTGACGCCGCCGGCAAGCTGGTGCTGGCGGGCAAGGACGCCGGCGCCTTCACGCCCGAGACCATCGAGGGCCAGGGCTTCTACAAGGTCAGCCAGGAGTTCAATCCGGATACGGACGAAGCCTTCTATGGCCTGGGCCAGCACCAGAACGGCCAGATGAACTACAATGGCCAGGACGTGGAGCTGTCGCAGTACAACAGGGACGTGGCCGTGCCGTTCCTGGTCTCCAGCCGCGGCTACGGCCTTCTATGGGACAATAATTCGATCAGCCGCTTCGGCGATCCGGTCCCTTACGCCCTGGCCTCGCGCGACCTGAAGATCTGGGACGCCGAGGGCAAGCCCGGCGGCTTCACCGCCCGCTATGCCCTGAACGGCGACGTGAAGCTCACCCGCACCGAAGCGGACATCAATTTCCAGCACCTGAAGGACCAGCCCAACTGGCCCAAGGTGGTCGCGGACGCCGCCGGCGCACCAGCGCCCGGCGCCACCGTGGTCTGGGAGGGCGAGGTCGAACCCGCTGTCGGCGGGAACCAGAAGTTCCAGCTCTATTCCAGCGGCTATGTGAAGCTCTATGTCGATGGCAAGCTGGCCCTGGATCGCTGGCGGCAGAACTGGAACCCGTGGTTTCACGACTTCGACGCCCCGATGGTGGCCGGCTCTCGGCACAGGATCCGGCTGGAATGGACGCCGGATTCCACCAGCTACATCGCCCTCTTGCACGACAACCCGCTGCCGGACCCAGACCGGCATTCGCTGTGGCTGACCTCGGAAGTCGGCAAGGCGATCGACTACTATTTCGTGGGCTCCGATAGCATCGATGGGGCCATCGCCGGCTATCGCCGCCTAACCGGCAAGGCGGTGATGCTGCCCAAATGGGCCTACGGCTTCTGGCAGAGCCGCCAGCGCTACGAGGACGTCGCCCAGCTGCTGGACGTGGTCAAGGAGTATCGCAAGCGCGACCTGCCGCTCGACAACATCGTCATGGACTGGCGCTACTGGCGCGATCCGGAGTGGGGCTCGCACAAGTTCGACCCGACGCGCTTCCCCGATCCCAAGGCCATGATCGACCAGATCCATGACCTGAACGCGCACTTCATGATCTCGATCTGGCCCAAGTTCTATCCGACCACGGACAACTACAAGGAGCTGGACGCCAAGGGCCATATCTACCACCGCAACGTCGAGCAGGGCGCGCGCGACTGGGTGGGGCCGGGCTATCTGAACTCCTTCTACGACCCCTATTCCAAGGAGGCGCGGGACATCTATTGGCGCCAGGTGCGCGACAACCTGAAGGTCCTGGGCGTCGACGCCTGGTGGATGGACGCCTCCGAGCCCGACATGCACTCCAACCTGGACATCCCCGAGCGCACCCTGCGCATGGGGCCGACGGCCCTGGGGCCGGGGGCGGAATACTTCAATTCCTACGCCCTGATGCACACGAAGAGCGTGTTCGACGGCGAGCGGGCGGAAAGCCCGGACAAACGCTCGTTCATCCTTACCCGCTCAGGTTTCGGCGGGCTGCAGCGCAATGGCGCGGCGGTGTGGAGCGGCGACGTGGTCGCCCGCTGGCAGGACCTGGCCGACCAGATCTCGGCCGGGGTCAACTTCTCCATGTCGGGCATTCCCAACTGGACCACCGACATCGGCGGCTTTTCGGTGGAGCATCGCTACGAAAAGCCCAACGCCGCCGACCTCGACGAATGGCGCGAGCTGAACCTCAGATGGTTCCAGTTCGGAGCCTTCTCGCCCCTGTTCCGCAGCCACGGGGAGTTTCCCTATCGCGAAATCTACAATCTCGCGCCAGAGGGGAGTGAGGTCTACGACAGCCTCGCCTGGTACGACCGCCTGCGCTACCGGCTGATGCCCTACACCTACACCCTGGCCGCTGACACCTGGCAGGCCGACAGCACCATCATGCGCGGTCTGGTCATGGACTTCCCCGCCGACCTGAAGGCGCGGGACGTCAATGACGAGTACCTCTACGGCCGCGAGCTCTTGGTCGCGCCGGTGCATGAGTACAAGGCCCGCTCGCGCGCGGTCTATCTGCCGGCCGGGACCGCCTGGTACGACCTCTATAGCGGCGCCCGCCACGAGGGCGGCCAGACCATCGACGCCTCAGCGCCGCTGTCGCGCATGCCCCTGTTCGTCCGCGCCGGGGCGATCCTGCCGGTCGGCCCGGTGATGGACTATGTGGGCCAAAAGCCCGAGGCGCCGATCACCCTCTATGTCTATGCCGGGGCGGACGGGGCGTTCTCGCTCTACGAGGACGACGGCCTTTCCAACGACTACGCCAAGGGCGCCTTCGCGCGGATCCCGATCGCCTATGACGACAAGGTCGGGACCCTGACCATTGGCGCCCGCCAGGGCCGCTATCCGGGCATGCTGGAAAGCCGGGTGTTCAACATCCGCTGGATCACGCCCGGAGCGCCCAAGCCCCTCGACTTCGACTCCGCCCCCGACCGTTCCGTCACCTATGCCGGCCAGCCGGTCACCGTCCGCAGATAGGATTTTGTGATGTTGTCTCGTTCCCTGCTGGCGGGCCTCTTGTCTACGGTCGTGGCCGCCGGCCCCGTGCTCGCCCAGCCCGCCGCCGAGCGCGGCGTGGCCCACCCCGAGCTCTGGCCCCAGGCGCACAGCACAGGCCTGGTCGATCCGAGGACTGAGGCTTTCGTCAGCAGCCTGATGGCGCGCATGACCCTGGAGGAAAAGGTCGGCCAGATGATCCAGGCCGATACCGCCAGCATCGTCCCTGCTGACCTGCGCCAATACCCGCTGGGCGGCATCCTGGCCGGCGGCAACTCCCCGCCGCTGGGCGCGCCCGACCGCTCACCGGCGCCGGCCTGGGTAGCGACCGCCCGGGCCTTCCGCGCCGTCTCGCTGGAGGCGCGGCCGGGCCATGTGCCGATCCCGGTGATCTTCGGCATCGATGCGGTGCATGGAAACAACAACGTGGTCGGGGCGGTGCTCTTCCCGCACAATGTCGGTCTGGGCGCCACGCACGACCCGGAACTGATCCGCCAAATCGGCCAGGTCACGGCCGAAGAAACCGCCGCCGCCGGCATCGACTGGGCGTTCGGCCCGACCCTGGCCGCGCCACAGGACGACCGCTGGGGCCGCACCTACGAGGGTTATTCGGAATATCCCGACATCATCAAGGCCTATGCGCCGGCGATGGTCACGGGCCTGCAAGGCGCGCCGGGAACCCCACGCGGGCTGCAGCACGGCCGTGTCGCCGCCTCGATCAAGCACTTCCTCGGCGACGGCGGCACCAAGGGCGGGGTCGACCAGGGCGACGACGACATCAGCGAAGCCGACCTGATCCGCCTGCACGCTCAGGGCTATCCGCCGGCCATCGACGCGGGGGCCATGACCGTGATGGTCTCCTATTCCAGCTGGCAGGGCCGCAAGATGCACGGCAACCAAAGCCTGCTGACCGGCGTCCTCAAGGGCCGCATGGGCTTCGAGGGCTTCGTGATCAGCGACTGGAATGGCCACGGCCAGGTGCCCGGCTGCAGCAATGTCGACTGCCCCGCCGCCTTCAACGCCGGGGTCGACATGATCATGGCCCCGGATGGTTGGAAGGGCCTGTTTGATCACACCGTCGCCGAGGTGCGCTCGGGCGCGATCCCCATGAGCCGGGTGGACGACGCCGTGCGCCGCATCCTGCGGGTGAAGGCCAAGCTCGGTCTGTTCGAGGCGGCTCGTCCGTTTGAGGGCGATGACAGCGCTATCGCTTCGCCGGCGCACCGCGCCGTCGCCCGCCAGGCGGTGCGCGAGTCGCTGGTGCTGCTGAAGAACGACGGCGTCCTGCCGATCAAGGGTTCGGCCCATGTGCTGGTGGCGGGCTCGGGCGCCGACGACATCGGCCGCCAGTCCGGCGGCTGGACCCTGTCCTGGCAGGGGACCGGCAACACCAAGGCCGACTTCCCCAATGGCCAGTCGATCTGGTCTGGCATTGACGAGGCGGTGAAGGCCGCCGGCGGCTCGACCGAGTTGAATGTCGATGGCGATTTCAAGCAGAAGCCGGACATGGCCATCGTCGTGTTCGGCGAGACTCCTTACGCCGAGTTCCAGGGCGACATCCGCACCCTGGAATACCAGCCCGGCGACAAAACCGACCTGGCGCTCTTGAAGAAGCTGCGCGCCCAGGGGATCCCGGTGGTGTCGGTGTTCCTGTCCGGCCGACCGCTTTGGGTCAATCCGGAGATCAACGCCTCGAACGCCTTCGTCGCGGCCTGGCTGCCGGGCTCAGAAGGGGCGGGCGTGGCCGACGTGCTGGTCGGCGACGCCGCCGGCCATCCGCGCAATGACTTCCGCGGCAAGCTCTCGTTTTCCTGGCCCCGGACCGCGGCCCAGACCAGCCTCAACTGGGGCCAGCAGCCCTATGACCCGTTGTTCCCCTACGGCTTCGGCCTCACCTATGCCGACCATGCGACCCTGCCGGTCCTGTCCGAGGTCTCCGGCGTCAATGGTTCGGTGGCCAATACCGACAACTACTTCCAGAGCGGCCACACCACGGCCCCCTGGGGCTTTGTGCTCACCGCCGGCGCGGTGCGCGACTGGGCCGGGGCGGGCGGATCGCCGGCCGACGCCGGCGGGGTGGTATCCCTGCGTCCCGTGGACGCCGCCGGCATCCAGGAGGGAGGCCGCCAGCTGACCTGGAGCGGCAAGGGCGAGGGCGCCGCGGCCCTGACCGGCCCCTCCATCGACCTGACCCGCCAGGCCAACGGCGACGTCTCCCTGCTGCTGGAATATCGCATCGACCGCGCCCCGACGGCCGCGGTGTCCCTGCGCATCGGCCAGGGCGGCCTGGACCTGACCCAGGCCCTGGCGGCCGGCCGGCCCGGCGAATGGCGCCAGGTCAAGGTCAAGCTGGCCTGTTTCCGCGAGGCCGGCGCCGACCTTTCCAGCGTCACCGAGCCCTTCGCCCTGGCCACCCATGGCGGATTCGGCGTTTCCTTGCGCGCGGTCAAGCTTTCGACCGATCCCACCGGCGCCGTCTGCCTGCCCAAGGCCCGCGGCGGAGCCTGATGGAGCCTAGTTCGATGTTGAAGCCCGCCCTCATCGGTCTCGCCGTCTTCTTCGCTTCCGCCGGCGCCGCAGCGGCCCAGACAGCCGCGCCGCCGCCACTGCTGGCCCAGGCCTTCACCGATCATGCGGTCTTGCAGCGCGGCGCGCCGATTCCGGTCTGGGGATGGGCCAAGGCGGGCGAGACGGTCAGTCTCGATTTCGACGGCCAGACGGTCCAGGCCAGGGCCGACGCCTCGGGGCGCTGGAGCGCACGCCTGGCGGCGCATTCCGCCGGCGGGCCGTTCGAGCTGACCGCCCGTGGCGAGGCCGGCGAGACCCAGACCCTGCATGATCTGCTGGTCGGCGACGTCTGGCTGTGCTCCGGCCAGTCGAACATGGAATTCACCCTGCGCCACGCCACCAACGCCGACGTGGAGGTGGGCGCCTCCGCCAACGACCAGATTCGTCTGATCCACATTCCCAAGGTCAGCGCGGCGACGCCCCAGAGCGGCTTCGGGGCCCCGACCGCCTGGAGGCCGGCTGGCCCGGCCAGCGCCGCCGATTTCTCGGCCGCCTGCTTCCTCATGGGCAAGGAGCTGCAGGCCGACCAGCACATCCCCATCGGCCTGATCGACGCCTCCTGGGGCGGCTCGGACGTGCGCGCCTGGATGAGCCCCGAGGCGCTGCACCGCTTCGGCGGCTATGACGACGACCTCGCCATCGTCAGGCGCCACGCCGCCGATCCAGTCGGCGCGGCCACGGCTTGGTCGTTGGTGATGGAGCGCTGGTACAAAGCTCACGATCCGGGCTTCCACTGGAACGACCCCGCGCTCGACGACAGCGCCTGGGCGACGACGCCGGCGGCGGGCTATTGGGAGGGCTGGGGCGTTCCGGCCCTGGCCCGCTTCGACGGCATCGTCTGGTATCGCACCACGGTCACCCTCACCGCCGAGCAGGCCAAGGGCGAGGCGACCATCGCGCTTGGCCCGGCCGACGACATGGACACCAGCTTCGTCAACGGCGTCTTCGTCGGCGGGATCGACAGTTGGAACGCGCCCAGGACCTACCGCGTCCCGGCCGGCGTGCTGCATGCTGGCGTGAATTCCATCGCCGTGCGGGTGTTGGACACCGGCGGCGGCGGCGGCCTCTGGGGCCAGCCCAAGGATCGCTTCCTGCGCCTGGCCGACGGCTCGAGCGTTCCGATAAATGGAACCTGGCGCTGGCGCATCGCCGCGCCGCTGACCCAGACCGGCCCCGCGCCGCATGCGCCCTGGCAGGACGCGGTGGGCATGGTCACCCTCTACAACGGCCTGATTGCGCCCCTGGACGGCTATGGGCTGAAGGGTTTCGCCTGGTACCAGGGCGAGCAGAACATCTCCAACGCACTGGAATATCGCCGCCTGCTGCCGGCCATGATCGCCGACTGGCGCGGCCGCTTCGGCGCGGACCTGCCGTTCCTGATCGTGCAGCTGGCCAATTTCGGCCCGGCGGTCAGCCAGCCCGGCGAGTCCGACTGGGCGGCCGTGCGCGAGGCCCAGCGCCTGACTGTCGAGCATGACCTGCGAACCGGCCTCGCCGTCGCCGTCGATGTCGGCCAGCGCTACGATATCCACCCCACCGACAAGCAGGATGTCGGCCATCGCCTGGCCCTGCTGGCTCGCCACATCGCCTATGGCGAGGCCGTGACCGCCTCCGGTCCGCGCCCGCTCGGCGCCAGCCAAGCCGGCGACCGCATCACCATCCGCTTCGCCGACGTGGCGGCGGGCCTGGTGGTCTATGGCGCCGCCCGGCCGATCGGCTTCGAGGCCTGCGACGGCGCCGGCCACTGCCGCTTCGTCGACGCGACCGTGGGCAAGGACCAGGTGGTGCTCGACGCGGCCGGCCTCGGCCCGGTGGCCAAGGTCCGCTACGCCTGGGCCGACAGCCCGGTGGTCAATCTCTACAATTCCGAAGACCTGCCCGCGACGCCGTTCGAGATCGAGGTGCGGTGAGGGGGGAGATGAACGGCTTTGGCCCAAAGCCGCTGCTTGGCGGGAAAGCGAACCTCAGGTTTATATGGCGGGATGAAGCTTGATCGAAGATCCGTCACGCTTGGGATAGGCCTCGCCACTATGAGCGTTGTGAATGCCAGTGCAGACGAAGGAAACAGCCTTGTTCCAATGGCGCTGGCGAACGGGGACTCATGGTTTCGGTTAACGATCGCCAGCTACCAGTTCCCTCAAATCACTGACGATGAGTGGGACTCCAACTGGCTAGTCATCGATGGGTCGGCCCGGTTGAATGGAAAGGAGTGGCGCTTCAGAGATCCATGTCTGACGACATTTGAGGCCGTGAATTTGGCGACCTGGATGGAGGCTTGCGCGCAAGGAACGGCGAAAGAACCATACTGTGCTTTTACTGAGCCAAATTTGCAGTTCGATCTCGTCGATGCGCAGACAATGCGGGTCAGTTTTGCGTTGGAGTCTGCACCCCCTTGGGCCAAACAAGGGGATGACTGGACCAAGCATGGGTTCAATCTGTCCGTCGGGCCAGCTCTTGTGAGAGCGGCTTCAGAACTTCGCCGTCAGCTCCAGAACTTTCCGGTGCGAGGTGGTCGGACCCGCGGCGAGCCTGCAACAACGCTCGGCTAAGGCAGCTAACCCTTGAAGCCCCGCCGGCGCCGGAACGATTCCGGCGAAACGAGCTTCTACGTGTTTGAGCAAGACCAAGGCTGTACCGGCTTGAAATCAGTTTGAACCAAAACCAACCCCGCTCATCCCGGCGAATGCCGGGACCCAGATCGTATGGCTCAGCGAGCGGATACTATGTTCCTAGTGAAAGCCCAAAAAGGCCGGAGCTTTGTGATCTGGGTCCCGGCATTCGCCGGGATGAGCGGAATATTGAGTCTGCTTGGCCTCAACTCCCTCTAGGCGATTCCCGCCCCCTCGATCTTCAGCGCCGGTGAAAACGCGGGCCGCGTATCAGGCAGGCGCACCTTCAGCCCCTCCGCCGCCGCCTCGAACGCCAACGGGCCGCCGCCCAGGAGGGTGACCCGCTCGACCCGTACCCCCGCGAGCGCCTTCAGCGTCAGCGCGCCCGACGGCCACTCCATCGCCAGGGCGTAGAGCGCGCCTTTGCGGGTGGTGTAGCGGATGTCCTCGGCGGTGAAGGGCTTGACCTGGGCCTCGCTGAACGAGCCAGCCGCCACCGGTGTCGGGCCTTCGCCGAAGGTGCGCCAGGGCCGGGTGGCGAAAATCGCCTCGCCATTCACCGCCATCCAGGCGGCCATGTCGGCCAGGATCCGCTCCTCGTCGCTGTCGATGGTCCCGTCGGCGCGCAGGGGGATGGAGAGCAGCAAGTTGCCGTTCTTGGAGACGATGTCCGCCAGACTCTGGATCACCGCCTTAGCGCTCTTGTATCCGTGGCGCTCGTAGAGGGCGCGGTCGTAGTGCCAATTGCCGATGCAGGTGTCGGTCTGCCAGGGCTCGGGGCGCAGTTCGCCGACCAGGCCGCGCTCGACGTCCTCGACCACGCCGCGGCGTTGGGCCGGGATCAGCTTCTTGGCCGTGACCACCGCCTCCAGCGACCCGCCATGCCAGGCCTGGTTCTGGTTGTAATACCAGGCGGTGGCGTCCAACCCCGCCTGGCCCAGCGGCAGGCGCTCGTCGTCGAGATAGAGGAAGTCGGGGCGGTGCTGGCTGACCAGATCCATGCAGCGTAGCTTCCACTGCAGGGCGTAGGCCGGATCGCCCGGCGGCGGGGTCTCGAGCCACTGGCCGTCATGCGCGCCGTGCCAGTCGTCCATGGCCTTGATGCTGGTCACCCCGTCCGGGACCACCATGTGCGGCCCGGTATAGAGTTCCTGCGGGTCCAGCCCCTCCCACCACTGGCCGGCGCCGTCGGCCTTGGTCAGGCGGAAGGCGTCATAGCGCTGGCCGGCCAGGGGCCCCTCGGCGTCATAGCCATAGGCCGTCTGCCACCAGTGCCAGGCGTGGGCCGAGTGGTTGCTGACCCCGAACCTCAGGCCGTGCTCGCGCGCGACCTTGGCCCAGGTCCCGACGATGTCCTTCTTCGGCCCGACCCGCAGCGTGTTCCAGGCGTGGTGCTTGGACGCCCAGGTGTCCAGATTGTCGTGGTGGTTGGCCAGGGCGACGAAATACTTGGCCCCTGCGGCCTTGTAGAGCCGCATCAGCCGCTCCGGCTCCCAGTTCTCAGCCCGCCACAGGTTCTCGATCTGCATGAAGCCGGTCCTGGACGGATGGCCGTAGGTCCTCAGGTGATGCTCGTAATAGGGGTTTCCTTGCACGTACATCAGCCGGCCGTACCAGTCGCCGAACTCGGGCACGCACTGGGCGCTCCAGTGGGCCCAGATGCCGAGCTTGGCGTCGCGGTACCAGTCCGGGGCGCGGTATTGTGCGATCAGCGAGTCCCAGCTCGGCTGGAACGGGCCGCTCTGCGCCGCCGCCCGGCCAGGGATCGCTCCCAAGACTGCGCTGGCCTGCAACAGGCGTCGACGCGAGAGGCTCATCTGTGGTTCCTTGCGGCCAAACAATGGGGGAGGGCAGCTTGACTCGATTTCTGGCCTGGATGGCGGCATTGATCCTGACCGCGGCCGCTGCGCCGACCTTGGCCCAGGTCCAGGCGCCGCCGACGCCCAATGGCCTTGCCGCCACTCCGCCCATGGGCTGGAACAGCTGGAACAGGTTCGGCTGCGACATCAACGAGGACGTGATCCGCAAGGCCGCCGACGCCATGGTCGCCTCGGGCATGAAGGACGCCGGCTACCAGTATGTGGTGATCGACGACTGCTGGCACGGCGCGCGTGACGCCCATGGCGACATCCAGCCCGATCCGCAGCGCTTCCCTTCGGGGATCAAGGCCCTGGCCGACTATGTCCACGCCAAGGGGCTGAAGTTTGGCATCTATTCCGACGCCGGCAGCCGCACCTGCGCCGGGCGGCCGGGCAGCCGAGGTTATGAATACCAGGACGCCAAGCAGTACGCCGCCTGGGGCGTCGACTATCTGAAATACGACTGGTGCAACACCTCGACCGAGGACGCGCGCGAGGCCTATTCGACCATGGCCGACGCCCTGCATCAGACCGGCCGGCCGATCGTGTTCAGCCTGTGCGAATGGGGCACGGCCAAGCCCTGGCTTTGGGCGGGCCGGGTCGGCAACCTCTGGCGCACCACCCCTGATATCTACGACGCCTGGCAGGGGGTGAAGGGCACCAGCTTCGGCATGCTCAACATCCTGGACGGCCAGGCGGGCATCGACAGCTATGCCGGCCCCGGCCACTGGAACGACCCGGACATGCTGGAGGTCGGCAACGGCGGCATGACCGCCGACGAATACCGCGCCCATTTCAGCCTGTGGGCCATGCTCGCGGCGCCGCTGATCGCGGGCAACGACCTTGCCTCCATGAACGAGGAGACCCGCGCCATCCTGACCAATCGCGAGGTGATCGCGGTCGACCAGGACCCCTTGGGCGTCGAGGGCAAGCGCATCCTGCGCGACGGCTCGGCCGAGGTCTGGGCCAGGCCCCTGAAGGGCGGCGGCCGGGCGGTGGTGCTGCTGAACCGCGGCAAGGCGGCCCAGCACATCTCTGTCGCCTGGGAGGCGTTGGGCTATCCGGCGAAGATGAAGGCCGAGGTGCGCGACCTCTGGGCCGGCAAGTCCCTCGGCAAGCTCACCGGCGCCTTTTCCGCCGACGTGCCCAGCCACGCGGCGGTGATGGTGCGGATCGAGGGGAGCTGAGGCGGCCATCACCTGGCGGCCGGCTCGCCGACCATCACCCCGCGCCCGCCGGTGGCCAGATAGACCCGGCCGTAGATGCGCGGGTCGCCGGTGAGGCCTGACAGCCAGCCGAACTGGTGCGCGGCGTCGTTGATCCGCGTCCAGGTCTCGCCCTCGTCGTCCGAGCGAAACAGGCCGACCACCCCCAGCACCCGGCCCCACAGATAGACGGCCGGATAGTCATGGCCTGGGGCGGCCATGCCGAAGCCCAGCTGATAGGCCTCGTTGACCTGCTTCAGGTTCTTGAACGGGTGGTCGGGATCGGCGGAGTGGAACAGGCCCTGGGGCGTCGGCAGCCAGAGGTCGCGCATGCGGCCGGGCGCCAGGCGCAGGGTTCCGGCCCATTGCGGCAGGCCCTTGGCCAACAGCTGGAAGTGGGCGCCGCCGTCGACGCTGACGTGCAGTTCGCCGCGGCTCGGGTCGCTGACATAAAACACCCCCTCGACCGTGGGGTCGGCGACCGGGACCAGGGGCTTGTCGCCGCCGTCCGGCCAGCCGGCCGAGGCGGTCCAGCTGCGCCCGCCGTCGCGCGAGGCGTAGCCGTCCTGGTGCTCGGGCGCCCAGACCATGAAACCACCCTTGGCCGACAGCGCGATATGACCCGCATTGTGGTAGCGGCCGTCCGCGCCCTTGGTGACGCGCGGCGTGGCGGCGAAGGGCGTCCAGCTCTGGCCGCCGTCCAGGGACAGATAGCCTCCGCTGGGCGCCTGGTCGGCGGTGCGGGCGATGCGCTGGGGATTGAGGGCGGCGACCGACACGGACTGGTTGGTCTCGGTGACCGGCAGGAAGAAGCCGTCCTTGGGCTCGGCGCTGGTGTCGTCATAGGCGAGCCCGCCGACATCGCCCATGGCCGCCAGGAGATGCGGCCCCTGGGACGGGCTGACCAGGTCCAGCGGCACGGTCTCTTCCAGGCCCTTGTCGGCGAAGCGCCATTCGACCGGGGCGCCCGTGTCGGCGTGGCTCAGCTCGGTCGTGCGCCAGAGGCCGTAGCCTGTGCCATAGACGGCGTCGTCCGCGTCGAACGGGTCGACAGCCAGGGCGTCGATCCAGTGGCCCATCCCCTGGCGGCCCTGCTGGTAGGCGGCCAGCCAGGCGGCCTCGCCGACCTCGTGACGCGACAGCGGTCCGAGCGCGGTCCAGTGGGCGCCGCCGTCGGTGCTGCGGAACACTTCGTCGCCTGGATGCCAGCGGTCGAGGGTGGCGACGGTCACGACACCGGGATGCTGGGCGTCGACGCCCAGTCCCGCATAGCCGAACGGGGTGGTGGCGTCGGGCTTCGCGGGGGTGATCTCGCTCCAGCCCCCCGCCGGGTCGCGCTTCCAGACCGCGCCGGTCTTCACGCCGTTCGGCCCGGGTCCGTCGCTGAATGTGACATAGAGCCCGCCGGCGCTGTCGAAGGCTGCGTGATGGGCGGTCAGCCCCTGAGGGAGGCCGGGCTCGGCGGCCCAGCTCGCGCCGCCGTCGTGACTGACGTAGAGGCTGGGGCCGGTCGGGCTGACGGCGCCTGCATAGAGGGTCGTGGTGGGCTTGCCGGCTTCACCGTTTCGCGGGTCGAAAAGCACCAGGCTCGGCGAGGCGACGGGCAGGGCGCCCACGCGCTTCCAGGTCTTGCCCCGATCTGCGCTGCGCCAGAGGCCGTCGCGGGACGAGCCCAGGAACAGGATGGCGCCCTGGTTCGGGTCCACAGCAAGCCGCTCACCCGTGGAGCGGCCGTCCTGATTGCCGCCCAGCTTGAACGGCAGGTCGATGATCTCCCAACTGGCGCCGCGATCCTTGGAGCGGAGCAGGGCGCCGCCGCGCGCCCAGTCGCCGGTATATTCCCCCGCGGCGACATAGACCCGCTCGGGGTCGCCGGCGTCCAGGGCCAGGCTGAGGGCGCCGGCCAGCTGGTCGTCGCCGCGCCCCAGGCTGTCATTGAGTGCGATCCAGGTTCTGCTCGCCGCGTCCCAGCGATAGCAACCGCCGACGTCGGTGCGGGCATAGAGCAGGCCCTTTTCCCGCGGATGGAAAACCAGGCCATCGACGAAACCGCCGCCGCCGAAGGGCGCCGAGGTCCAGATGTAGGACTGGGCCGGTGCGGCGCGGACAATGGCAGGCGTGCTCGCCAGGGCCAGGGTGACGGCCACGGCGAAGGGTCTCCAGAATCTCATCGGGCGGCAGTGTCCTCTTGCGGGGCGTTTCCACCGCCACGATAGGTCAATCGCCTGAAATATGGTAGCGGTAACTTATCGCCCGGCTGCTGTCAGTTCAAAGCCGCTTGGGCCCGCCGGCGCAGTTCCCGGGCGACCATCAGGGCGAGGACGTGCGCCTTGTCTTCGGCGCCGATGCAGCCCTCAACGTCTTCGGCCAGCTTCAGAAGACGGGCGGGCTGGCCATCCCCGCCGAACTCGCTGACCAGTTGGTCGGCCTGTTGCGCGACAAGGGCGATCAGTTTGGTTTTCCACTCGCCGCGCGACACGTGGCTGGACCGAAAATTTCGATGCTGGAATAGGTCAGGCGGCCCGGCGTGTCGGACTCTTGTGCATGAACAGAGCCTGGGTGATCGCCGCCTTGACCGCTTCGGGGCGGAACGGCTTGGTCACCAGGAAGGTCGGCTCCGGTCGCTCACCGGTCAAAAGCCGTTCGGGGAAGGCGGTGATCAGCACCACCGGCACGTCCCAGAGCTTGAGGATATCCTGCACCGCGTCCGCGCCCGACGAGCCGTCCGCCAGCTGGATATCCGAGAGAATGAGGCCGGGCCGCTTCTGTTTGGCGGAGGCGACGGCCTCGGCCCGGGTGGCGGCCACGCCGCTGACCTTGTGGCCGAGTTCTTCCAGAATGCCTTCGAGGTCGGCGCAGATGATCGGCTCGTCCTCGATGATCAGAACTTCGCGCGAGAACAGGGCGTCGGCTTCCGCCTGCACCGCCGCCGCCAGCGCGGCGACCTCGGCTTCTTCGACCCCGAGGACCAGGGCCGCTTCGTCGGCCCGGAACCCTTCCATGGCCGTGAGCAGGAAAGCTTCCCGCGACTGGGCCCCAACGTGCATTAACCGCTCCTGAGCGCTGATTTCGGTGTCAATCGCCGCCGCCCTTTGTTCGAGCTGGGCGCCGGAACTTGTCCAGATGACGTGGAAAGTGCGGTAAAGCGCGATGCGAGGAGTATAGCCCGGGGCTTCCGGCAGGCCTTGGCCGGCGATGACCTCCAGGGCAGCGCGCACGTAATTGTCGCCGGTGACCTGATCGCCGGTGAGGGCGCGCGCATAGCGCCGCAGAAAAGGGAGATGCTGCGCAAGCTGGGAAAGGGCGCTCATGTCCGGTGTCCACCCCACAAGTCTGGCCTCGACACTCTCCCAACGCGCCGGTGCGAAGCACAGTTCCGTCCGCCGTGATCAGCGCGAAGGAACGATCCCGTCATCGGGTGGTTCCGAACGTGGGCCTGGTGACAAAGGGCTGTTCGCAGCTGGAGAGGAATTCCATGCCCCGCGGCGACAAGTCGAAATACACGGCCAAGCAGGTACGCAAGGCCGAACACATCGAGGAAAGCTACGAACAACGGGGCGTCTCGCACGACGAAGCTGAGCGCCGGGCCTGGGCGACGGTCAACGCGGACGATGGCGGCGGAAAGAAGGGCGGTTCCGGCGTCGGCGACCGAACCGGACATCCTGCGGCGCACAAGGGCGGACGCAAGGGCGGCGCGGCCTCGGCTGCGCGGCCGGCCAAGGATCGATCAGCCGCCGCCAAGAAGGCTGCCGCGACCCGCAAGCACAATGCAGAGCGCGGCGCTCACGGCTGACCGGCCGCCACCGGTTCCAGGCCCCGTTCCAGCGTCCATGTTCGATTTGGCTGGAATTCAGCGCCGGTCCAGCCAAGGGCGGTGACGGTCAGGACGCTCGCATCGGCTTCGATCAGCGAGAAGCTCGCCGGGGTTCCTCGCGTGCGGAGGGACAGGGTGCCGGCGCCGATGGCATAGCTGCGCCCGGTTGAACCCGGAACGGCGAGGGCGAAGGGGTTGTGCACGTGGCCGGTCAGGATCAGGTCGATGCCGGCCTCGGCCAAGAGGCGGGCGGCGGCGTCGCCTCGCCGCACGCTGCCGGTGACGGGCGCGCCGTCCGGATCGATCAGAGGATGATGGCAGGCGAACACCTTCAGCGCCCCCTGGGCCGCGGCCATCTCCGCTATGACCGCCGTGACCAGGCGCAGATCGATCGCGCCCTTTGACCAGTTCAGCCGAGGCTGGGCGCCGCGCGCGGAGTTGACCGCATGGGCGCACAGGCCGTCGCAGAGAAATTTCGTATGCTGCGGCGGGCCGATGAACCGGTTGTAGCGATTAAACGGGACCAGCGCCCGCAGCGGAATGTTCCAATAGGGCGTGTCGTGGTTGCCTGGGGTGACCAGTTGCGGCCCGGGCAGCCGGTCCAGCCAGGCGCGCGCAGCCTCGAACTCGCGCGGCAGGCCGTTCAACGTCAAATCGCCGGTCACGGCCACCAGGTCAGGGGCGAACCGCTCTACGATCTCCAGAGCGGCGGCGCAGGCGCCGGGGTTTTCGCCGCCGAAGTGGACATCGCTGAGGTGCGCCAGTCTGATGCTCACGGCTCGGGTTCCGGCTGCTGCGCTTCCGGCTCGGGCGGCGGGACCAGGGCGCGGAACGATCTCGGCCGGAACGTGATCTCGGCCGATCGGCCAAGCCTGACCATCTCTCCGTCGATCAGGCAAGGGATCGGATCCCGGGCCCAGGCGCGGCCATGCACGCAGGGCCACACCGTGACCGCTGGATCGTGGCGCCAGTCGCTGAAGATGTCGTAGAGGCCCAGCCGGAAGACATCGGTCGCGTTCTGTAGATCCAGCACGGCGGCCTCCAGCGCCGCGTCCTCTGTCGACGCTCGCGAGACCAGGGGGCAGATCAGGCCGAGGGCCACCGCCCTGTGGCCATGGCCTTCGCCAATCCGGAAGTGCAGGTGGCGGGCGAAAGCTTCGCGGAGAGCGAAAGCCGCGCGTCGCCAGGCCTGGGCCAGGTCGCCGCTGCGCACGGCTTCCCGGGCCGGCGCCCAGAGGGCCGGCGTTCCCAGGATGGCCGCGCAATGGAACGGGTGGCCGCCGACTTCGCCGCCCGACACCACCTGCACTTCGCCCTCGCTCAGGGCGGCCGCCAGCGCCTCCGGCCAGGCGCGGCGCCCGTATAGGGCGCGGGGCAGAAGGTTCATGGTGCCCCCGGGCAGGGGCGCCAAAACGGGCCCATCAGGCCCGCAGAGGGCCGCCGCGCGATTGGCCGTACCGTCGCCGGCCAGGGTCACCAGAAGGTCCGGACCGGCATCGATCGCCGCCTGCAAGCCTTGTTCGAAAGCTCCTGGATCGAGCGCCGTCACATGTCCATCGAGGCCGAATTCGGCCAGCAACGCTTCGATATGCGCCGGGGTCTCGGCATCGACTCCGCCCGAGCTTGGATTGACCACGACCTCGACGCGCCGGATCCGGCCGAGGCCGCCCGCCGCTCGAGCCGACGGTCTCGCATGAGTATCCGGCTGCATGGCCCGTCAACGCCGGAGCGAGACATGGGTTGCCCGTCACGGAGGGGCGCAACGTTCCGAGCGGGCTGCGCGTTGGCTGTGCATGCAAGCCCTGCCTCTCCATCCTTCGAAGCGTGTGCGCCGCGGTCGGGAGTTCGGCCTGGTGGTGAAGTTCACCGGTGTCAGCCTGATCGGCTTCGTCGTCGACCTGACCGTGCTGCAGTCGCTGCTGTGGGCAGGGTTGGAGCCTGCGTGGGCCCGGGTGATCTCCCTGATCTGCGCCATGCACATGACCTTCGTCATCAACGGCCTGCATGTGTTCAAGGGCCTGGATCGCCGCTGCTGGCGCCGGCAGTGGGCGAGCTACCTCTTGACCAACGGCTTCGGCAATTTCTGCAATTACTGGATTTTCGTGACCCTCGTCTCGACCCATTGGCCGCTGGTTTCCACCCCGCCGGTCGGGGTGGTCGCGGGCTCGGCCTGCGCGTGGGCGATCAACTACCTGGCCAATCGGTTCCTGGTGTTCCCGCAGCGGCTCGACGGCCTGCGCGCCTGCGATGCCGATGGGCAGGCGATGGGGCGCGCCGCCCGGCGATGAAGGCTTTCGCCTGCCAGGCGTGCGGGCAGCCGCTCTATTTCGAGGCGCAGCTATGTGAAAGCTGCGGTCGCCGGCTTGGCTACCGGCCTTGGGACCGGACCCTGGCCGCCCTTGAGCCCTGCCAGGGGCGGCCCGGCTTCTGGCTGTGCTCCGGCCAGCCCGGCCCTGCGCTCAAGCTCTGCGACAACGCCCGCTTCGACGCCTGCAACTGGCTGGTGGACGCCGGGGAGGGCAAGGCGATCTATTGCCGGGCCTGTCGGCACAACCGCACCATCCCCGACCTGTCGGTCCCCGGTCACCGCGATCTATGGACGAGGATCCAGATCGCCCAACACCGCCTGTTCGACAGCCTGCTGGCGCTGAGGCTGCCCCTCGCGACCCGGCCAGCCGATCCGAGGGGCCTGGCTTTCGACGTGCTCCACGATCCCCTTGCCGACGCCCCGGAGGGGCCGAGCGTCCTGACCGGCCACGCGGACGGGCTGATCACCGTCAGCCTGACCGAAGCCGACGACCCCGCACGGGAGCGTCGCCGCCACGACTTCGCCGAACCCTACCGCACGCTGCTGGGCCACTTCCGCCATGAGAGCGGCCACTACTTCTGGAGCCGCCTGGTCGAGGGCGGGCCGGCCCTGGGGCCCTTCCGCAAGCTGTTCGGCGACGAGCGCCAGTCCTATCAGGCTGCCCTGGAAACCCACTATCGGTGCGACGGGCCGCCGGCGGGATGGCGCGAGCGGTTCATCAGCGCCTATGCCGCGGTCCATCCCTGGGAGGATTTCGCCGAGACCTGGGCCCACTATCTGCACATGGCCGATACGCTGGAGACGGCTGCGGTTTTCGGCGTCCGGTTCGAGCGAGACGGCGCGCGGATGGACCCGGCAAGGCTCGACGTGTGGGGCTCGGCCAGCCTGGATCAGCTCATCGCCGCCTGGCTACCGCTGACCTTTGCGGTCAACTCGCTGAACCGCAGCATGGGACAGCCGGACCTCTACCCGTTCCTGCCGGAGCCGGCCGTGATTACCAAGCTGGCCTTCGTGCACGACCTCGTTCGGACCAAGGGCGCCCTGGCGGCGGTGCCGGACGAGACGGCGCTGAAGGCGGTCATCGCCGGGCTGGCGGCCCGGGTCGGCGATCCGCAGGCGGGCTGAGGCCGCGATGGGGAACCACGAGGCTCGCGGCGGGTTTGCTGAACGGGGCGGGCCGACAGGGAGAGCCTCATGGCCGATCGCAAGCCGGACGATACTGGTCAACGCCATTTCACTCATGGAACCAGCGCCTCGACCGCCGACATGGCGGTGGAAGGCGCTCCTTCCCACGAGGACAAGTCTATCGATACGCCGCATTCGCGGCCGATCGATCCGCCGGACCATCCCACCAAAAAGATTGATCACCTGGCCGGCAAGGTCGAGCAGGCCGAGAACCGCCAGGAAGCGCTGATCGACGAAAGTCTGGAGGAGAGCTTTCCGGCCAGCGATCCGCCCAGCGCCAAGCACATAACCTGAGGGCCGCCGGCCGCTGCCGTGGTCCTTTAGCAGGCCAATCACCCACATAGCGGAGTTGCTGTTATGCTGTCTCGCGCCTTCATGCTCTGGCTGACCGGCCTTGCTGCGGCGGCCATTCCCTCGGCCGTTCCGGCGGCTGATCTCAGCGGCGCGTTCGGCAATACGATCCTGTCCACCTATCCGGACGGCCGTACGGCGGAGCTTTGGCTGCATGCCGATGGCTCCTACGCCGCCGAGGGGCGCAGGGGCGATGGCTCGAGCGGCCATTGGAGCGTCAAGGGCGGCAAACTCTGCTTGAAGCAGGCCAAGCCTTTTCCCGCTCCGTTCAACTATTGCACGCCGATCCCCGCGTCCGGCATGCGGGATGCCTGGCCAGCCAAGGCGGTGACGGGAGAAAAGATAAGCGTGCGCCTGGTTTCCGGCCATCGAGCCGGAAAGCCGCGCGCAGGGTAAGGCGCACCTGCCCTGAACGCGCGGAGGGAGCTAGATCCGGCCCAGCAAGACCAGGACGATGATGATCACCAGGATCAAGCCAAGGCCGCCGCTGGGGTAGTATCCCCAGGATCGGCTATGGCCCCATGTCGGCAGCGCGCCGATGAGCATAAGTATAAGGACTATGATCAAGATTGTTCCAAGCATTTTATTGTCCTGTTTGATAACAACGTTTCTGCTTAAATGGGTATTTATCCGATTAGTTCCTATTTTCGCCCCGAATGGCGGCTGAGTTCTGTCTTGGGGTGCGGTGGGGGCGAGACCACCGTGCGATTGGGCGCCGCCTGGTCGGCCGACGGTCGGTATGAGCGACTGAAATGACTGTGCCCGGCGCCACGCTTGAGGCATCGGGTGACTTGACTTGGCTATCGGGGCCAGATCAGGTGCGCGCGGTGCTGGCTAGGGGGATGCGCGGGCCGATGGGTCGCGCGCGCAAGGTGAGCGTGAGATGGACACGGGCGGGGACAACCTGACGGCGCCCGACCCCGGCGCAGGGGCGCTCGCTTTCATCCTTCAGCTTCTGGGCCTTCCGGCGAACGCCGATGAATTGCTGCACCTCAGCGGCAAGGCGGGCCTGGGCGAAGAAGACATGCTGCGCCTGGCGCGGCGGTTCCCGATCAAGGCCCGCGCCATCACCAGCGACATGGCCCGCCTGGCGACGACGCCCCTGCCGGCTCTGGCGCGGCTGCGCGGCGGCGGCTGGCTGGTCGTGGGTCGGATCGGCGACGGCAAGGTGCTGGTGCAGGATCCCAATGCGCCGACGCCGGAGATGTTGACGCTGGAGGCGTTCGCCGAGCGCTGGGACGGGCGGCTGCTGCTCATCGTCCGTAGGGCGGCCCTGGCCGATCCGAACAGCCGCTTCGGCCTCGAATGGTTCCTGCAGGCGATCCGCAAGTACCGCCAGCCCCTCATCGAGGTCCTGGTCGGCTCGTTCTTCGTGCAGTTGTTCGCCCTGCTGACGCCCCTGTTCTTCCAGGTGATCATCGACAAGGTGTTCGTACACCGGGGCCTGTCGACCCTTGAAGTGCTGGCCATCGGGCTCGCCACACTGTCGGTGTTCGAGGTCACCTTGGGCGGGCTTCGCACCTATGTGCTGGCCCACACCTCCAACCGCATCGATGTCGAGCTGGGCGCCCGCCTGTTCCGCCACCTGTTCGCCCTGCCCATGGCCTATTTCCAGGCCCGGCGGGTCGGCGACACCATCGCCCGGGTGCGCGAACTGGACAATATCCGCCAGTTCCTGACCTCCTCGGCCCTGACCCTGGCGCTGGACCTGTTCTTCGCCCTGTTGTTCCTGGCGGTGCTGTTCGTCTACAGCCCGCTCCTGACCCTGATCGTGGCCCTGGCCCTGCCATGCTATGTGGGACTGAGCCTGGGGGTGACGCCGTCCTTCCGCGCCCGCCTGAACGAGCGCTATCGCCGCGGTTCGGAGAACCAGTCCTTCCTGGTCGAAGCCGTCTCGGGCGTCGAGACCGTCAAATCCATGGCGCTCGAGCCGGTCATGCAGCGCCGCTGGGAGGAGCAGGTGGCCGGCTACGTCACCGCCTCTTTCCGCGTGATCACGCTGAGCACCGTGGCCAGCCAGACCGCGGCCCTGATCAACAAGGTCACCGTGGTCCTGATCCTGTTCTTCGGCGCGGGCCTCGTCATCGCCGGTAAGCTGACGGTGGGCGAACTTGTGGCGTTCAACATGATCTCCGGCCAGCTCGCCTCGCCGGTGCTGCGCATCGCCCAGCTTTGGCAGGACTTCCAGCAGGTGCGCCTGTCGGTGGATCGGGTCGGCGACATCCTCAACACCACCCCAGAGCCGGGCCAGGCGGGCCAGGCCAACCTGCCGCCGATCTCGGGCGACATTCGTCTCGATCACGTCAGTTTCCGCTACCGCATCGACGGCCAGCCGGTGCTGAGCGACGTCTCGCTGGCGGTTCCGGCGGGCCAGGTGATCGGGGTGGTGGGGCCGTCGGGCTCCGGCAAGAGCACCCTGGCCAAGCTGATTCAGCGCCTTTACGTGCCTGAAAGCGGACGGGTGTTCGTCGATGGGGTGGATCTGGCGGCCACCGATTCCGCCTGGCTGAGGCGGCAGATCGGCGTGGTGCTGCAGGAGAACGTCCTGTTCAATCGGACGGTCCGCGAGAACATCGCCCTGGCCGATCCGGGCATGCCGATGGAGCGGGTGATGGACGCGGCCAAGCTGGCCGGCGCGCACGACTTCATCCTCGCCCTGCCGGAGGGCTACGGCACCTTGATCGGCGAGCGCGGCTCGACGCTCTCGGGCGGGCAGCGGCAGCGGATCGCCATCGCCCGCGCCCTGGTGACCAATCCGCGTATCCTGATCTTCGACGAGGCGACCTCGGCCCTGGATTACGAGAGCGAGGCGGCGATCCAGGCCAATATGCGGCGCATCTGCGCCGGGCGGACCGTGGTCCTAATCGCCCACCGCCTCTCGACCCTGCGCGGCGCCGACCGCATCGTCACCATCGAGGAGGGCCGGATCGTCGAGGACGGCACGCACGAGAGCCTGCTGGCGAGCGACGGGCGCTATGCCCACCTCTGGCGCCTGCAGTCGGGCGACCCCGCCCTGGCGGAGGGCTGAGCCATGGCGGATGGATTTGGCGGCTATCTGCGGCGGGCCAGCAGTTATTTCGACCGCAACGACGAGCGCGAGTTCCTGCCCGCGGCGCTGGAGATCGTCGAGACGCCGCCGTCGCCGACCGGCCGGCTTCTGGGCTTCATCATCATCGCCTTCTTCGGCGTTGCGGTAGCCTGGTCCTTCTTCGGCAGGGTGGACGTGCTCGCCACCGCGCCAGGCCGGCTGATCCCGGCGGGCGACGTCAAGGTGATCCAGCCGCTGGATCCCGGGGTGGTGCGCGCGATCCACGTGCAGGACGGCGACCACGTGCGCGCCGGCCAGTTGCTGATCGAACTCGACCCCACCCAGGCCGGCGCTGACAGCCGCCGCCTGTCCGGCGACCTGATACAGGCGGAACTCGACGTGGCGCGCCTGAGCGCCCTGAAGACCGCGGCCGAAACCGGGCGCGCGCCGGTGTTCGTCGCACCCGCTGACGCCCCGCCGGAGCGGGTGGAGGAGGCGAGGGCGGCTATGCGCGCCCAGGCCGACCAGCAGGCCGCCAAGCTGGCCGATCTCGGCCAGCAGATCAGTCAGAAGGACGCCGAGGCCGCCGAGGTCGGGGCCGAGATCGACAAGATCAACGCGCAGATCCCTATGCTGGCCGACAAGGAGCGCATCCATCGCGAGCTGACCGACCAGGGCTTCGGCACCAGCCTGGCCTATCTCGACGCCCAGCAGCAGCTGGCCGAGGCGCGGCATGAACTGGCCGTGGAACGGCAGAAGGCGGCCCAGGCGGCTGCGGCCCGGGCGGCCTTGATTCAGCAGCGGGACGGCGCCCGCTCGCAGTACGCCGCCGAACTCCTGACCGACCTGCGCAAGGCCGAGGAGCAGCAGAACGAGAGCGGCCAGGAGTTGATCAAGGCCCGCGACAAGTCCAGCCAGACCGAGCTTCGGGCGCCGATCGACGGCGTGGTGGATCAGCTCGCGGTGCACACCCTGCACGGGGTGGTGACGCCCGCCCAGCACCTGATGATCGTGGTGCCGGAGAGCCGCAACCTGATGATCGAGGCCCAGCTGGCCAACCGCGACGTCGGCTTCGTCCATGCCGGCCAGCCGGTGAAGGTCAAGATCGAGACCTTCAACTTCACCCGCTATGGCCTGATCAATGGCCACGTGGTGGGAGTCAGCAAGGACGTGATCACGCCGCCGGACGAGGCGCGCCAGTCGCAGCAGGGCGCAAGCGGCGCGGCGGCGCCGACCGCACAGCCGCCGTCGCCCACCTATGTCGCGCGCATCCAGCTTGACCGCACCAGCATGATGATCGATGGACGCGAAGAGCCGCTGCAGCCCGGCATGGCCATCACCGCCGAAATCCGGACCGGTGACCGCAGCATTATCGATTACCTGCTCTCGCCCTTGGCGCGACGCACCCAGGAAAGCCTGCACGAGCGATGATGCGTTCCACCGCCCTGATCGCGGCTCTGCTGGCGGCGAGCCCCTGCGTCTGCGCCGCCGAGACCCTGGCCGAGGCCATATCCTTGGCCTATCAGACCAATCCCAGCCTGAGGGCTCAGCGCGCCGCGCTGCAGTCCGCCGACGAGAGCTACGTCCAGGCCCAGGCGAGTTTCGGGCCCCAGGTCAGCGTCACGGCGCAATACGGCTATCAGGACGCCCAGGTGCAGCACCCGGCCAGCCTGTTCGTACGGGGCGGCGCCACCGACTATCGCGCCGGCAACGGCACGGCGGACCTTTCGGCCGTCCAGCCGGTCTGGACCGGCGGAGCGCTCAAGGCTCAGGCGCGCAGCGCCGGCGCCGGCGTGCTGGCGGCGCGGGAGCACCTGCGTTTCACCGAGAGCCAGGTGCTGCAGAATGTGGTCAACGCCTATATCGACGTGCGCCGCGACCGCGAAATCGTGCGCGTGCTGCAGGAGGAGGTCACCGCGCTCAGCCGCGACTTCGAAGAGACCCGGGCCAAGGGAAAGCTGGGCGCCCTGACGCGCACCGATGTGGCCCAGTCGGAAGCTCGCCTGCTGTCCGCCCAGGCGCAGCTGAGCCTGGCCCAGGGCAAGCTGAACGGCAGCAACGCCGAATATCTGAACGCAGTCGGCCAGAACCCGGGAGAACTGGCGCCCGAACCTGACTTGCCCGGCTTGCCGAAAGACGCGGACAAGGCCTTCGACCTTGCCGAGCACAACAACCCCCAGCTCGGTGAGGCGGTCCAGAGCGAGCGCGCCGCCCGCGAGAAGGTCAATCAGGCCAAGGCGGCCAACGCCGCCACGGTGCAACTCAAGTTCGACGCCTCGATCATTCCCACAGCGCCCTACCTCGAGCGCCAGTACGATCAGAGCGTCTCCGTCGCCGCGGTGGTCACCAAGCCGCTGTTCACCTCGGGCCTGAACAGCTCAAAGATCCGCCAGGCGCTGGACGACGACAATCGCGCCCAGCTGGTGGTCGAGAACGCCCGGCGCGGGGTGGTGCAACTGGTGGCCCAGGCCTGGGACCAGTGGATATCGACCCAGAACGCCCTGACGATCGAGCAGCGCCAGCTCGACGCCGAGGCGGTGGCGGTGCAGGGCAACCGGGCGGAGGAGCGGGTGGGCCTGCGCACCACCATCGACCTGCTCAACGCCGAACAGGAGCTCGCCAACACCCGCGTCACCGTGATCCAGGCCAAGCGCGACGCCTACGCGGCCAAGGCCTCGCTGCTGGCGGCGATGGGGGTCCTGGAGGCCCGCTACCTGACCCCCGGCATAGATCTCTACAGTCCGGAACAGGCCCTGCGCCGGTCTGAGCCTGCGGGCCTGGGGGGCTGGTCCGGCGCGGTCTCCGGGCTCGACACGATCGCTGCTCCGCGGACGCCGGCGCCCCAGGTGTCGCCGACCGGCTCAGGGACGGGGCGGCCAGACACCGCTGTTCCCACGCCGGCGAAATAGCGCTCCCCAAAACAGCCGGCGCAGAAGCTCAGGCCCGGATCTCCGGGTGGGTCAGGGCGAAGGCGAGCGCGCTGGCGCCGCCGCCAGAGCTGACCGTGGATCCTGCGAACGGCCCAGGCGACGAATTCAGTCCGGCGAGGTGCTGGGTGAACAAGGTCACGTTCTGCGCGGCCTGAACCGGCGGGTCGTTGATCAAGGTGCCGCCGGTCGAGTCCGCGGACAGCTTGAAATTGCTGGTCACGTAGCTGCCCGAAAGGGTCAGGTTCGCGACCAGGGCGCCATCGGTGATGGTCAGGGTCCCGCTGGTCCCCGTCTGGCTCCAGGTGGCCGATTCGGTTCCGGCGCTGTAGGTGAAGCTCGGCAGGTCGATCGTATCGCCCAGCACAAAGCCTGAAATGATCGCCCCGAACGCGCTGGGGTTGGCGATGTCCAGCAGCCCCCCGGATCCTTGGAAGGTGACCGTCTGGCCCGCGCCGAGCACGCCCGAGACATTGGCCGTACCGCCGCCGAGGGTCAGGCCGCCGGCGACTACGCCGCCGGAGGAGATGCTGAGGACGCCGCCGCTGGCGACGGTCGCGCCGCTGGTGGTCCCGCCGGACAGCACGTATTCGTGGCCGCCCGCATTGATCACGGCCCCGACGGCGACGGCGGCGGAGCTCACCGTCTCGAATGCGGCGCTGAAGATCACCGTGCCCGAGGTCTGTCCGCCCGCATAGACGGTGTCGTGGCCGCCGCTCGAGATGGCGGCGCCGCTGGCCACGGCCCCCGAGTTGACGTAGAGCGCCCCGCCCGAGATCACGGCGTTGACCGATACCCCGCCGGAATTGATCACCTCGTAGGCCCCCGCGGAGACGTTCGTCCCGGAGGCGCGGCCGCCGGCATAGATGCTGTCGTGGCCGCCGCTCTTGACGTTGGTTCCGCTGGCGGTGGCGCCGGGGTCGACATACTGCACGCCGCCCGAGGTGACGGTCGCGCCGAGGGCAGTGCCGCCGGACAGGTACTGGGCGCCGGCGACAGTGGTCGAGGAGGCGACCCCGCCGGAGCTCACCGTCTGGCGCGCCCCGGCTTGCACCGTGGTGTTGATCGAGGTCGCGCCGGAGTTGACATACTGATAGCCGCCGCCCAGCACCGTGGTCGAGGTCGCCACCCCGTGGGCCGAAACCGCTTCGAACCCGCCACTGGAGACCGTGGTCGAGGTCGCCGAGCCGCTGACCGTGTCGTGGCCGCCGCTGACCACCGTCACGTTCGCGATCGAACCGCCGGACAGGGCGTATTCGGCTCCCCCGTTCGAGACCAGGGTCCCGGTGGCGGCGCCGCCCGAGTTGATGTTCTCGAAGCCGCCGCTGGAGATGACGGTCCCTGTGGCCTGGCCGCCGGCATAGACGGCGTCATGCGCGCCGCTGAGCACCACGGTCCCGGATTCCGATCCGCCGGACTGGACGTATTCCGCCCCGCCGCCGCTGATCTTCGCACCGATGGTCACCCCGCCGGCGACGACCTGGACTGTGCCGCCGACCACGCTCGCGCCGACCGCCGTGCCGGCGATCGAACCCAGAATGGCGGCGCCGGCCAAACCGGTCTCCAGCACGCCGTCATCGAAGGCCCGCGCCAGGGTGAAGGTGGTGTTGCTGACCACCGCGCCCGCTCTCACCACCATTTCCCCGCCGCTCATGACGGTCCAGCCGGTCAGGGTCTGACCGCTCGAGACGTTGCGGATGTTGCCGCTGGTGACGATGCTGGTGCTCCAGCCGAGCGCGTTCATCAGTTCGATGTCGACTTCCGAGATCGGGCCGACGCCGCCCTCCTGGGCGCCCATGGCGTCGTTCCAGACCGGGTCGCCGTCGGGATCGCCGAGGTCGGGGAAGTCGGCCACGCACCAGTCGCCCAGGTCGTAGCCGGCCCCGGCGTCATTGTTCCAGGTCCCGAGTTTGGTCGCCCCATTGTCGACCGAGAAATAGGCGGTGGTGTTGGAGAGGCTGTTTCCGGCGCTGAGGTCGTGCGATCCGGCGCCGTTGAACCTGAACATGTCCATCACGGACGGCGTGCTATCGACGGTGCTGATCCGGCCCATGGCCGTTTCGCTGACCTCGTGGGCGATAGCGGCGAAGGCGTCATAGGTCGACCAGTCGGCGCCGCTGCCGACATAAAGGTCGACCTGCGTCGTCGAGCCGCCTTCCAGACCCAGCATCTGGGCCTCGGAGGGCGACACATAGACCGTGCCGACGCCTCCCGGCAGGTGGGAATAGGCCGAGGCCTGGGTGTTGGTGGTCTCATGCGCGATCAGCGCGCTGCTGAGGGTCGAGAAGGAGACGTTCACCCCCGACGTGTCGCCCGGCCCGCCATTGGAGTTCGAGGCCAGCACGCCGGACCCCAGGTTCTCCCAGTTCACCCGAATGTTCAGGGTCACATTGTTGGTGAAGACGCTGTCATAGAAGTTGGCGACCTGGGCAAGCACGGTCGGCAGCCAGGAGGGCGCGCTGCCGTAGTTGGCGCCTGCAATCCAATTTATTTGCATGGCTTGTGCCCCCAAAATGTGCGTTGGGCGACGTTACACCCGCTCAGTGACCGCGGCCAGACCGTGCAACATTGCAAAAATGGAGGAAATTGTGACAACGGCTGATCCCAATTGGGTAACGTGTGACGCAAATTGTGACACGTTCGCGTGATTTAAAGTAGGCGCGGTTACCTGTGCTTCCGGCGCGCAGCCTGAAGGTCTTCCTGTCCTGGCGCGGGCTAGGCTTTTCGGTTCTCTTCTGTCGGCCGCCCCGTGGCGGGCCGCGGTTTCATATCATTGCGCGCTATTGGCAGGGTCTGGCCGTGCCGTTAGGCTCCGCCGCATCGAAAAATCTGGTTGTATCCGACAAGGGCGGTGACCTTGGTCACGCGGGCCAAGCGCCCGCCGGCCCTAGGGTGCCCTGGGTGTAGGAACTTTTTTGGGGGGATTTCCTGTGGTTGGAACCGTGTCGACGGGCGAGACCCTGAAACTCGTCGCTGAGGACGGCGAGGCGGCTGCGGCCGAACCGGCAGCCAACGAACAGGCCGCGGCGCCGGAATCGGAAGCGGCGCCCGGCGGCCTGACCGCCGTTTCCAGCGATGGCAAGCCGCCGCCCAAGCCCGCCTATCCTCCGGCGGCGCGGGTCCCGACGCAGAAGGGACCGCAAGGCGTCCGCTACGACTTCAACCTGGGCGCCCGGGTTCTTTTGCCGCAGCGCAAGGACGGGCGCGAGTGGCAGGTGCGCCTGAAGGATCTCGACACCGGCAATATCCTGTTCGAGAGCCGCAACAAGGGCGCCTTCGTCGCCAGTTCCAAGCGCTTCTATGTCAGGTTCGGCATCGAGGTCTGGGCGGGCGAGGAGTTGCTGTTCGAGCACACGCACGACCTGAAGGGCCGCGAGGTGCTGATCCAGTTCCCGATCGGCACCCTGGGCGACACCCTGGCCTGGTTCCCCTATGCCGCGCGGTTCCAGGAGAAGCACGGCTGCAAGCTGACCTGCGCCCTCTCCAACCTGATCTCACCGCTGCTGAAGGACAACTATCCGGACATCGAGTTCGTCAGCCATGAGGAGCTGGTCGAGCGGAAATTGCAGGACAATTTCTACGCCACCTATTCCATGGGCCTGTTCTTCGACGACAAGGAGAACGTCTGGCAGCCGACCGATTTCCGCATGGTCGGGCTGCACCGCACCGCTGGCTACATCCTGGGCGTCGGGCCGGAAGAGCGGGCGCCCGTCGTGTCGGCTTCGGAGGAGACCCGGCCGATCGAGGAGCCCTATGTCTGCATCGCCGTGCAGAGCTCCAGTGGCTGCAAGATGTGGAACAACCCCACCGGCTGGCACGAGGTGGTGGCGCACATCAAGTCCAAGGGGCTTCGGGTGATCTGCATCGACCAGAAGCCGGTGCATGGCTCAGGCCTGCTCTACACCCACATTCCGCACGGCGCCGAGGACCAGACCGGAGACCGGCCGTTGCTCGAGCGGGCGCGATGGCTGAAGCACGCCGAGGCCTTCGTCGGCCTTTCCAGCGGCCTCGCCTGGCTGGCCTGGGCGACCCGGACGCCGGCGGTGGTGATCAGCGGCTTCACCCACCCGACCAACGAGTTCGACAATCCCTATCGCGTGATCAACTGGCACACCTGCAACAGCTGCTGGAACGATCCCGCCGAGCGCTTCCAGCACACCGACTTCATGTGGTGCCCCCGTCACCAGAACACGCCGCGCCACTTCGAGTGCACCAAG
The DNA here is from genome assembly GCF_018135625.1 of Phenylobacterium montanum. Lineage (NCBI taxonomy): Bacteria > Pseudomonadati > Pseudomonadota > Alphaproteobacteria > Caulobacterales > Caulobacteraceae > Poindextera > Poindextera montana. The sequence goes on from NZ_CP073078.1 coordinate 5,516,958, forward strand.
CTGATCACCGGCGCCCAGGTGAACGCCACCCTGGACCGGGCCCTGGCCGACCGGCGGCGCTGAGCCTTGCCCCTACGGCGGCGCCTAGGCGGCGCCGGCCGGCGTTGCTAAGCCGCCGCGATCGTTGCGATCCGGAGGAAGCCGGCCATGAATCCCGCCCAGGGCCCCAGCGAACGCGGCCGCGAGATCGCGGCCAGGGTCGAGGCCTTCGTTCGCGAGGCCGTGTCGCCCTATGAGCGCGATCCGCGCTGCGGCGCGCATGGCCCCTCCGACGAGCTGGTCGACGAGCTGCGAGCCAAGGCGCGCGCGGCCGGGGTGCTGACGCCGCACATTCCCGATGGCGGCCACCTGAGCCACCAGGACGTTGCCCTGGTGCTCCGCGCCGCCGGCCTGTCGCCCCTGGGGCCGGTCGCGGTGAACGTCGCCGCGCCTGACGAAGGCAACATGTACCTCCTGGGCAAGGTCGCCAGCGCCGAGCAGAAGGCGCGGTTCCTGAAGCCGATGCTGGAGGGGCGCGCCCGTTCGGCCTTCTTCATGACCGAGCCGTCCGAGGAGGGCGGGGCGGGCTCGGACCCGTCGATGATGAAGACCACCGCTGGGCTGGACGGCAATCACTGGGTGGTCAACGGCCGCAAGGCCTTCATCACCGGCGCCGAAGGGGCCAAGGTCGGCATCGTCATGGCCAAGTCCGATGACGGGGCCTCGATGTTCCTGGTCGACCTGCCGATGGAGGGGATCCGCATCGAGCGGGTGCTGGACACCATCGACAGCTCCATGCCCGGCGGCCACGCGATCGTGACGCTGGACAATGTCCGCATCCCGGCCGACCAGATGCTCGGCCAGGCCGGCGAGGGCTTCAAGATGGCCCAGATCCGGCTGGCGCCGGCGCGCCTGACCCACTGCATGCGCTGGTGGGGCGCGGCCCGGCGGGCCAACGAGATCGCCACCGCCTATGCCTGCAAGCGCCACGCCTTCGGCAAACCCCTAGTGGATCATGAAGGGGTCGGCTTCATGCTGGCCGACAACCTGATCGACCTGAAGCAGGCTGAACTGATGATCGACTGGTGCGCCGGCGTGCTCGACACGGGCGATCTCGGCGTGGCCGAAAGCTCGATGACCAAGGTGGCCGTGTCCGAAGCCCTGTTCCGTATCGCCGACCGCTGCGTGCAGGTGATGGGCGGTACGGGAGTCACTGGCGACACCATCGTCGAGCAGGTGTTCCGCGAGATCCGCGCCTTCCGCATCTATGACGGCCCGACCGAAGTGCACAAATGGTCGCTGGCCAAGAAGGTCAAGCGCGACTGGGCGGTGGGCCAGGCGGCGGCCGGCTGAGGCGCGTCAACTCGCGGTGACCAGCAACGCCGCGCCGGTCAGGCCGGGCGCCGAGGCGGTGATGCTGATCCGGCCCGCAGAGCCCGGCAGGGTCTGGACCAGGCCCATGCAGAGGCCGTTGAACGCCTTGCGATGCGAGGTCTTGTCCGGCTCATGGCTGGTGGGATCGCCATTGCCCATGCCGATCAGCTGGCCGGGCCCGGAGATCTGCAGGCTGACGAGGTCGCCGGCGGTGGGGACCGGGCGGCCGTCGGCGTCCTGGATCTCGATGCCCACCACGACCAGGTCGTCGCCGTCGGCCTTCAGCCGTGCGCGGTCGGCCTTCAGCGCGATGCGGGTCGCAGGGCCGGCGGTCTCGCGCCGCTCCTTGACCACCAGCTTGCCGCCGACAAAGCCGCGGGCCTCGATGGCGCCGGGGGCGTAGGGCACGTTCCAGACCAGGTGCTTGTCCTTGACCACGTCCTGGGCGCCCTGGCTCTGGCCGTTCAGGAACAGCTCGACCCGCTCGACATTGGCGTAGCACCAGACCTCGATCGGCTGGCCCTCGCGCCCCGGCCAGGTCCAATGAGGGAGCAGGTGCGCCTGGGGCGCCGGGTTCCACCAGGCCTTGTAGTAATAGTATTCGTCCTTGGGAAAGCCGCAGCTGTCCATCAGGCCGAAATAGGAGGCGACAGACGGCCAGCGATGGAAGGGGGTCGGCTCGCCGCGATAGTCGAAGCCGGTCCAGACGAAGCCGCCGGCGATGTAGGGTCGGGCGTCGACATAGGGCCACCAGCCCTCGGCCGTGGTCGCCCACCAAGGCGCCTCCTTGTCATAGGCGGCAGAGAACTGGCGCACCTCGTCGTGGACATAGACGCCCCGCGTGGTCACCGTGCTGGCGGTCTCCGAGCCCAGCACCGGGATCTTGGGGAAGCGGGCGTGGAAGTCGTCGATCTTGCTGGTGCGGTAGTTGAAGCCAACCACGTCCAGCACCCGGGTGACCCCGTCGCCCCAGCCGCCGTCCATGGCCTCGGTCACCGGCCGCGTGCCGTCAAGGCGGTTGACCAGCCGCTTCATGGTCTGAGCGACCCGGGCGCCGCGCTCGGTGCCCTGCTGGGGCTCCTCGTTGCCGATCGACCACAGGATCACGCTCGGGCGGTTGCGGTCGCGCCGCACCAGCCGCTCCAACTCGTCCAGGGCCTCGGGCGCGGTGGACATGCGCCGGGTCTCGTCCATCACCAGCATGCCGAGCTGATCGCAGGCGTCCAGCAGGGCCGGCGAGGGCGGGTTGTGCGTGGTGCGGTAGGCGTTCGAGCCCATGGCCTTCAGCCGCTCGATGCGGAAGGCGTGCAGCCGGTCGGGCATGGCCACGCCCACCCCGGCATGGTCCTGGTGGTTGCAGGTCCCCTTCAGCTTCACCGGCTGGCCGTTGAGGAAAAAGCCCTGGTCTGGATCGAAGCGGATGGTCCGGAGGCCGAACGGGGTTTCGTAGCGGTCCACCAGCTTGCCGCCGACAAAGATCTCGGTCGCGAGCCGGTAGAGATAGGGCGCCTCGATGGACCAGAGCTTCGGCTTCGGCAGGGCGACGTGGCAGGCGACTTCGGCTTGCCCCCAGGCGGGCGCCGAGACCTGGCTGCGCGCCTCGCCGACCGCGCGGCCGTCGGCGTCCAGAATGGTCGAGACCACCTCGCAAGGAGCGTCCTTGTCGCTCTCGTTGGCGACTTCCGTGCCGATCGCGAGGTCCGCCAGGCCCTCGGTCAGGGTCGGGCGCACCACCGCGCCCCATTGCGGTACGTGCAGCGGGTCGGTCTTGACCAGCCAGACGGGACGGTAGACGCCGGCGCCTTCGTAGAACCAGCCCTCGCCCTGGCTGGCGTCGACGCGCAGCAGGATGACGTTGCGTCCGCCATAGTTGGCGACATCGGTCAGGTCGACGCGGAACGGGGCGTAGCCGCTGTGGTTCTCGGCCAGGAGGTAGCCGTTGACGAACACCACGCAGTCGCGGAACGCCCCGTCGAACTCAAGCGACAGGCGCCGGCCAAGGTCGGTCTGAGGCAGGTCCATGACCAGTCGGTACCAGCCGACGCTGGTGTCGGGAAACTCGCGCCCCAGGGGCTTGTAGCCGTGGGCGGCGCGAGGGTCGGTCTTGCCCAGTATGTCGAGGCCGATCGGGGCGACGAAGGGCAACTCGACGCCCCAGTCGTGCGGTACGCTGACCTCGCTCCATTGGCTGTCATCGTAGTGCAGGGCGGCCGGATCCAGCAACGGGTCGGTGGCCTTGGCGAAGGCGATCTGCAGGGCGCCGAAGCCGAAGTCGCGCGCCGGGTCCTGGGCGTGACCCATGTGAAAGCGCCAGCCGCGGCTCAGCCGGGTGCGCTCGCGCGGCGAAGGCGGGGCGTCGGCCGCCGCTGTACGCACCCCGGTCACGGCGCCCGCGGAAAGGGCGGTGGCCGCGCCGAGCACCTGACGTCTGGTCGCCATAGTTGGAAGCTCCCTGTTGGCTCCGGCCGGAAGTTCAGATCATCCGGCGACGAAAGCCCAGCTTGAATCTGCGACTATTTTGCGGGCGGCAACAGGCGTGACACGGGCAGGTAGGGGCGGTTCATGAAGTCGATTCCCGGCAGCGTGTCGTCGCCGTGGCGGAAGTCGAAGAAGGTCGCGTTGTCCCAGCCCGAGCCCTTGGCCCAGGGCGTCGAACAGCCGGTCGAGACCCAGGCCGGCTCCCAATAGACTACCCCGTCGCCGCCATGGTCGATCACCGTCTGGGTCAGGTCGGCCAGGTATTTGGCCTGGCCCTCAGGGGTGGCGGGATAGCCGGGCAGCAGGGCGTCGGCGCCTAGCAGGTTGGGCGCGCTGTCGGCGTTGTCCAGGGTCCAGGGATAGGCGGTCTCGACCACCATCACGTCGACCCCATAGGTCTTGCGCAGCATCAAAATGGTGTGGCCGAGCCCGGCCAGGGTCTTGCTGGACCATTTGGGATAGTAGCTGAGGCCGATCAGGTCATAGCCCTTGACCCCGGCGGCGGCGGCCTGCGGGAACCACCATTCGGCGTTCTCCGGCTGGGCGATGTGCAGCATCACCCTGGGCGCAGAGGGAAACGCCTTGCCGGCGTCATGCACCGCCTGGATGCCGGCGTTCAGCAGGGCGGCGTTGCGCGTCCAGTCGATCGGCTTGCCCTTGACCCCGCCCAGCAGCTCCGGATTGGTCTCGTTGCCCACCTGCACCAGGTCCGGCGCCAGACCCTTGGCGTTCAGGGCCGCCAGGGTGTCGAAGGTGAACTGGTAGAGCTTGTGCGACAGCTCGCCCGTGTCGGTGATGCTGGCCCAGGCCTTGGGCGCGATCTGCTTGTCGCCGTCGGCCCAGGTGTCGGAATAGTGGAAGTCCAGCAGCACCTGCATGCCCTGGCCCTTGGCCCGGGCGATGGTCTTCTCCACGTCGGCGAGGTTGCTGTAGCGCGTCCAGTCCGGATCGTTCCACAGCCGCACCCTGACCAGGTTCGCCCCGTGATCCTTGAAGATCTCGAACGGGTCCTTGACCTGGCCATGGTCGCGGTACTGGGCGCCGCAGTCCTGCATCTCGTTGACGTAGGAGAGGTCGGCGCCGAAGTAGAAAGTTCCGGCTGTGGCGACGGTGGGCGTACCGATCGCCAAGAGCGCGGCGGCCGCGAGCCCCCTCCACCACGCTACGCGCGGTCCCCCTCCCCCAACGGGGGAGGAATGATCGCGAGCCGAGCGGCCCCAATTCCTCCCCCGTTGGGGGAGGGGGACCGCGAAGTGGTGGAGGGGGCTCGCCATAGCCATCGCCGGTTCAAGCAAATCCCAACCCGCTCAGTACTTGTAGGTGAAGTCCAACAGGTAGCTGCGGCCATACTTGTCGTAGCGGGCGAGCTGCTGGGGATCGTTGTTCCAGTAGTAGCGCGAGACCTGGTCGGTGAGGTTGTTGGCCTGGAAGCGGACCGAGAAGTTCTTGTTGAACTGGTAGGACGCGCTGAAGCCGAGGGTGGTCTCCGATTCCAGCCGGGTCAGCTGCGAGGCGTCCCAGCCATAGATCACCGTGAACGGGCTGTGGTATTTCAGCCCCAGCCGGGTGTCGAAGCCCGCCTGGCTGTACCACAGGTCGAACTCGGCGGTGGTGTTGGCCAGGCCCACCATCGGCAGCGGATTGTTGACCGGCGAGAACTCCTTCACGCTGGACCCGGCAAGAGCCAGGTTCGAATAGACCCCGAAGTGATCCAGGTGCGGCACGAAGTAGAACGGGGTCTGGAAGGTCAGCTCGATCCCCTCCATGTCTCCGCCTTTGCCGTTGAACGGGCCGGTGATCAGGTAGTTGGTCCCGTCGATGGTGGCGGTTGAGGTCTTGTAGCCGATATTGCTGTCGACGTTCTTGTAGTAGGCGGCGACGGCGAGCATCGACTCCGGATGGAAATACCACTCCCAGGAGACGTCGACCTGGTTGGCCAGGAACGGCATCAGCTTTGGATTGCCCGCCGTGCCGGTATAGGGCAGCGTCTGGTTGAACAATGAACGGCCTGCGCGCAGTTCGTCCAGCGGTGGGCGCGAGATCACGCGCGCAGCCCCGAAGCGGAGTTTTGTATTGTCCGTCAACGCATAGTTCAGGTTCAGGCTCGGTAGCGCCTCGGTGTATTTATTGCTCGCGTTGTCAGGCGTGTAGAGGGCAAAGCCATTGCTGTCGGTTGCGTTGTTCAAGCGCTGGAAGCCGTTGCTGGTCGTGTCGACGGAAATCACCCGCACGCCGGCATTGCCGGTCAGCTGGCGACCGGCGACATCGTGGCTGAAGTCCACCTTGACGTAGGCTTCAGCATCGCCCTCCCGAACCTTCCAATAGGCGTTCTTCTGGAAGGCGGTCGGCATGCTGTTGGCGAAGACGACGTTGGAATTGCTGGTATTGAAGCCGCCAAAGGCTGCGGCTGCGATCGTTCCAAAATTCCCGTTGAGCAAGGCCGGGACGTTCAACCCGGATACTGTGAAGCTGCTCAGCAGGGACGACGATGGGGTTCCGGTCTGGTTTTCATTCCACTGTTCCAGGTCGTGACCCTTGACCCGGTGCGAGTAGCGCGCGCCGAAATCAATGCCGGTGAAAAAGTCTCCGTGGAGCGTGCGGCTAAAATCGATCTGCGCGGCGCCGAGTTCGTCATTCAGATGCTCCGGGCCGGTGCTAGCGCCATAGAACCACGCCTGAGCCGTCGGATCGGCCGGGTTGGATGAGGCCGTCACCGAGGGCGCCGATCCCGCCCCAGTAAAGAAACTCAAGGACGCGGGCGGAGAGGCGAGGCCGCTTTCAACGGCTTGCCACTTGTTGGTCCGCCAGGCGCCCGAATAGGAAAGATCGGCGCGGACTTTCCAGTCATCATTGCGCCAGACCCCGTTCAGGCCGGTGGCCAGTAGGCTCTTGTCCTCCGTGTAGTGAGCGATGACGTTGGTCACCGGCGCGCGCATCCAGTCCTGCGTTCCGAACAGTGTTGCCCCGACGACGTCGCCGTTCACGACAGTGAAGGTCCCGTTGGCGGAATTGTACGGATCCCAGCTATTTGCGTTGTTGCCGCCCCAGTCGCCCCATTTGCCATTGGCGCTATACCAGGCCTGCTCCTGGTTCTCGTCAATGGAGACGTCGGAATAGAGCAGGTCGAAATTGACCTCGAAGTGGTCGCTGGGCTTCCACTGGGCGGCGGTGGTGAAGCTGCCGCGGGTCTCGGTCAGGCCGTCGACCTCTGTCTGGGCGCCCCAGGGGGTGTTGATCACCACGCCGTTCAGGGTCGGCGGGCTGCCGGTATAGGGGGTGTTGTAGCCCCAGCCCTGGAACGAGACGTAGCCGTTCTTCTGCTGCTGGTAGCTGCCGCCCACCGAAACGGCGAGGTCGTCGTTGATCTTGGCTACGTATTCGGCGCTGCCGCGCAGGCCCCAGGGGGAATAGTTCGGGATCGACGCGCCGCCGTCGTTATAGAGCGGCCCCAGCCGGACCACGAGCTTCGGCCCGGAATAGTCCAGCGGGCGCAGGGTGCGGATGTCGATGGTCGCCGCCACCCCGCCGGCGATCAGGTCGGCGGACTGCGACTTGTAGACAGTGACGCCGGAGACGTCCTCCGAGGGGTAGATCTCCCAGCGCACGTTGCGGTCGGGCTCGGAGGAGGCCACCTCGCGCCCGTTGACCAGGCCCAGCACCAGGCGGGGGCCGAGGCCCCGCACGGCCGCCTGGCTGTCGTTGCCGCGGTCGCGCGTGGCGTTGATGCCCGGCAGGCGGTCCAGTTCGTCGGCGATGGTGACGTCGGGCAGGACGCCGATGTCCTTGGAGGAGATGCTCTCGACGATATTGGCCGAGACCTTCTTCTGGGCGATGGCGTCGCGCATGCTGGCGCGCACGCCGGTGACCACGACCTCGCTCACGGTGGTCTTGTCGGCGGGCTTGGCCTGGTCGGCGGCGGCCGTCTGGGCCATGGCGCCGCTGCAGGCGGCCGCGACAGCGATAGCGCTGGCGGCGCTGAAAAGGGCGCGTTCGATCGGTCTCATGAGTCTCCCCCCTGTGCGTCGGGCTGTAAAAGTCAGCCTTATGTGATTTATCATACAAAAAGGTCCAGCGCTGTCAACGCGACCGCCATGGGGTGGTCTGGAGCCGAGAATTCGGGCGGGGCGGCCCCCTGGCGACGAAGCTGTTGCGGGAGCCTCGTCGTCTCGGCCCGCACGATCGATTCGAGGTCGTTGCACCCACAAACGCCCAGTCTCGGGCCTTGGCCGCAGACGGCGGCGGCCCTATCCTGTCGGCTCATGTTCGCTTTTGATGCCCATCGGGACGCCGACCTCGGCGCCAAACCGACGTTTCGCCGGGTTTACAAGGTGGCTTATTATCATATAAATCGAACACATCAGTGACGAGACGGCGAACGGCCGGCGCGCAGGATTTAGGGAACGCGATGGGCACGGACGACCGCCGCAAGGGGCTTCGCAGCGCCGGAACCTACGGAAAGATCGATCGGGACGGCTTCATTCACCGCAGCTGGATGAAGAATCAGGGCCTGCCGGACGAGGTTTTCGACGGCCGTCCGGTGATTGGCATCTGCAACACCTGGTCCGAACTCACCCCCTGCAACACGCATCTGCGCGACGTGGCTGAACATGTGAAACGCGGGGTGTGGGAGGCCGGGGGCCTGCCGCTGGAATTCCCGGCCATGAGCCTGGGCGAGACCCAGATGCGGCCGACCGCCATGCTGTTCCGCAACCTGCTGGCCATGGAGGTCGAGGAATCGATCCGCGGCAATCCGATCGACGGGGTGGTGCTGCTGGGCGGCTGCGACAAGACCACGCCCGGCCAGCTGATGGGCGCCGCCAGCGTCGATCTGCCGACCATGGTGATCTCCTCCGGCCCGATGCTGAACGGCAAGTTCCGCGGCCGCGACATCGGCTCGGGCACCGACGTGTGGAAGTTTTCAGAGGAGGTCCGCGCCGGCGAGATGAGCCTGGCCGACTTCATGGCCGCCGAGAGCGGCATGTCGCGCAGCCACGGCACCTGCATGACCATGGGCACGGCCTCGACCATGTCCTGCCTGATCGAGGCCATGGGCCTGTCCCTGCCGCACAATGGGACCCTGCCGGCGGTTGACGCGCGCCGCTTCGCCCTGGCCCACCGGACCGGGCGACGGATGGTCGAGCTGGTGCGCCAGGATGTGCGTCTGTCCCAGATCGCCACCCGTGAGGCCTTCGAGAACGCTATCGTCATGCATGCGGCGATCGGCGGCTCGACCAATGCGGTGGTGCATCTTCTGGCCCTGGCCGGGCGCCTGGGCGTGCCGCTGGTCCAGTCGGACTTCGACATCATCGGCCGCGAAGTGCCCCTGCTGGTCGATTTGATGCCCTCGGGCCGGTTCCTGATGGAGGACTTCTGCTACGCCGGCGGGGTTCCCGCGGTGCTTAAGGCTCTGGGCGGCCACGTGCGCCGCGATGCGGTCACCGTCTCCGGCCACGCCATGGGCGAGATCGCCGACCAGGGCGAATGCTTCAACGCCGAGGTGATCGCCTCGCTGGACCAGCCGGTCGGCCCGTCGTCGGGCGTCTGGGTTCTGAGCGGCAACCTCTGCCCCGACGGGGCCATCCTCAAGCCGAACGCCGCCAGTCCCGAGCTGCTCACCCACACCGGCCGCGCGGTCGTGTTCGAGGATATCGAGGACTACAAGGCGCGCATCGACAGCCCCGACCTGGAGGTCGATGCGACCTCGGTCATGGTGCTCAAGGGGTGCGGGCCCAAGGGTTATCCGGGGATGCCGGAGGTTGGCAACATGGCCCTGCCGGCCAAGCTGCTGGCCAAGGGTGTGCGGGACATGGTGCGCATTTCCGACGCCCGCATGAGCGGCACCGCCTTTGGCACCGTGATCCTGCACGTCTCGCCCGAGGCGCGCGCCGGCGGGCCGCTGGCCCTGGTGCAGACCGGCGACCTGATCGAGCTGGACGGCCCCGGGCGGCGGCTGGAGCTGAAGGTCAGCGATGCCGAACTCGAGGCGCGACGCCTGGCGGCCGGTCCGCCGCCCGCGGCCCCGGCCCGCGGCTGGGCCAAGCTCTATGTCGACACCGTGCTGGGCGCCGACAAGGGCGCCGACCTCGATTTCCTGGTCGGCTCCAGCGGCGCCGTAGTCACGCGCGAGTCCCATTGACCGGGCCCCTGTTCATCGCCGGCGACTGGGGCACCTCGCATCTTCGCCTCTATCTGTGCGGCGAGGCGGGGGTGATCGACCGTAAGACGGGGCCCGGCGCGGTGGGCGCGGCCGAGCCGCACGCGGCGATCCTCATGTCCCGCATCCAGCCCTGGATCGATCGGCATGGCCCGCTGCCGGTGCTGCTCTGCGGCATGGTCGGCTCGCGCAACGGCTGGGTCGAGGCGCCTTACGCGCCGTGCCCGGCCGGAGCGGCGGACCTGCGCCGGCTGGCGGTGGCGCTCGAGGTCCAGGGGCTCAAGGTCGCCATCGTCCCAGGCGTCGCCGGCCAGAACCCCCGCGGCGCGCCCGACGTGATGCGCGGCGAAGAGGCCCAGATCATCGGCGCCATCCGGCTGGCGCCGGAGCTGGGCCAGGGGCGGCGGCTGGTCTGCCACCCGGGCACCCACGCCAAGTGGGCCGTGATCGAGGACGGCCGCATCACCGGCTTCCAGACCGCCATGACCGGCGAGCTGTTCGCCCTCCTGCGCGACCACAGCACCCTGGGCCGGGTCGGCGGCGAGGCGGCGACGCCCGGCGACGGCTTCGCCCTGGGCCTCGCCCGGGCCGAGGAGACGGCCGAGGCGGGCCTTCTGCACGCCCTGTTCGAAACCCGCAGCCGGCAACTGATCGACGGCTGGGGCGCGGCCTTCGCCATGGATTTCCTGTCGGGCCTCCTGATCGGCGCCGATGTGGGCGGCGCCTTGGCCCAGTTCGGCCGCGAGGCGGGCGAGGTGGCGCTGATCGGCGACCCGGCCCTGGCCGAGCGCTATGGCCGGGCCTTGGCGCGTCGTGGCGTCGCCGTGCGGTCGCTGAGCGGGGAGGACTGCGCCCTGGCCGGCCTCGTCGCCATCTTCGAGACCGGAAAGGACGCGCCCCATGTGGCCCGCTGACGCCCCGCCGATCGTCGCCATCCTGCGCGGGGTCAAACCGGACGAGGTGGTGGGCGTCGCCCAGGCCCTCTACGACGCGGGCGTCCGGGTGATCGAGGTTCCGCTGAACTCGCCTGAGCCGCTGGAGAGCATCGCGCGGCTGTCGCGGGCCTTTGGTGATCGCTGCCTCTGCGGCGCGGGAACCGTGCTGACGCCGGCGGATGTGGATGCGGTCCGCGCCGCGGGCGGCAAGCTGATTGTCACCCCCAACACCGACCCCGCGGTGATCGCGCGGGCGGTCGAGACGGGCCTGGTGGTCATGCCCGGCTTCGCCACCGCCAGCGAGGCGTTTGCAGCCCTGGCCGCCGGCGCGCGCAGCCTGAAGCTGTTTCCCGCAGCGACCTACGGCCCCGGCCATCTGAAGGCGCTGAAGAGCGTCCTGCCGAGCGCCGTGCCGGTGTTCGCGGTTGGCGGCGTCGGCCCTGCGGAACTGGCGCCTTGGCTGGCCGCCGGCGCCGACGGCTTCGGCATAGGCGGCGAGATCTATCGGCCGGGCGACACGCCCGAGGCCGTGCGGCGCAAGGCGGGGGCGTTGATGGGCGCGCTGCAGGCCGCGACGTCGAGCAAGACCTGAAAGCCGCAGAAAAAGCAGCAGAACAGAGGAAATCCAAGGAAAGCGCATGAACCTCGCGACGATCGACATCGCCGTCCTCGCCGCCTATGCGGTCGGCATATTCGCCCTGGCCCAGTGGGTCTCGCGTGACAAGGGCGGCCACGAAAAGGACAGCAACGACTATTTCCTGGCCGGCAAGGCCCTGCCCTGGTGGGCCATCGGCGCCTCGCTGATCGCGGCCAACATCTCGGCCGAGCAGATCATCGGCATGTCGGGTTCTGGCTACGCCATCGGCCTTGCCATCTCGTCCTACGAGTGGATGGCGGCCCTGACCCTGCTGATCGTCGGCAAGTTCTTTCTGCCGATCTTCCTGCGCAACAATGTCTCGACCATGCCGCAGTTCCTGGAGCAACGGTATGGGCCGAGCGTGCGCACGGTGATGGCGATCTTCTGGCTGCTGCTCTACGTTTTCGTCAACCTGACCTCGATCCTTTGGCTGGGTTCGCTGGCCATCCACACGGTGACGGGCGTCGACCAGTTCTACGCCCTGATCATCCTGGGCGTCTTCGCCCTGGCCTATCAGCTCTGGGGCGGGCTGAAGGCGGTGGCCCTGACGGACATCGTCCAGGTGGCGCTGCTGGTCACCGGCGGCCTGATCATCGCCTTCATTTCACTGAACAAGATCGCTGGCGGCGGGGGCGCGGCAGCGGGCTTCCACATCCTGCTCAGCCGCTTCCCCGACAAATTCCAGATGATCCTGTCGCCCTCCAACCCGCACTATAAGGAGCTTCCGGGCGTCGCCGTGCTGCTGGGCGGCCTTTGGGTGATGAACCTGTCCTATTGGGGCTTCAACCAGTACATCATCCAGCGGGCCCTGGGGGCGAAGAGCATTCGTGAGGCCCAGGCCGGCATCGCCTTTGCGGCGTACCTTAAGCTGCTCGTGCCGGCGATCGTGGTCCTGCCCGGGATGGCGGCTCTGATCCTGGCGCCGCATCTGGAGCGGCCCGACCAGGCCTATCCGACGATGATGAAGCAGCTGCCGCCCGGCATGCTGGGCCTGGTCTTCGCGGCGCTGGTGGCGGCGATCATCGCCTCGCTGGCCTCCAAGATCAATTCGATCGGCACCATCTTCACCCTCGACGTCTATAAGCACCTCCGGAAAAATTCGTCCGAGCACCAGCTTGTGCTTGTCGGCCGTATCACGGCGGTGACGGCGGTGATCGTCGGCATCCTGATGGCCAAGCCTCTGCTGGGCAGTTTCGAGCAGGGCTTTCAGTTCATTCAGGATTTCACCGCCTTCTTCACGCCGGGGATCGTGGTCATCTTCATGCTGGGCCTGTTCTGGAAGCCGGCGACGACGGCCGGCGCCCTGACGGCTGCGATCGGCTCGTTCCTGCTTTCCGCGTTGTTCTACGCCGCTCCGATCCTTGCGCCCGGGCGCTTCCCGGAAATCCCTTTTATGAACCGGGTCAGCATCGTCTTCCTGATCTGTCTCGCGGCCGCCGTCGCCGTGTCGCTGGCGCGGCCGGCCTCGGCGCGCGAGGTCAACACCGTCCGCCTCGACGGGGTGAGCTATGCCACCTCGACCGTTTTCAACATCGCCGGCCTGGGCGTGATCCTGATCCTGATCGCCCTCTACAAGACCTTCTGGTGAGCCCATGCCCAAGCTGATCGAGGTCATCGAAGCCGGCGACATCCTGGGTGAGGGGCCGCTGTGGAACGTGCGCGAGCAGCGCCTGTGGTGGACCGACATCCAGAGCCGGCGCCTGCGTAGCCTGGACCTGGCGAGCAAGACGATCACGGATGTGGCGACGCCCGAGCGCGTCGGCTCCTTCGCCTTTGTCGAGGGGCGGCCGGGGGTTCTGGTCGTGGCTTTCGAAACCGGCCTGGCCTGGTTCAGGCCCGGCGACGGCGCGGTCGAATGGATCGCGCGGCCCGAGGCCGGCGGGACCGGCCGCCGCTTCAACGACGGGCGCACCGATCGCCAGGGCCGTTTCTGGGCCGGGACCATGGTCGAGGACGAGGTCCGCGCCGGGGCGGACAGCGCCAGCCTGTGGCGGCTGGGTCCTGACGGCGTGCTGACCGTCTGCCAGGCCGGCGTCTCGATCTCCAACGGCCTGACCGCCAGCCCGGACGGCCGCACCCTCTATTTCGCCGACTCGCCCAAGCAGGCCATGTACGCCTATGACCTCGACCCCAAGACCGGCGCCTTGTCCGGCCGCCGCGGCTTCGGCGAGGTCGCGCGCGGCTATCCCGACGGGGCGGTGGTCGACGCCGAGGGATTTGTCTGGAGCGCGCGCTGGGGCGCCGGCGAGGTGGTCCGTCATGCGCCGGACGGCTCTGTCGTCGAGACGATCTCGCTGCCGATCTCCCAGCCGACCTGCGTCGCCTTCGGCGGCCCCGATTTGAAGCTGATGTTCGTCACCTCGGCCAGCGACGGCTTGACGGCCGAGGAACGGCGGGCGCAACCCTTGGCGGGGGCGCTGTTCATCTTCGAATCGGACGTGCCTGGACTGGCCGAGGCCGAGTACCGTACCGACCCGGGCGTCGGCGGGCTCAGATGATCAGGAGCCGCAGCGCGATGCGATCGGGGCAGGGGCCGAACATGACCTACCGCCTGGTCGAATCGATCGGCCAGTCGATCGTCGGCGGCAGCTACGGCGTGGACCATCCCTTCTCCACCGAGGCCGAGCTGGCCCATCAGTTCGGGGTCAGCCGTTCGGTGACGCGCGAGGCGGTCAAGATGTTGACCGCCAAGGGCCTTTTGAGCGCCCGCCCGCGCCAGGGCACCTGCGTGCAGCCGGAGAGCGCCTGGAACCTGTTCGATCCCGACGTGCTGCGCTGGCTGTTGGAGCGCAAGTTCTCGCTGAAGCTGCTGCGCGACTTCACCGAGGTGCGGCTGGCCATCGAGCCCACCGCCGCGGCGTTGGCGGCCCGTCATGCGACGGCCGAGGGTTTGGCCGGCATCCGGCGCGGCATCGAGCGGATGAAGGCGGCCGAGCGCGGCGAGGACGATCCCCTGGCGGCGGACGTGGCCTTCCACGTCGCCATTCTCGATGCGACCGGCAACCCGTTCTACATCCAGCTGCACGAGCTGGTGAACACGGCGCTGCGCATCTCCATCCGCTTCACCAATTCCCAGAAGGGCGTGCGCCAGGCCAGCGTGCCCGCGCACGAGCGGGTGGTCGAGGCGATCAAGGCCCGCGATTCCGGCGCCGCGTCCACGGCCATGACCGCCATCCTGGCCGAGGTGATGGAGCTGATCGAGCACGCCGCCTGGGAGTAGCATTGACTGGACGTTCAGCCGCATGGCGGACTGGATGCCCGCTGGGCGGCGCGTCAGCCTGAAAAGTCGCATCCGTTCTTGCCGCCCTTGGGTTTCGGCGCGAGGTTATTGGCTGAATAATTATTCAGGCGACCCGCAGCGTAACGCCGAGCCCAGGAGGCCGCATGCCGTCCAAGAAGCCGAACATCCTGGTGCTGATGGTCGACCAGATGACCCCCGGGGTCCTGGCGGCCTATGGCGGCAAGGTCGCCCGCACGCCCCATATCGACCGCCTGGCCGAGCGGGCGGTGGTGTTCGACAGCGCCTATTGCAACAGCCCGCTCTGCGCCCCTTCGCGCTTCAGCTTCATGTCAGGGCAACTGCCCTCGGCCATCGGCGCCTATGACAACGCCGCGGAATTCGCCGCCGAAACCCCGACCTTCGCCCACTATCTGCGGCTGGCCGGCTATCGCACCATCCTGTCGGGCAAGATGCATTTCTGCGGCCCGGACCAGCTGCATGGCTTCGAGGAGCGGCTGACCACCGACATCTATCCGGCGGATTTCGGCTGGACCGCCGATTGGACGCGGCCGGGCGAGCGGCTCGATTTCTACCACACCATGGACAGCGTCACCCAGGCCGGGCCGTGCGCGCGCTCCAACCAACTCGACTTCGACGAGGAGGTGATCTTCACCGCCCGCCGGCGGCTGTTCGACCTGGCCCGGGCGCCGGACGGGCGGCCTTTCTGCATGGTGGTGTCCATGACCCACCCGCACGATCCCTACACCATCCCCGAGCCCTGGTGGGGCCGCCACTCGGACGACGAGATCGACATGCCGCGGGTGGGCGAGGGCGACGTTCCCCTTGATCCGCATTCTGAACGGCTGCGCACCGTGATCGGCCTCAGCCAGCAGTCCGTCAGCGAGGCGCAGGTGCGCGCCGCCCGCCGGGCCTATTACGGCGCCTGCGCCTATGTGGATGACCAGATCGGGGCGATGCTGGGCGCGCTGGAGGCCTGCGGCATGGCCGAGGACACGGTGGTCATGCTGCTGGGCGACCACGGCGACATGCTGGGCGAGCGGGGCCTGTGGTACAAGATGAGCTTCTTCGAGCCGGCCTGCCGCATCCCGCTGATGGTCTCGGCGCCGCGGATGTTCGGCGCGCGGCGCGTGGGCGGCTCGGTCTCGCTGCTCGACCTCTTGCCGACCCTGGCCGAGATCGGCGCCGACGGCGCAGCGCCCGACTACGCCGCCCCGATCGCGGGCCGCAGCCTCTTGCCGCACCTCTCCGGCGGCGCCGGGCATGACGAGGTGGTCGGTGAATATCTGGGGGAGGGGGCGATTGCGCCCATCGTGATGCTGCGCCGCGGCCCCCTGAAGTTCATCCACTGCCCCGTCGACCCGGACCAGCTGTATGACCTGTCGCGCGATCCCAACGAGCGGGTCAATCTGGCCACAGCTCCGGAGCGGGCCGACGCGGTGGCGGCGTTCCGGGGCGAAATCGCCCGCCGCTGGAACCTGGACCTCGTCAACCGCCAGGTGCTGGCCAGCCAGGCGCGCCGGCGGCTTGTGGATGCGGCGGGACAGGTCGGGCGGCGACCGCAGTGGGACCACCAGCCCCTGGTCGACGCCGGCCAGAGCTATATGCGCAACCACATGCTGCTGGACGACCTGGAGGCCATGGCCCGCTTTCCGCGGGTCATTTGATTCGAAATTGAATAGCCGTTCAGGCCTCGTTGGCTGCCGGTGGGAGGTTGGCGCCTCAATCCGTGGCCGGAGCTTTGGGCGGCCTACGCACGGCCGCGCCTCGATTTGGGTGCTGTGGCCAATGCGACGCAAGGCTAGAACGTATGCGTCATCTGGCGGATTTCCTCTTGATGCGGCGGCGTCCTCTCATAACGATGGTCCTTAAACGCGCATTCAATCAGGCGTGGCGCGCCGCGAGTCGGGGCGAGGCAGGCCAGGATTGACGCAGCGGCGGGGGCGGATCGGCGACGCCGTTCAGCCAACGGCGCCGTGTTGCCAGTAATGGTGACGGGATTTGTGGGGCGAATTGGCTGTTGTTACTGCCGTGACGATGCAAAACCGCCACACGATGTAGAATAGTGCCGCGTATGGGCTTGCCGCGATGCGCCTGCTCTTGCTTCGGCGCTTGATCAGTATTCGGATGTTTCGCCTGCGCAGGGTGCGTATCTCGTGACGGGCGGCGGCGGTGATTGTGAACACACGACGCCGGCCGTGATGGCAAGGCCGACCGGGGCGGGGCCCCGGCGCCAAGATGGGGGTTCGAGATGAAAAAGCTTCATTGGCTCATGGGAGCATCGCTCGTCGTGCTGGGCGCGCCGACACTGGCCGCCGCACAGACTGCGGCGCCCGCCGCTGCGGCGGCTGCAGCGGCGACTAACGAAGTCGTGGTCTATGGCCGCGGCCAGGTGCGTCAGATCGAAACCCTGACGCCCAAACAGATCGAGCAGGCCGTGCCCGGCACCAGCGCGATCAAGGTCCTGGCGACCCTGCCTGGGGTGAACTACCAGTCCTCGGACAGCTTCGGCGCCTATGAGTGGGCCACCCGCATCTCGGTGCGCGGCTTCAACCAGAATCAGCTGGGCTTCACCCTCGACGGCGTGCCGCTGGGCGACATGTCCTATGGCAACGACAACGGCCTGCACATCAGCCGGGCGATCTCGTCGGAAAACATCGGCAAGACCGAGTTGGCGCAGGGCGCCGGCGCGCTCGGCACCGCCTCCAGCTCCAACCTGGGCGGCACCATCGAGTTCACCTCGCGCGATCCGTCCCACGAGTTCGGCGCCCTCGGCGCCCTGACCTACGGCACCTGGGACACCCAGCACGAGTTCGTGCGCGTGGACACCGGCGACGTGATGGGCGGCGGCCGCGGCTATTTCAGCTTCGGCAACCAACGCGCCAACAAGTGGAAGGGCGACGGCCGCCAGCAGCAGCAGCAGTTCAACAGCAAGTGGGTGCAACCCGTCGGCCCGGTGACCTTCACCGCCTTCTTCAACTATTCCGACCGCAAGGAAAACGACTACCAGGATCTGTCGCTGGGGTTGATCAAGAATTTCGGGTACAAGCTCGACAATATCAGCAACAACTGGCCGGCCGCTGTGGCGCTGGCGAACGGCTATGAAGCGCTCGTCCACGGCGCAGATCCATCGACCGTCACGTTCCCACTGGGCTTGACCCTCGCCAATACCGGTCCGGCGACCGATCCGTGGGACGCGGTCTATTTCAACGGTTCAGGTCTGCGTAAGGACGCGCTTGGTGGGATCAAGGCCGATTGGGAGATCACGGACAATCTGTCCGCTCACATCCAGGGTTACGGCCACCACAACACGGGCCAGGGAACCTGGGATACGCCGTATACGCCCTCGCCGGGCTATACCTATGGCGATCCGAACTCGACCGGCGCACCTATCTCAATCCGCACCACCGAATACGACATCGCCCGCGGCGGCGTCATCGGGGCGATCAACTACAAAATCGCCGGACACGATATCGAGGCCGGCTTCTGGTACGAGGACAACCACTTCAACGAGGCGCGACGCTTCTATGCTCTCGACGCCAACGGCGACAACCGTAACAACCTGAACTTCCAGCAGAGCCCGTTCTTCACCCAGTGGTACGGCAAGTTCGACACCACCACGACCGAGTTCCATCTGCAGGATACATGGCGCGTCACGGATCAGTTGAAGCTATATGCCGGCTTCAAGTCGCTGGACGCGGACAGCAAGGCTGACCAGACCGTCGGGACCCGGCTCCCGTCGGGCGAAATCAAAGCCAGCGATGGATTCCTGCCGCAGGCGGGCGTCAATTTCCGCATCGACGGTTCGAACGAAGTTTTCGCCGACTATGCGAAGAACATGCGGGCTTTCCAGGCGTCGAACACCCAGGGGCCGTTCTCGACCACCAAAGTCGGCTTCGCGCTGATCAGCGGGACGCTGAAGCCCGAGACTTCGCAGACGGGTGAAATCGGTTATCGCTATCACAACAGCACGCTCGAAGGGGTGATCACGGCCTACTACGTCAAGTTTGATCATCGCCTGCTGACCATTCCGCAGGGTTCGATCATCCTGGGCGCCGCGAGCGCGCTGGCCAACGTCGGTTCGGTCACCTCCAAGGGGGTCGAGATCGCCGGCGACTGGAAGTTCATGCACAACTGGTCGCTGAACGTCTCCTACGCCTATGACGACTCCACCTATGACAACGACGTTATCAGCACCGCCAGCGGAACGCCGGTCGTTGTCATGCACACCTCCGGCAAGACCGTTATCGACGCACCGAAGAACATCGCCAATCTCAGTGTGAACTATGATGACGGCTCGTTGTTCGGCTCGGTCGATTTCCGTTACATGTCCAAGCGCTACTTCACCTATGAGAACGACCAGTCGGTCGGCTCGCAATCGCCTGTGGATTTGACCTTGGGCTATCGCTTCCACGCTTCGGATGGCTGGCTGAAGGGGGTCGATGTCCAAGTCAACGTCACCAACCTGTTCGACGAGAAATACGTCGCCACGGTCGGGACCAACGGCTTCACCGCCCGCGGCGACTATCAGACGCTGCAGGCTGCGGCGCCGACCGAGGCCTTTGTGACCCTGCGCAAGCAGTTCTGATCCAGGGGAGGGCGGCGGTCCGGTCGCGGGCCGCCGCCTTCGCCAAGCGAAAGAGTTTCAAGGCGTGCCTAAGTCTCGGGCCCGGCGTCCTGATCTTCTGCGATCGGCCCTGGGCCTGATCGCCCTGGCCCTGTTGTCGCCGGCTCTTGCCGAGGCCCAGGTGCATATTCTGCACGGCCCGACGCCGATCGTCGGCGGCGACGCACGGGCTGCCGGCGACCTGACCGTGATCAACGAAAAGCTGGCCTTCAGCCTGGCGGTGCAGTCGTCCGCGCCCTATGGCGTGCCGCGCGGGGCGTTGATCGATCTTGCGCCGGTGGTGGCGGGCAAGGCCGGGCGCGACCGGGTGGTGTTCGCCGACTTCATCCCCAACAACTGGTCGGCCTGGCCAAACACCTACCAACACCTGACCGTGATCGAGGACACGCCCGCCGAGGCGGTGATCCGCACCGAGCGCGACTGGGGTGCGGCCAAGGTCACCACCACCTACAGCCTCCGCGCCGGCGACGATCAGGTCCACATCCAGGTGACTCTGGCCAACCTGGGCTCTGCGCCGCTGAAGGACCTGCGCTCCGGCGTCACCCTGTGGCCGAACTCGGGCTACCTGTTCGCCGTGCCGGGCCTGGCCGGGGTCGAGGACGGGCCGGCCAAGGGCGCCCTGTCCGACCGGGTCAGCGCCTATGACGAGGGCTGGACGGTGACGCTGCACGCGCCCTACCTGGAGCATGTCGGCTACGGCTCCAAGGACCTCTACCAGACCCACAGCCTGGCGCCGGGCGAGAGCCGGACCTTCGAGGCCTGGCTGCAGGTGGGCGCCAGCGGCGACCTCGCGCCGGTGGTCGCCGAAGAGATCGCGCGCAAGCACCTGGCGGCGGGAACGCTGAGCGGCGCCATCGCCGACGCCGCCGGCAAGCTGGTGGCCGATCCGGTGGTGGTGATCGAAGAGGCCGGCCAGCCCTATGCCTGGACCCTGGGCCACGGCGGCCGCTACGCCATCGCCCTGCCGGCCGGCGAATACGGCGTCTACGCCACCGCCAAGGGCTATTCCGAGACCCCGAGGCGCGCGATCCAAGTGGCTGCGGGCGGGGTGGTGCAGGACTTCGGCGGGCTGCAGCCTCCGGGGCGGGTGCGCTTCCAGGTCAGCCGCAAGGCCGATGGCGCGCCGCTGGACGCCCGCATCACCATCGAGGCGGGGCAAAAGCCCGTGGTCCAGTTCCTCGGCCGCAAGACCTTCTTCACCGAGCTGGACGCCAAGGGCCAGGCCGAGGCGGTGCTGCCGCCCGGCGACTACGGCTTCAAGATCGCCCATGCCGAAGGGGTGCTGGCCGGGCCTGCAGTTGCGAAGGCCACCGTCGCGCCGGGCTCGCTCCAGACCCTGGCGGTGGCCGTGGACCAGCCGTTCGACCCCGAGGCGCGGGGCTGGTTCTCCGCCGACCTGCACCACCACGCCGACCAGGCCGAGGCCGTGACGCCGCCGGCGGACCTGGCGCGCTCTGAGCTGGCGGCGGGCCTGGACGTGCTGTTCGTCAGCGACCACGATTCGACGGTCAATCACCGCGCCCTGCAGGCCATCGCCGACCGGCGCGGGGCTCCCTTTCTGCCCTCGGTGGAGATCTCCACCTCCTGGGCCCACTTCAACGCCTATCCGCTGAAGCTGGGCGAGCCCCTGGCCATAGACACCAGCAAGACCACTATCGACGGCGTCCTGGCCGAGGCCCATCGCCTGGGAGCGCAGGTGGTGCAGATCAACCACCCCTTCATCCCCTATGGCTACTTCGCCAGCCTGGACGCCGGCGTGGCGCCCGGGGGCTGGAATCCGGGCTTCGACCTCGTCGAGATCAACGGCGACAACATGGCCGACGACCCCAAGGTGCTGGCCAAGCTGGCCGCCTTCTGGAGCGCCGGCCATCGCTACTACCTGACCGCGGGCACCGACACGCACGACGTCTGGAACGCCCTGTCCGGCAAGGTGCGGATGTTCGCCCATGTCGACGGGCCGGCGACCCCGGCCGCCTTCGCCACGGCGCTCAAGGCCGGCCATGCCTATGTCACCTATGGGCCGCTGATCTTCCCCGACCACATGTTCGGCGACGACCTGCGGGTGAAGCCAGGTGAGGGCTTCAGCCTCGGCTTTGACCTGAAGGCGGTCGGCGGGCTGAAGCGGGTGACCCTCGTCGGGCGCAGCGGTGAGGTCGCCAGCCGCGATCTTTCCGGCGCAGAGGCGCGGGTCGAGTTTTCGCTCAAGGCGGGGGACTCGACCTGGTACGCCTTGACGGTGGAAGATCAGGCGGGGCGGCGGGCCTATTCCGATCCGATCTGGGTCGATGCGGCCGACTATCCCAAGACGACGGCCGCGCCATGACGGGGCCGCAACGGACGACCAGGGGGCGGGCGTGATCGGAAGTCTGGTCAAGGTTTTCGCGACGGGTGCGGCGGTGGCGCCCATCGCGGATGCGGCCGAGGTGGATAAGCTCTACCGGCGCCACCGCACGCGGATCATGCTGGCCATCACCATCGGCTACGCCCTGTCCTATACCTGCCGGCTGGGCCTGTCGGTGGTGAAGAAGCCCTTGATCGACGGCGGCTATTTCACACCGGAACAGCTCGGCTCGATCGGCTCGGCCCTGTTCTACACCTACGCCTTCGGCAAGCTGACCAACGGCTTTCTCGGCGACCACGCCAACGTCAAGCGCTTCTTCGCCTTTGGCCTGATGGTCTCGGCCCTGTGCAACTTCGGCATGGGCGCGCTTTCGACCTTCTGGTTCTGCGTCGTCGTCTGGGGGCTGAACGGCTGGTTCCAGAGCTTCGGGGCGCCCTCCAGCATCGTCTCGCTGAGCAACTGGTTCAGCAACCGCGAGCGCGGCACCTATTACGGGATCTGGGGCATGTCGCACCAGGGCGGCGAGGCCCTGACCTTCTGGCTGGCCTCGGCCATCGTCGCCGCCCTGGGCTGGCGCTGGGGCTTCTGGGGCCCGGCGGCGATCTGCGCCGTGGCGGCCCTGGCGGTGTTCCTGCTGACACAGGACCGGCCGCAGACCCTGGGCCTGCCGCCGGTCGCCGACTGGCGCAAGGACCATTGGGGAACCTCGGGCGAGCGCCACGAAGAGAACCTCCTGGCCATCCAGTTCTCGATCCTCAAGCGTCCGGCCCTGTGGATCGTGGCCCTGTCCAGCGCGGCCATGTACGTGACCCGCTACGCCATCAACAGCTGGGGCATCCTCTATCTGCAGGAGATCCGTGGCTTCTCCCTGCCCGACGCCGGCCTTGTGCTGACCGCGAGCATGCTGGGCGGGGTGGCGGGCACCTTCTGCTTCGGCTTCATCTCCGACAAGCTGTTCGCCTCCCACCGCCCGCCCACCAACCTGATCTATGGTCTGGTCGAGCTGGGCGGGCTGCTGCTGGTGTTCTACGGCCCGACGGGCCTCGTACCCATGATGATCGGCTTCATCGCCTTCGGCTTCGGCATGGGCGGGCTGATCACCTCGCTGGGGGGCCTGTTCGCCATCGACATCTGCCCCAAGCGGGCGGCGGGCGCCGCGCTCGGCACCGTGGGGGTGTTCAGCTACCTGGGCGCGGCCGTGCAGGAGCAGATCAGCGGCCACCTGATCCAGGCCGGGCTGCATGTCGCTGGCGGGCACAAGCACTATGACTTCGGCCCGGCCATCCTGTTCTGGGTCGGCGCCTCGGCCGTGTCCTTGGTGCTCGCCACCAGCCTCTGGCGCGTCAGGGTGGTGGACTGATGGCCCAATTCCGCATTCAGATCGCGCCCATCTACCGGCAGCAAGAGGTCAGCCGTGCCCGATAGCCGTATCGCCACCGCCGAGGAGCTGGCCGATCTCGTCCGCCGCGAGAACCTCAGCCACATCAAGGTCGGGGTGTTCGACGTCGATGGGGTGATGCGCGGCAAATATATGAGCCGCGACAAGTTCCTGTCCTCGCTGTCCGGCGGCTACGGCTTCTGCGACGTGGTGCTGGGCTGGGACAGCGACGACCAGCTCTATGACAACACCCGGTTCACCGGCTGGCATACCGCCTATCCGGACGCGGCGGTGCGGCTCTTGCCGCAGACTGTGCGCCGCCTGCCGCACGAGGGCGGCATGCCCCTGGTGCTCAGCGAGTTCGCCGGGGCGGCCGAGGCGGTCTGCCCGCGCGGCGTCCTGCGACGGGTGCTGAACCGCGCCGACGAGGTGGGCTATGCGGTCAAGGCCGCCGCCGAGTTCGAGTTCTTCGTCTTCAGCGAGACCCCGGAAAGCGTGCGGGCCAAGCACTATCAGGACCTCAGCTCTCTCACGCCCGGCAATTTCGGCTATTCGATGCTGCGCAGCGGGGTCCACGCCGAGCTCTATCGCGAGCTTCTGGAGTTCTGCGAGCAGCTGGATCTCGGCATCGAAGGGCTGCACACCGAGACCGGGCCGGGCGTGCTGGAAGCGGCCCTGGGCGTCGACGAGGCCCTGGCGGCGGCGGACAAGGCGGCCCTGTTCAAGACCATGGCCAAGGTCTTCTTCCAGCGGCGCGGCCTGATGGCGACCTTCATGGCCAAGTGGAACGCCGACCTGCCTGGCTCGTCGGGCCACCTGCACAGCTCCCTGGCCGACAAGGCGACGGGGAGGGGCGCCTTCTTTGATGCCGGCAAGGCCCACAACATGTCCGACACGATGCGCTGGTACGTCGGCGGGCAACAGGCCCTGATGCCCGAGCTTCTGTCGATGATCGCTTGCACGGTGAACAGCTATTCGCGCCTGGTGCCGGGCTACTGGGCCCCGACCTCGGCCACCTGGGGCTATGAGAACCGCACCTGTGCGCTGCGCGTGATCGGCGGCTCGGAGAAGTCGCAGCGGGTCGAGTACCGGATCGCCGCCGCCGACATCAATCCCTATATCGCCCTGGCCGCCGCGATCGGCTCGGGCCTCTGGGGAATCGAGCACCGCATCGAGCCCGACGCGCCCCTGACCGGCAACGCCTATGAGCAGGAGACCAGCGCCCGCGCCCTCCCCGGGACGCTCTGGGAGTCCGCACAGCGCCTGCGCGCCTCCGAGGCCGCCAAGGCCCTGTTCGGCGAGGCTTTTGTCGACCACTACGCCTCCACCCGCGAGTGGGAGGAGCGCCAGGCCCGCCGCGCGGTCACCGACTGGCACCTGGCCCGCTATTTCGAGATCATCTGAGAAGCGTCATGAGCGAAATCGTCTGTATCTCTCCCATCGACGGCAGCGTCGTCGACCGTCGCCCGACCCTCAGCGGCTCGGCCATCGAGGCAGCCCTCACCGCCGCCCGCCAGGCCCAGCGCGAGTGGGCTGCAACCCCGCTGGCCGAGCGCTGCGCCAAGGCCCTGGCCTTCCTTGACGCCATGCTGGCCATGAAGGACGAGGTCGTGCCCGAGCTCGCCTGGCAGATGGGCCGGCCGGTCCGTTTCGGCGGTGAGTTCGGCCCCATGACCGACCGGGTCCGCTACATGGTCGCCAACGCCGAGGCGTTCCTCGCGCCCCTGGTCCCGGCGGGCGCGTCCGACGCCTCGATCCGCCGCTTCATCCGCCGCGAGCCCCTGGGCGTCGTCTTCACCATCGCCCCCTGGAACTATCCCTACCTGACCGCGGTCAATTCGGTGGTGCCGGCCCTGGTGGCGGGCAATGCGGTGCTGCTGAAGCACGCCGCCCAGACCATCCTGGTGGGCGACCGCTTCCAGATGGCCATGGACCGGGCCGGCCTGCCCAAGGGCCTGTTCCAGACCCTGGCCCTCAGCCACGAGGATACGAGCCGGATCATCTCCGCCGGCGCGGTGGACCTGGTCTGCTTCACCGGCTCGACCGCCGCGGGCCAGGTGATCGAGCGGGCCGCGGCCGGGACCTTCACCAATGTCGGGCTGGAGCTGGGCGGCAAGGACCCGGCCTATGTCCGCGCCGACGCCAACCTGGAGCACGCCATCGAGAACCTGGTCGACGGCGCCTTTTACAACAGTGGCCAGTGCTGCTGCGGCATCGAGCGCATCTATGTGCATGAGAGCCTGTACGACCGCTTCGTCGAGGGTGCGGCGGCCCTGGCGGCCAAGTACGTGCTGGGCGACCCGCGCGACCAGGCCACCACGCTTGGACCCATGGCCCAGGCCCGCCTGGCCCAGGTGGTGCGCGACCAGACGGCCGAGGCGCTCGCCATGGGCGCCAAGGCCCTGATCGACACTACGCCCTTCGCCGCCGACCGGGGTGAGGGGGCCTATCTGGCGCCCCAAGTGCTGGTGGACGTGGACCACCGCATGCGGGTGATGACCGAGGAGTCGTTCGGGCCGGTGGTCGGGATCATGAAGGTCTCGGGCGATGAAGAAGCCCTGAAATTGATGAACGACAGCGTCTATGGCCTGACCGCCGCCATCTGGACCAGCGACGTCGACGCCGCCCAGGCCCTGGGCGAGCGGATCGAGACCGGCACGGTGTTCATGAACCGCTGCGACTACCTGGATCCCGGCCTCGCCTGGACCGGGGTCAAGGACACCGGCCGCGGCGCCACCCTGTCCAAGCTGGGCTATGACGCCCTGACCCGGCCCAAGTCCTTCCACCTGCGTTCGCTCGCTTAAAGGAGCCCTTCCGTGATCGGCAACTGGAACTATCCGACCAGCGTCAAGTTCGGCGCCGGCCGCGTCTCGGAGATCGCGGCTCTGTGCCGGGGCGCAGGCATCGCGGCGCCGCTGGTGGTCACCGACAGCGGCCTGGCCTCCAATCCCATGATCGCGCGGGTGCTGGACCTGCTGCGCGCCGGTGGGCTCAAGGCCGAGCTGTTCGCCGAGATCAAATCCAACCCGGTGGGCGCCAATGTCGAGGCCGGGGTCGCCGCCTATCGCGCGGGCCAGCACGACGGGGTGGTGGCCATCGGCGGCGGCTCGGCCCTGGACGTGGGCAAGGTGATCGCCTTCATGTCCGGCCAGACCCGGCCGCTGTGGGACTTCGAGGACGTCGGCGACTGGTGGACCCGGGCCGATCCGGCCGGAATCGCCCCGGTGATCGCCGCCCCGACCACCTCGGGCACCGGCTCGGAGGTCGGCCGCGCCGGGGTGATCACCGACGAGAGCAACCACACCAAGAAGATCATCTTCCACCCGAAGATGATGCCGGTGGTCACCCTGTGCGACCCGGAACTGACCCTGGGCCTGCCCGCGCACCTGACCGCCGCTACCGGTATGGACGCCCTGTCCCACTGCCTGGAGGCCTATTGCGCACCGGGCTTTCATCCGATGGCGGACGGCATCGCCATCGAGGGCGTGCGGCTGGTCAAGGAGGCCCTGCCGACCGCGACCCGCAACGGCGCTGACATCGAGGCCCGGGCGCAGATGATGGCGGCGGCGGCCATGGGGGCCACGGCGTTCCAGAAGGGGCTGGGCGGCATGCACGCCCTGGCCCATCCGATCGGGGCGGTGTTCGACACCCATCACGGCCTGACCAATGCGGTCCTGATGCCTTATGTGCTGCGCTTCAACCGCTCGGCCATCGAGACACGGATCGACCGCCTGGCCGCCTATCTGGGCATTGAGGACGGTTTCGACGGCTTCCTGGCCTGGGTGCTGGCGCTGCGCGCCGAACTGGGCATCCCCCACGCCCTCTCGGCCCTGAAAGTGGACCCGGCCAAGGCCGACCTGATCGCCGCCATGGCGGTCGAGGACCCCTCGGCCGGCGGCAATCCGATCAAGCTCGATGTCGCCGCCACCCGGCGCATCTTCGACGAAGCCATGGCCGGCTGAGCCGCGCCGCATCCCTGACCGAGGAGCCGTCCGCTTGCTGACCCGTAGAACCGTCGTCTCGACCGCCGGCGCCCTCGGCGCAGCCGCCGCCATCGGCGCCGGGCCGGCCGTCGCCAAAAAAGCCCGGCGCAAGCCGATCGTCATCGCCCATCGCGGCTGCAGCGGCGAGCGGCCCGAAGAATCGCGCCTGGCCTATGAGCTGGCCATCGACGAGGGCGCCGACTTCATTGAGCCGGATCTCTGCCCGACCAAGGACGGTCACCTGGTCTGCCGTCACGAGCCCGAGATCGGGGGCACCACCGATGTCGCCCATCACCCCGAGTTCGCCGATCGCAAGAAGACCCTGGTGATCGACGGCGAGAGCATCACCGGCTGGTTCACCCAGGACTTCACCCTGGAGGAGTTGAAGACCCTGCGTTGCCGCGAGCGCCTGCCGGAAATCAGGCCCGACAGCGCCAAGTTCGACGGCCAGGCGCCGATTCTGACCTATCAGGAGGTGGTCGACATCGCCCGCGCCGGCACGCGCCGCACGGGTCGGACGGTCGGCACCTATCCGGAGATGAAGCACCCGACCTTCTTCGCCTCCATCGGCCTGCCGCTGGAGCACCGGCTGGCGCATCTCCTGAAGATCAACAACCTCAGCTCGCGCAGCGCGCCGGTGTTCGTGCAGTGCTTCGAGGTCGGGGCGCTGAAGACCTTCTCGCACCTGTCGGCGGCGCCGCGGGTGCAGCTGATCGACAACGAGGGCGGGCCGGCCGACCTGCCCAAGCTGACCTATGCCGAGATGGTCACGCCCGCGGGGCTGAAGCAGGTTCGCGCCTATGCCGACGCCATCGGGCCCAACCAGGCCATGGTGCTGGACTTCAACGCCCAGCCCAAGCCGAAGCCCACCAGCCTGGTGGCCGACGCCCACAAGGCGGGGGTGATGGTGCACAGCTGGACGGCGCGCAAGGAGAACTTCTTCCTGCCCAAGTCGCTGCAGATCGGCGATCCCGCAGCCCCCGACTTCGCCCGCCAGACGGGCGACATCGACTATCTGCTGGGCGCCCTCTATGCGACCGGCATCGACGGGGTGTTCAGCGACTTCTCCTCCCTCAACCTGAAGGCCAGGAACGCTTACCTGGCCTCGCGCGCGCACGCCTGACGGAGGAAGCCGATTGAGCGAAGATGAAGCGTCCGACGACGTCGCCGCCCTGCACGCCATGGGCTACGCGCAGGAGCTGGCCCGCAACATGGGGCGCTTCTCCAACTTCGCCATCTCGTTCTCGATCATCTGCATTCTCTCCGGCGGGGTGAATTCCCTGGCCCAGGCGACCAGCGGGGCGGGCGGCGCGGCGGTGGGGCTGGGTTGGCCGATCGGCGGGGGCTGCGCCCTGTTGTTCGCGCTCGGCATGGCCCAGATCGCCTCGGCCTATCCGACCGCCGGCGGGCTCTATCACTGGAGCTCGATCCTCGGGGGACGGTTCTGGGGCTGGCTTACCGCGTGGTTCAACCTGATCGGCCTGATCACCGTCCTGGCGGCGATCAATGTCGGCACCTTCGGCTTCTTCGTCGGCGCCTTCGGGAGCAGCCTGCACGTTTCGGCCGGCTACTGGCCGCAGCTGATCTTCATGGTC
Organism: Phenylobacterium montanum; assembly: GCF_018135625.1. Classification (NCBI taxonomy): domain Bacteria; kingdom Pseudomonadati; phylum Pseudomonadota; class Alphaproteobacteria; order Caulobacterales; family Caulobacteraceae; genus Poindextera; species Poindextera montana. The sequence goes on from NZ_CP073078.1 coordinate 5,545,677, forward strand.
GTGGTCACCGGCCTACACGGCCTGGTCAACCACCTGGGCATCAAGCTGACCTCGCGCCTGACCGATCTCTCCGGCTATCTGATCCTGGGCGGGGCGGTGCTGCTGACCGCGCTGCTCTTGATCTACGCCCCGAGCCATCACATCGAGCGCCTGTGGACCTTCGCCAACTATTCCGGCGACGCCGGCGGCGGGGTCTGGCCCAGGACCGGCTCGGTCTTCATGCTGTTGATGCTGGGCCTGCTCCTGCCGGTCTATACCCTGACCGGCTACGACGCCTCGGCCCATACGGCGGAAGAGACGGTGGACGCCTCGCGCAACGTGCCGCGGGGGATCATCCACGCCGTGATCTGGGCCTCGCTGTTCGCCTGGGTGCTCTCCTGCGCCTTCGTCATCGCCATACCGGACATGAAGGAGGCCGCGCGCCAGGGCTGGAACGTGTTCTTCTGGGTGATGGATAAGACGCTGCCCAGGCCGGTCGAGCTTCTGGTCTACGCCGTAATTTTCGTCGCCCAGTTCCTGGCGGGGCTTGCGACCGTGACCTCGGTCTCGCGCATGATCTTCGCCTTCGCCCGCGACGACGGCCTGCCGGCCTCGCATCTGTTCAAGAAGGTCAGCCCGCGCTTTCGCACGCCGGTGGCCGCGATCTGGGTCGGGGTGGGGCTCGCGGTGGCGTTCACGGTCTATGCGGACGCCTACTCGACGGTCGTGTCGGTGACTTCGATCATCCTCTACATGTCCTACGCCATGCCGATCGCGGCCGGGCTGTTCGCCTACGGGCGCAGCTGGACCCGCATGGGGCCCTGGGACATGGGACCGGCCTACCGCATCGTCGCCGGTCTCTGCATCGCCGTCTCGCTGGGCATCTTCTACATCGGGGTGCAGCCGCCCAACGGCCAGGCCCTGGTCGTGCTTCTGGCGATCTTCGCCATCACCGGCGCGCTGTGGCTGGTCTCCGAGCGCAAGCGGTTCAAGGGGCCGCCGATCGGGAGCGAGATCGCCAAGCGCCGGGCCGAGATCGCGGAGGCGGAATCCCTGCTCGACGCTGCGGCCGAGGCTGCGCCGCCGGCCTGACCCGAACGGGCGATCCTAACCCATGGACTCCGGACTTTGTCGCTCGTCAAAGTCGAGGCCGGCGTCCCGGCCCAATTGCCAGATGACAGTGGCGCCCATCAGCGAATTGGATTGGACCACAAAGAGTTCGAGCCGCTTCGGAAGCTGACCGGACCCCTGAAAACTGATCCTGGCGCCCGTAGCCGATATGTCGACGATCATGCATTCAGCCTCGAACGCCGCATCGGCGTTGGAGATGCGCGCCGCCCAAGCCACAGGTATGCGCACTGCGCGGCGTCGTTCCACTCCAGCTGGCCTTTGAGCCGGGTCAACGGACTGCGCTTCGGATAGGGCCTCCAACATTGGCTCCTCGCTTTCGGAAGCAGACGACCGGCGGGCAGGCCTCGCCCACAGATATGTGCAGAACGCTCTGCACAAGCTCTACATAGGCGGCCATTACTGCAAATATAACAGTAAAATCATATAGTTAATTCAATTCATTAATTTTTTAAGGATGAACGGATCTGGGCGAGGCGCTTCGCTCAAATCACCTCGACCCTACGCCTGGTGGAACCTCTGGGGCGCCAGCTTCGCCGCGTCGACGCCGAAAGCCCTCAGGTCCTCCGGGACCTGGCGGCCCAATATCAAAGCCGCCGCGAGCCGCCCCGCCGCCGGCGCGGTCTGCACGCCATAGCCGCCCTGGCCGGCCAGCCAGAAGAAGCCGTCGCAGGCGCCGTCATAGCCGATCACCGGCGAACGGTCCGGCGCGAAGGTGCGCAGCCCCGCCCAGGACCGCAGCACCCGGCGCACCGGCAGGTCCGCCACCTGCTGGATGCGGTCGACGCACTCGGCCACATCCATATCGTCCGGCCAGGCGTCGCAGGGGGCCGACGAAGTCTCGTCCGCCGGCGAGGCCAGGATGCGGCCAGCGTCGGGCTTGAAGTAGAAGCTTTCGAGGATGTCGATCACCGCCGGCCAAGCGGTGATGTCATGGCCTTCCGGCGCCTCGATCAGAAGGGCCGTACGGCGCAGCGGGGCCAGGCCCACAGAATGCGCGCCGGCCAGCTCGGCCACCTGGTCCGCCCAGGCGCCCGCGGCGTCGACCACCACCCCGGCCGTGACGGTCTCGCCATCCCTGAAGCGAACGCTCCAACCCTCCGAGGACCGGTTCAACTCCACGATCTCGGCCGACAGGCGGATATCGGCGCCCTTGGCCTTGGCGCCTTTCAGGAAGCCGACATGCAGGCCGTTGACGTCGATGTCGCAGGCCGAGGGCTCCGCCAGAGCGGCCGTGGTCTTGCCGGGATAGAGGATAGGGACGCGGCGACGAGCCTCGGCGGCGTCGAGCAGGTGGGTTTCGATCCCATTGCCGCGAACCTCGTCCGCCAGCTCCGTCAGCGCCGCCTCGTCGCCGGGCGCGGCCAGGTACAGGCAGCCGCGGGGCGAGAGCAGGGGATAGTCGCAGAAGCCCGCCGGCGGGGCGTCGAAGAAGGCGCGGCTGGCGGTGGTCAGGGCGCGGATGTTGGCGTCGCCATAGGCGGCCGAATAGAGCGCCGCCGACCGGCCGGTGGTGTGATAGCCATGCTGGTCTTCGCGCTCGGCCACCAGAACCTTGGCTTCGCCGGCCAGGGCGAAGGCGGCCGAGGCCCCAGCCATGCCGGAGCCGATGATCAGGACGTCGAAATGGGCCATGGTTGGACTCTTGCAGCTTGGCGGCCAGCTCTAGCATGGCGTTGGCGGACAGGCTCCTGAGAATGCATTCCGCCGCGCCCTCGGCTTTGATGCGCCGGCGCTTTGCAATCCTTTGTCCAGGTCAAGCTCGTTTGCTTCCGAAGTCCTGTGTGTGGTTCTATATTCAGTGTATTAGTTAAACTTTCGACGCGACAACTATAAGTAATATTTTCAAGTTAAGCTTGTTGTACTGTGACTTGTGGCACGACTTCTTCCCTGATTTGCTGGTTTCATGAGCCGTTATCGCGTTCGTTGAGGTGCTCCCGCTGCGGAGCTGCTTCCGCCTGCCTGCGGCCTCGACCAACAAACAACCGGGGAGATGCTGCATGGCCGCCAAGACCACCTCCAGCGCGCGGAGCGCCGGCGGCGCCCAACCTGCCGTAGGGATCGCCCCCCTGGCGATCAATCGCCAGCGCATTCCGGCCACGGTCGACTTCCTGGGCGAGGACAATCCAAGGATCGCCGCCAAGCTGCAGCCGTTCCGCATCGCTGCGGCGAACAAGGTGTTCCTGGGGCTCGACGCGGTGAAGACCAGCATGGCGGCGATCACCGACCTGCTGAATGCGCCGTCCGTGCCGAGCAACATTCTTGGGGTGCTGAACAACGCCGACGGCCTGCCGGCTGCGCGGGTGCAGATCACCTTCGACCCGGCTCAGGTCAACGCCCAGCCGCCGGCCACCACGGTCCTGACCGGCGATGACGGCGGCTTCACCATCCCCATGCCTAGCGCCGCGGCCATGCCCAAAGGCGGGCTGACCTTCGCCGTCCATGGCGCCAACGGCAACGCCAGCTTCACCCTGACGCCGCAGCAGATCGCCGCCAACGGCCTGGTGGGCGTGGTCGCCCTGGACGCGCAACTCGACCCCTTGCCGCTGTCGATCCTGGGCGCGCTGAAGGCGATCCTGCCCCAGACCCTGCCCGACCCCGGAGCGCCGCCGCCGGCCAATCCGCCGGTGCTGCCGACCGTCACTCTGGGCGAGGACGACGGCTGCCAGATGTCGTTCAGCGCCAATCCCTCGATCGACCAGTTTCCCTATGGCGTGTTCATCCGCCTGGTCGAGCCGCGCATGTCGATCGTCAACGAGATCATCCGCATCCGGTTCGGGGACCAGGGCGCGTTCTTTCCCCTGACCATCTACGGCACCGGCCTCCTGGAGGAGACGGTCACCGACTATGTCGACCGCATCCCCGTCGACCAGCCGCTCAGCGTCGACGGCTTCCGCGACCAGATCATGGGCGTAGGCCCCGACGGGATCACCGTGGCCGACGAGACCGTGCCCATGGCCGCCTCCCTGGGCCTCGGCTACGTGCTGGAGATGCAGCAGCAGTGGACCTTCAAGGGCGTCGCCCTCGGCGACCTGGTCTATTCCCTGCCGCTGGCGCCCGGCGAGCAGCAGCAGGTGGCGGTGTTCGAGCGCCAGGACACCTCGACGGTGACCGAGAGCGAGTTCTTCACCGAGGAGGAGATCGCCACCCAGGCGGCCCTGGCCGACACCTCGACCCAGGCCACCTTCAACTCCGCCTTCGAGGAGGCGCAGCAGGCCGGCAGCTCCTTCCAGTCCTCGTCGTCCTCCTGGGGCGCCGGCGGCACCCTGATCATCTTCAGCGCCGGCGGCGGCGGGACCTCGTCCTCCGGCTCCTCCAACGAGTGGCTGCAGGGCCAGCGCGACACCGCTCAGCAGGCGGCCCAGACCACCCATTCCTCGTCCATGAGCCAGGCCGCCGCCCGGCGCAGCGCCGCCCGCACCGGCATGCGCCTGGCCAGCGCCAGCGAGAGCGAGACGGTGACCACCAAGGTGATCACCAACCATAATCACACCCGCGCCATGACCATGCAGTACTGGGAGGTCCTGCGGAACTACGACGTCACCACAGTGATCGACGGCCTGACCCTGGCCTGCCTGGTGCCGATGCAGATCGTGCGCTTCCTGCCGCCCGGCCAGCCCATGACCATCACCGATCCCACCACCCTGGTGGGCGGCGGCGGGACCCTGGCCGACAACCGCAGGCCGCTCCTGACCCGCTACGCCTCGATGATCAAGCACCTGGACGTGCTGCAGCAGGCCGTGCCCGGCGCCTATCGCTACGGCCTGACCCTTCTCGCCCAGTTCGCCGCCGACCCAACGGCGGTGGTCGAGCCGGAGGGCGGGGTGGCCGAGGACGTGGTCGGCCTGACCCTGACCGGCAGCTTCCTGCGCTGCGAGCAGATCTGGGTCTCGGCGGTGACGCGCCGCAACACCCGGGTCGGCCCGGTGCTGCTGGGCAATGTCGCGCCCGCCATCCCCCAGGACACCTTCTCCAGCCAGGACGATCTGGTGGCCTGGCTGCTCAACCAGCGGCAGGGCGGCAGCTACACCTTCACCGCCAACCTGGCCCTGCCGAGCTCTATCAACCGCGCAGACATCGTCGGCTTCGAGATTTCGCGCAGCTTCATGCCACTGTCCTACACCCTGATCTCGGCCGAGATGGCGGCGCTGAACGCGATCAACAACAGCTTCGGCGGCGCGCTGCTCGGCGAGGCGATCACCTCGATCCTGGGCAACGATCCGGCCGCCAATGTGCGCAAGACCATCCGGCTCAACCCGTCGGACCTGGAGAGCGCCGTCGGCGGGCCGTTCCTGACCAACTTCCAGGCCGCCATCGTCGAATTCGACGCCAGCGGCAACCCGATCACCAAGCCGCCGAACGAGACCTACGCCAACGACTCCCTGGGTGGCGTCGAACTGCCCCCGCAGCCCTATCCGGTGCCGGCGCTGCAGATCTCACCGGTGCTGCGCTTCCACGAGATCCTCGAGATCGAGAAGGCGCTGCACCACGTGATGCGCAACACCACCCTCTATTCCAAGGCCCTCTGGTCCTCGATGACGCCTGAGGAGCGGGCCATCCTGCTCGACGGCTACACCATCGGCGTGCCGAGTGGCGGGATCACCGATCCCAGCCAGATGGTGCCGCTGATGAACTGCGTGCAGAACCGCCTCTTGGGCTTCTTCGGCAACTCGATGATCCTGCCCTTCATCATCCCGCCGGAGGTGGCCGATTCCATGCAGCTGGATCCGGCGGCGATCCAGAAGACGCTCCTGGCCTATCACCAGGCGAATTTCGATCCGCCGGTCTCGACCGCCTCGCTGCCGACCCGCGGCGTGCTGGGCGAGGCGGTGCTAGGCCACTGCCCGTCGTCCGAAAAGATCGACCTGACCCGGTTCTGGAACTGGCAGGACGCGCCGGCCGACACCGCCCCGGCGATTGCGGCCACGGCCCTGCCGACCTCCTCGGCCTCGCTGACCACGGGCCTGACTGCGCCCAACTCCCTGGGCGCCCTGCCGAGCCTGATCAACAACGTGCAGGCTGCGCCGCAGCCGAACATGAGCCTGTTGCAGGCCCTCGGCCAGAACGCCGCCTCGCAGAAAGACTTCGACACCGCCCTGACCGGCGCGGCCCAGCTGGTCGGACTGATCCAGAACGCCCAGAACACCGGCAACCAGGCCCGCGCCGATACGCTGAAGACCAGCCAGGAGCTGACTTCCCAGGCGATCACCACCCTGGGCAACATCGTCACCAGCCAGGGCGACTCCAGCAAGGGCGGCAAGAGCGGTGGCAGCGGCGACAGCGGAAGCGGTGGCGGCAGCGGCGGGGGAGGCGGGTCCAGCGGCGGCTCCGACGCCGGCAGCCTCGCCAGCTCGCTCCTGCCCATCATCCTCGCAGCGTTCCTCTAGGGGGAAACCGCCATGGCTCTTCCGACCCTCTCTTCGATCGCGCCCATCTCCGGCCCCGCCGCCGGCGGGACCATCGTCACCCTGACCGGGACCGGCTTCACGGGCGCCCTGGCGGTGGGCTTCGGCGACAGCAACGCCGCCTCCCTGACCGTGCTGAGCGACACCCAGATCATCGCCATCAGCCCGGCCGGGAGCGGCACGGTCAATGTCACCGTGGTCAGCCCGGGCGGCCGCTCGGCGATCAACGCCTCGGCCCAGTTCGCCTTCACCAGCGAGGCGTCGAGCACCGCGGCGCCGACCTATTTCGTCGACCCGGCGCTGACCTCGCAGATCGTCGGCAGCCTGGTGAACCTGGTCGCGGCCGGGGCATCGCCCGACGCCGTCCAGGCCCAGTCGATCCTGATGCGCCGCCTGGCGCTGGAGGGCGACGTGATCGGCTCGCGCGTGCCGCCGCCGCGCAACATCACCGAGATCGGCGGCTACCTGAACCTGCTCACCACCCTGAAGGAGAGCGCCATGCAGGAGCAGGCCCTGGCCGGCATCCTGGGCGTCGCGGGTCCGTCGCCGGCCCTCGGCTGGAGCCCGGCCCAGCCGCTCGCCATGGTCAGCCTGCCCAACGATCGCCCGGCAGGTCCGGCCCAGGCCACCCTGCCGCTGTCGATCCTGGTGCGCAGCGACTTCATGCCGGCCTTCCACGCGGCGATCACCGCGCTGCACGCCCAGGGCGCCGCCCTGCCGTTGGCCGGGCCGACCGCCCTGGCCCTGCCGCCCGGCGGGCCGGGAAGCATCGCGCCGACCGACTTCCTGCTCTATGCCGGCCGGGTGCTGCAGCTGGCGCCGGCGGCGGCGATGGTGACGCCGTCCTCCGACCCTCTGGCCCTGATCCGGGCCAAGGGCAGCGGCGATCCCTTCCTGCCGGCCGCCAATGTGCCCGCGCCAGGCAGCGTGCCGGTGACGCCGGGCAACTACGACGCCCTGCAGGCCAGCGGCGGCGGGACCACCACGGTCAGCCTGACCGGAGCCAGCTTCGTGCCGCTCGCCCCGGTCCTGGCCAGCTTCGGCTTCTACCAGGCTTCGCCGGCGCCCCAGCCGGCCTCGGGCGCCGACATCGCCTGGGCGCGGCTGACCAACGTCACCGGCCTTGTGGCCGGCTCGACGCGGCTCGGCGACGAACTGGCCCTGATCTTCCCGCAGAACGCCATCAGCGCCAGCGCGTTTGCGCCGCTGGTGGACTACAAGTGGAACGGGACCACCTTCGCGCCGTGAGGGTCTTGCCGCGTCAGATGACGCCGGCCTCGGT